>DATJUC010000204.1:0-7645 GCA_035502675.1 Candidatus Acidiferrales bacterium | reverse complement strand
ATCGTGCGCCCGCCGACCGTTAAGGTCACGGATTCGGGCACGGAATTCTCCTAGTCTTCTATTGTGTCTTAATGTTAACCGTGGCCGTTTCGGGGCATTCGCCGGAGGCACCTTCGGACCCGAAGAGCTTGCTCGCTTGGTGTCCGGCAAACTAGGAGAGAAGCCGTACGCGGGTGCACCTTGCTCTGCTACTTCGGAGGTACGCCACATGAAGAAAACCCTCGGAATCGCCGCGCTAGCCGCTACGCTGGCGCTGCTCGGCGCCGCTCCCATGATGGGAGCGCGCACTACCCCGCTCATCGTCACGCCTTCTCAGCTGCAATGGACCACCGCTCCCGATCTTCCGGCCGGTGCCAAAATGGCGGTCGTCGACGGCGATCCTTCGAAGGTCGAACACTATACCGTTCGGCTCATGCTGCCGGACGGCGCGACCTTTCCGCCGCACTATCACGGCGGCGACGAGATGGTGACCGTTCTCCAAGGATCGATCGTGGTGGGGCTCGGCGACACGATCGACCTCGCCAAGTCCCAGACGCTGCCGGCCGGATCGTACGTGTTTTTGCCGGCCGGCGTTCATCACTGGGCGAGGGCTAAAGGTGACGCGGTCCTGCAGCTCAGCGGGATGGGCCCAATGACGCAAACCAACGTCAAACCGGGCTCGATGTAGACTTGCCGCACAAATCCGCGGCCGTTGCCGCACTGGTCGCGAGCCTGGCGGTGACGCCAGGCTCGACGATATCTACGCCTTGGACGGACGCGCGTCGCCCGGCCGTCGGCGTCCATGCGATGGTGGCGACCGAGCAGCACGACGCGACGGAAGCCGGCGTAGACGTTTTGCGTGCCGGCGGCAACGCCGTCGACGCGGCGGTGGCCGTCGCCTACGCGCTGGCCGTCGTCGATCCGTGCTGCGGCAACGTCGGCGGCGGCGGCTTCATGCTCGTGCGCATGCACGACGGTCGCGAACGCTTCATCGATTTCCGCGAGAAGGCGCCGCTGAGCGCCAGCCGCGACATGTTCCTGGACGCGCGGGGCAACGTCGTCCCGTTTCGCTCGCGCAAAGGCTGGCTCGCCGTCGGCGTGCCGGGGACCGTGCTCGGCATGGAGACCGCGCGCCAGGAGTTTGGAACGATGTCGCGCGCGGCGCTGATGGCTCCCGCAATCGCGCTCGCGCGCGACGGGTTCACGATCGACCCGGGCGACGTCGTTCCGTTCGACGGTTCGCGAACCGAGGACTACACGGGACCGTACGAACTTCAAAAAGAGCCGAACGTGCGAGCGATCTTCCTGCCCGGCGGCCGGTTCCCGCAACCCGGGGCGACCTTCAAGCAACCCCGGCTCGCGCGCACGCTCGAGCTCGTCTCGAACGGCGGCGCGGCGGCGTTCTACGACGGCCCGATCGCGCGCGCGATCGTCGCTGCCAGCGACGCCGGCGGCGGGATCCTTACGCTGCGCGACTTCGAAGGTTATCGCGTCGAGCAATCGGCACCGTTGCGTTGCGCGTATCGCGGCTACGAGATCGACTCGGCGCCGCCGCCGAGTTCGGGCGGCGCAACGATGTGCGAGATCCTCAACGTCGTCGCGCCGTACCCGCTGGCCGACTGGGGCTGGCATTCGGTGCGCAGCCTGCATTACGTCACCGAAGCGGAGCGGCGCGCGTTCGCCGATCGCAACGCGTACCTCGGCGACCCCGACTTCGTGAAGAATCCGGTCGCGCAGCTCCTGTCGCCGGCGTATGCCGCCGAACTGCGCGAGAAGATCGCTCCCGACCGTGCGACGCCCTCGACGCACGTGCGGCCCGGACTCGCAGCGGTCGCGCACGAGAACGACGAGACGACGCACTATTCGATCGTCGATCGATGGGGCAACGCCGTCGGCGTGACCTACACGCTCAACGACTCGTTCGGTGCGTCCGTCATCGCCGGCGACACGGGGTTCTTTCTCAACGACGAGATGGACGACTTCACGTCGAAGCCCGGCGCCGCTAACATGTACGGGCTGGTGCAAGGCCAGCGCAACGACGTCCAGCCCGGCAAGAGGCCGCTTTCGTCGATGGCTCCGACGATCGTCACCCGCGACGGAAAACTCGTGATGGTAACGGGCAGCCCGGGCGGGCCGCGCATCATCACGATCGTCCTGGAGACGCTGCTGAACGCACTCGTCTACGGCATGAACGTTCAGCAGGCGGTCGACGCGCCGCGCACCCACATGCAGTGGCTTCCCGACCAGCTGCAGTACGAACCCGGCGCATTCGGTGCCGCGACCGCCGGCGCGCTGGTCTCGATGGGGTACGCGCTTCGCGAAGTTCCGCAGTGGGGATCGGCGCAGGCCGTCGTCCTGGATCCGCCCGGCGGCACGCGTTACGGCGGCACCGATCGGCGCCGTCCCGCCGGCGAAGCGCTCGGATTTTGAGCCCGCCAGGTTCGGTCGCAATCCGGCTGGTATAACCGCGCTCATGCAAATGCTGACGCCCGAACGCCGCAAAGAACTGGAGCTCAAAGCCGTGGACGTGCGGGAAGGAATCATCCGCTCGTTGCTGGCCGCCGGTTCCGGACATTCCGCCGGACCGCTCGATATGGCCGACGTCTTCACCGCGCTCTACGGATTCCTCATGAAGCACGATCCGCAGCGGCCGGATTGGGAGGATCGCGACCGGTTGCTGCTCTCCTGCGGGCATATCGCGCCGGTGCGTTACTCCGCGATGGCGAACTTCGGCTACTTTCCCGTCGAGGAGCTGCTGACGCTTCGCAAGTTCGGAACGCGGCTGCAAGGCCATCCGGAGCGCGTCACGCTGCCGTCGGTCGAGACGACGTCGGGTCCGCTGGGCGAGGGTTTGGCGCAAGGCGTCGGCATGGCGCTGGCTGCGAAGATGGACGGAAAGAGCTTTCGAACCTGGGTCGTGACCTCGGACGCCGAGCACCAATGCGGACTGCATTGGGAAGCGGCGATGGCGGCCGCCAAATTCGGATTGGACAACCTCACCTGCATCGTCGACCGTAACTTCATCCAGATTGACGGAAGCACTGAAGACGTCATGCCTCTCGAACCGCTGGCCGACAAGTATCGCTCCTTCAACTGGGAGGTTTTCCAGTGCGACGGCAACGACGTCGGCGCGTTCGTCGAAACGGCCGAGCGCGCTGCCATGGTGCGAGGAAAACCGCAAGTCATTCTCGCGCTGACCGTCCCGGGCAAAGGCGTCTCGTATATGGAAGGCGACTACACGTGGCACGGAAAGCCGCCCAACGCGCAACAGGCCGACGAGGCGCTGCGCGAACTGGAAGCCGCCCGCGAAAGGATTCTCGCCGATGTCTAGCACCGGTCTTCACGACGACGCCGCGCGCGCGATGCACTTGGTCGACTACCGTGCCGGCAACTTGAAGCAGGTTCCGACCCGTAACGGCTTCGGCGAAGGGCTGATCGAAGCCGGAACTCGCAATCGCAACGTGCTGGGCATCTGCGCCGACCTTTCGGAGTCGACGCGCTTCGAGGGTTTCAAGAAGGCGCATCCCGCGCAGTATATCGAAATCGGGGTCTCCGAACAGCTGCTGGTCGCGATGGCGGGCGGGCTCGCAGCGGTGGGCAAGATCCCATGGATCGCGAGCTACGCGATGTTCAACCCGGGCCGGTCGTGGGAGCAAGTACGCACCATCATGGCGCTCAACGAGACCAACGTGAAGATCGCGGGCGCGCACGCCGGCGTCTCCGTCGGCCCCGACGGCGCGACGCATCAAGCGATCGAAGACATCGCGATCATGCGCGTGATCCCGAAGATGACGGTCGTTGTCCCATGCGATTCCGTTCAGACGAAGAAGGCCACGCTGGCGCTCTCGGAAATGTGGGGACCGGCATACCTGCGTTTCGGCCGCGAGAAGTCGGCCGTCGTCACCACCGAGGAGACGCCGTTCCGAATCGGGACCGCTCAGACGTTGCGCGACGGCGACGACGTCGCAATCGTCGCGTGCGGGATCCTCGTCTACAACGCTTTGCTGGCGGCCGACGAGCTGGCGCGCGAAGACGGCATCGAGTGCCGCGTCGTCAACAACCACACCGTCAAGCCGATGGACGAAGCGGCGATCGTCGGCGCCGCGCGTGCGTGCGGAACGATCGTCACCGTCGAGGAACATCAGAAGCACGCCGGAATGGGCTCGCGCGTCGCCGAGATTCTCGCGCAGCACCACCCGGTGCCGATCGAGTTCGTCGGCGTCGACGACCGGTTCGGTCAGTCCGGCGATCCGCTGGAGCTGATCGAGTATTACGGTATGGGCGTCGCGGCGATCAAAGACGCCGCGCGCCGAGCTCGCCGGCGAAAAGCTTAGCGGCGCAGTCCGAGATCGGAGATCAGCGAGCGGTAGCGCTCGAGGTCTTTGGACTGAAGATAGTTGAGCAAACGGCGGCGCTGGCCGACTTGCAGCAACAAGCCGCGGCGGCTGTGATGATCCTTCTTGTGGATCTTCAGATGCTCGGTGAGCTGGTTGATCGAGGCGGTGAGGATGGCGATCTGCACTTCGGCCGATCCGGTGTCGTTCGACCCGCGGCCGTATTTGGCGGCGATCTCCGCCTTCTGTTCTTTGGTGAGCGGCACGTTGAGCTCCTAAGGCTAGGATAGTCTCGCTCGGGTACAGGCTCGCGCGCCCGTCCCGGCGACCGGCCGAGCATATCAGAGCCCCGACCCGGTGTAAAGCATGACAAGCGCGGCCGACGGCTAAACACCGCTTCAGCCATCTCTCGTCATCGTTCTCGAGGATCGTCGTGAAGCGTCTTTCCAGCCTTATCACGGCCGTCTTTGCGCTGGCCGTCCTCGCGTCGCCGGGCACCCGTGCGCGCGCCGCCGCTCCCCAGCCGGCCGCGTCGGCCAAGCCGCCCGGCCAACCGGCCGACTACGACGTTTTCGTCAAGGGCGCAGCGGTGAGCAGCGGCCTGCTGACGGTCGTCCGAAAAGCTGGGAAGCTCTATCTCGGTATTCCGGTTTCGCAGCTCGGCCGCGATCTGATCGAGACGTCGGTCCCGTCGAGCGGCTTGGGCGGCTTCGGTCCGGCGCCGGGCGAACCGTACGTCGCACCGGCGCGCGTCATCCACTTCCAGCGGGTCGACGACCGAATCGTCATTTTGTGGCCGAACGAGATCGCCAAGGTCGACCCGAACACGCCGCAGGCCACCTCGACGCACGAGTCGCTTCCGAGTTCCGTGATCGCTGTAACGCCGATCGTGGCGCAGTCCTCGAGCCTGGTCTTGATCTCCGCCGATCCGTTCTTGGGCGACGTCGCGGATTTGGCTTCGCAGTTCCAAGCCGTTGCGCCGCACCCGGGCCACACGTATCGTTTGGATCCGGCGCGCACCTACTTCTCGCAAGCCAAGGCATTTCCGCAGAACACGCTGCTGCGCGTCAGCCAAACGTGGGCGACCGACGATCCCGACGTGATCGACAACGTTCCCGATCCGCGCAGCGTCGAAGTCGACATGACCTACAATTTCATCGAAGCGCCGAGCGACGGCTACGTGCCGCGCCTATCCGACCCGCGCGTCGGGTACTTCGAGCAGCCGCTGCTGAACTTCGAAAGCGATGCCGAAACGACGCGCAACGTCTACTACGTTACGCGCTGGAACTTCATGCCGGCGCTGCCGGGCCAGCCCTCGCAGGCGAAGCACCCGCTGCTGTTCACGATCAGTAACGACGTCCCGGTCGAGTACCGTCCCGTCGTCCGGGCCGCCCTGCTGCAATGGAACGCCGCCTTCGAACGCATCGGCATTCAGAACGCGGTGCAGGTCCAGCAGCAGCCCGACGACCCGAACTTCGACGTCGACGACATTCGCAACAACATGGTGCGCTGGATCGACACGACCAACCCGCAATACGGTGCCGAGGCGCTGATCGTCGACGATCCGCGCACCGGCGAAGAGATCAACGCCGGCATCAACTTCGACGCCGTGCTCGGCCCCGACGGGCCGGTCGAGTATCGCTATTTGGTCGCGCCGGCGCGCGGAATCGCCGACGGTGCCGGTGCCGAACGCCGCTACACCCTGGATCTCATCGAATCGATCGTCTTGCACGAGTCGGGACACGATCTGGGCTTGCAGCACAACTTCATCGGTTCGATGGCGTATACCGCCAAGGATCTGCAAGACCCCGGCTTCACGTCGAGGTACGGCGTCGCGAGCAGCGTGATGGAGTACGCGCCGATCAATCTGTGGCCGAAAGGCACGGCGCAAGGCGACTACTTCCAACTCGTGCTCGGCCCGTACGATTACTATGCGGTACACTACGGTTACGCGTACGTGCCCAACGCCGCGACGCCCGACCAGGAGAAGGCGACGCTGAACCGGTGGGCGTCGCGGTGGTCGGATCCGATGTACCGCTTTGCGTCCGACGAAGACGCCTACTTTCCGGGCGGCCACGCCATCGATCCGCGCGTGCAGCAGGACGACCTGACCGACAAGCCGCTGCAGTGGGAAGAGCTGCAGCTGGCCATGCTGCATCGCATCATGAACGCCGTCGATCGGCGCTTTCCGGCTCCGGGGCAGCCGTATACGGAGGCGCGGCGAGCCTTCTTAACGCCGCTTCGGTACTACGTTCGCGACGTCCAGATGCCCGCTCACGTGATCGGCGGAGAGTACGTCTCGCGCGCTCGAGCCGGCGACCCGCATAGCGCGCCGCCGCTCGAGCCGGTTTCGCGCGCGTACGAGCGCGAGGCCTGGCTGGCGCTGGAGCGGTACCTGTTCTCCGACGAAGCGTGGCACTTCAGTCCGGCGGTATTGCAGCGTCTGCCGTATCGCGAGGTCAGCGCGTTTACCAACGGCACCTGGGTCTACGATCCCACGCCACGGCACGACGTCGCCGTCGTGGAGGTCGCGGCATCGACGCAAGCGCAGGTCATGAACGAGCTCTTCGGGCCGCTGACCCTGCAGCGCATCGACGAGCTGCAGACGAAGTACGCGCCGGGTTCGACCATGACGCTCACCGATCTCTTCGACTGGACGCGCGCCGGGATTTTCGGCGACCTCGAAAACGGCCGGATCGCTCGAGCGGGGGTCGTGCGGCGCAACGCCCAGGCCGCATTCGCCAAGCGTCTGGCCGCACTTTGGCTCGATCCGGCGCCCGGAACGCCGCCCGACGCTCAGGCACTCGCTCGGCTTCAGCTGGAAGATCTGCAGCATTCGTGCGCGCTGGCGCTGCGCGTCGGGAAGTTCGACGAGCAAACCCGCGCGCACGTCGAAGCGCTGCAGGCGATGGCGACGCAAGCGCTGCAAGCGCGCGCGACGTATCCGGCGACGCCTTCCGCGCTGCCCTAAATCTCATAGGCTCCGGTCGATTTCATGGAAAAACGCTTCTCCGTCCCGGTCATCTACGGCTCGGTCCGCCGCGAGCGCCAAGGCATCAAAGCGGCGCGTTGGATCGTGCGCGAGCTGCAAAGCCGCGGGATGGAACCGGTGCTGGTGGATCCGCTGGAAAAGCCGCTGCCGCTGCTCGACCGGATGTACAAGGAGTTCCCGAAGGGCGAGGCGCCGCCGGTGATGGAGGAACTCGCCGGCATCTTTCGCGCGGCCGACGGTTTCGCAATCGTCTCGGGTGAGTACAATAACGGCATCCCGCCCGCGCTGAAGAATTTGCTCGATCACTTTTTGGAAGAATACTTTTGGCGCCCGGCCGGCA
>DATJUC010000203.1:0-16709 GCA_035502675.1 Candidatus Acidiferrales bacterium | reverse complement strand
TTTCTCCGACGATCGCCGCCGCGACGTCGTTGGGCGAGCGGCGGGCCACGCGCGCCAGCGGGAACGCGACGTTGGTCGCAAAGTCGCCGAACTCGGGGCGCCGCGGCGCCTCGAAAGCGACTTCTGCGGCCGGCGCGGCCGGATAGAGCGCGGCGGCTGCGGCGGCCGCCGCACCGGCAAACGCACGCAGCGCGTCGTCCGGAAGCGCGGACGCCGCCTTAGTGGTGGTAGGGTTCATTCCGAACGATCTTCGCCGCACGGTAGAGTTGTTCCAGCACGATCATGCGCGCCCACTCGTGCAGGAACGTGAGCGGCGAGAGCGACCACGCGAAGTCGGCTCGCGCGCGCACGCTTGGAGCGGTGCCGAACGCCCCGCCGACGATCAGCGCCCAGCGCCGCACGCCCGCGTGCGCGATTTCCTCGATGCGAGTCGCGACGTCGAGACTGCTGAGCTCGGTGCCGGCGCGTTCCAGCAGCCAGACGCGGTCGCCGCTTTGGAGATGGCGCACGATGTGCGCGGCTTCGTCGCGCATCGCCGCGCGCGGATCGTTCCCGTTTCCGGCCGGCACCTCGATTTCGTCGTAGTTGTAGTACGGCGCGATGCGCTTGCGCAGCTCGGTGCAGGCGGCCGCCGCGTAGGACGTGCGCAACCGGTCCACGGCGATCAGTCGGACGTGCATGTCCGATAGCATATCAAAGGCGCGCGAACTCGTCCGCGCCGCGCCGCTCCACCAAGCCGTTGAGTTCCAAGCGCGTGAGCGCCGCCAGAATCGCCGCGGCCGGCAGCTGCGTCGCGGCGGCCAGATGCTCGACGCCGAGCGCGCCGGCGTCGAGTGCCGCGAGCAGCGATTGCTCGGCCGGGTCGGCAGCGGCGGCCGGAGCGGCGAGAAGCGTCTGGCGGGAGTGCAATCCGAGCGCTTCGAGCACGTCGCCCGCATTGCGCGCGAGCATCGCGCCGTCGCGAATCAGCGAAAGACAGCCGGCAACGTGGCGGCGGTCGACGTCGCCGGGAACGGCCAGCACCGGGATGCGTCCGGCCGCCCAGCCGGCCGTGTTGAGCGCACCGCTGCGGGCCGGCGCTTCGACGACCACGACCGCGTCGGCGAGCGCCGCGACGACGCCGTTGCGCTGCAAAAACTGCGCCGGCATGGCCCGCTCGGAGGGCGCGAACGGCGAGAGCACGGCGCCGCCGGCGGCGAGCATCCGCGCGGCCAGCCGCACGTTCGACCGCGGAAAGAAATGGCTGTGTCCGCCGCCCAGCACGCCGATCGTCGCTGCCGTTGCGTCGAGCGCTCCTTCGTGCGCCGCCGTGTCGATGCCGAGAGCCAGCCCCGAGAGGATGCAGCATCCGGCCTCGCTCAGCCGAGCGGCCAGCTCCCGCGCCACCCGCTTGCCGTAGGCGGTCGCAGCCCGGGTCCCGACGATCGCCACGCAGGGCCGGCGCAGCGGTTCCAGGTCGCCGCAGCACCACAGGCCGCCGGCCTTGGCGGCGAAGCCGCGCTCGGCCCGCAGAGCTTCGAAACGCGCTCGCGGCTGCCAGACGGGTTCCTGCATCGGCGGGCCAATCACGCGCCCTCGTCCGGATGGAAAGGGGCCGTTCCCCGGAGCGGGAATAGCCTCGGCCCACGGAGGTACGACAGGTGGCAGCAGAAGCGTATTGCGTCAAATGCAAGACCAAGCGCGAAATCAAAGACGCCGTTCAAATCACCATGAAGAACGGACGTCCCGCAACCGAAGGCAAGTGCCCGGTATGCGGCACGAAGATGTTCAAGATCGGCGCCGCGAGTTAAGCCGGCGCGACGATACGACCGCCGGAGGGGCCGCGCACGCGGTCCTTTTTGCGTTTACTACCCCTAGTAACGTATAATACGAGCGCCCACTACCGGTGGGGGTTTTGCAACGCCCTTGGAGAGTGCTCGCCTGATCTGTCCCACCTGCCGCAAGAGCGAAACGCGCGTCGTAGACTCGCGCGACGACGAAACGGTCGTTCGGCGGCGGCGCGAGTGTCTTGACTTGCGTTGCAAGCATCGCTTCACGACGTACGAACGCATGGAAGCTCCGCGGCTGTTCGTCGTCAAGAAAGACGGACGCCGCGAGCAGTACAGCCGCGAGAAGATCCTGGGCGGCCTGCGCAAGGCCTGCGAGAAGCGTCCAATCTCAGAGAGCCAAATGGAGGCGGTAGCGGCCGACCTGGAGCGCGAGCTGTTCGCCCGCGGCGAGAGCGAAGTCTCTTCGACGATGGTGGGCGAGAAGCTGATGGAAGCGCTCAAGAAGCTCGATCCGGTCGCGTACATCCGCTTCGCCAGCGTTTACCGTTCGTTTCGCGATATCGAAAGTTTCCGGGAAGAGTTATCGTCGCTGCTTGCAAAGTGAGCGGCATGGACGCGCGAGTGCGGGTAGCCCTGCAGCGGCTTCCCGAGGGCGAGGGATTGCCGTTGCCCGCTTACATGTCGGAACACGCCGCGGGTGCGGATCTGTGCGCGGCCGTTCGCAACGAGCTGACGCTCGCACCGGGGGCGCGCGCGCTCGTGCCGACCGGCTTTGCGATCGCGCTCCCCGACGGGTTCGAAGCGCAAGTACGCCCGCGCAGCGGCTTGGCGCTGCGCAGCGGGGTGACGTGCTTGAACTCGCCCGGCACCATCGACGCCGACTATCGCGGGCAAGTACAGGTCGTTCTAGCCAATCTCGGAAGCGAATCCGTGGTCATCCGGCGGGGCGATCGCATCGCACAGCTGGTCGTGGCACCGGTCTCGCGGGCGGCGTTCGAGCCGGTCGACCTGCTCCCCGAAACGCGCCGCGGCGACGGCGGGTTCGGATCGACGGGATGAGATTCTATATCGTCGGCAAGGGAGCGGTCGGAACGTATTTCGGCGATTTGCTCGGCCGCGCCGGAGTCGACGTCGAGTACGCGCCGCGCGCGCTGGCCGACGTGCGCCCGTACGACGCCGACGTCGCGCTGGTCGCAACCAAGTCGTACGACACCGAGTCGGCGATCGAAACGCTGCGCAGGGCCGTCGTGCAGCCCGAGCGATGCGCGTTCGTCTCGCCGCAGAACGGCGTCGGAAACGAAGAGCGCCTCGCAACGGCGTTCGGGGCCGACAACGTCGTCGCCGCGGCGCTGACCACGCCGGTCGATCGCGACCGCGACGGACGTGCCAGCGCCGCCAACGAAGGCGGCCTCGCGCTGGCACCGATGGGCGCGAACGCCTACAACTGGCTGACCGCGGCCTTCGCCGGCGCCGGCATGAACGTGCGCGTGGTCGAGGACTGGCGTGCGCTCAAGTGGAGCAAGCTCGCGCTCAACGTGGTCGCCAACGCGAGCTGTGCGATCCTCAACGTGCTGCCGAACCGCCTGGTGCACTACGACCGCACGTTCACGCTCGAAATTCGAATGATTCGCGAAGTGCGCGCGGTGATGTCGGCCATGAAGGTCGTGCCGATCGATCTGCCGCGCTATCCGGTGCGCGCGCTCTTCAACGTCGCAACGCTCCCCAGTCCGGTCGCGCGCGGGCTGCTCGCCCGCAGCATCGCGAGCGCGCGCGGGACGAAGCTTCCGTCGCTGCTGCTCGACCTGCGCCGGGGCGTTCCGCTCACCGAGGTCGACGTGCTCAACGGCGCGGTCGCTTCGGCCGGCCGCGAGCACGGCGTTCCGACGCCGGTCAACGCGGTCTACGCCCGCGTCTTGAGCGATATCGCTCACACGCCGCCGCTCTGGGCGAAATACCGCGAACGCCCCGACACGCTGGAGGCCGAAGTCGAGGCGGAGATGAAACGCGCCAAGGCGCTGGCACGCCGCTAGCAAAACACGAGGAGCCATGCGAGATCCGAACGTTCCCGAATCGCTCGAGGGCTGGTGGATTCTCCATCGGATGTTTTCCGTCGATCGCCGGCGCTGGGACGGCTTGCCCGAGAAGCGGCGCAACAAGCACGCGAGTCACGCGATCGATCTCGTCGATCATCTGAAAGGCAGCGAAGAAGGCGACCTCGGACTGTGCCAGATCGTCGGCCACAAGGGCGACCTGATGTTGACGCACTACGCGCGCAGCTTCGACGGACTCGCTTACGCGCAGACCCTCGTAGACAAGCTGGAGCTGCGCGAATTCTTGATCCCGCAAGGGTCGTACGTCTCGGTGCTGGAGCTCGGACTCTACGACGCGACCGCGAAGATTCACGCGGAGCTGAGCGAGCGCGGGCTGGCGCCGCAGTCGCCGGAATGGATCGCCGCGTTCGACGAGCTGGTGCGCAAACAGGAAGAGAGCCCCTACGTCGGACCGCTGCTGCAGGCGAAGATCCCGCGCCGCCGGTACGCGTGCTTCTATCCCATGAGCAAACGGCGCGGCGAGGTCGAGAACTGGTACATGCTGCCGTTCGACGCCCGCGCGAAGATGACCAGCGAGCACGCCGCCGTCGGTCGCTCGCACCACGCCCAAGTAACGCAGGTGATTTCGGGCTCGATCGGTTTCGACGACTTCGAATGGGGCGTCGATCTCTACGCCGACGATCCGCTGGCCTTCAAGAAGTTAGTCTACGAAATGCGTTTCGACGAGGCGAGTGCGCGGTATGGCGAGTTCGGGTCGTTCTGGGCGGGCCTCCAGTTCTCGCCCGACGAGCTGGCCGTCTTCCTGAACGGCGACGCAATTCCACAACTCGACGGCTCCGCATAGACGGCGCCGCTAGGGGCTTTCATGGCATTTTCCATTCGCGCGGCCTCGCTCGAGGACGCCGACTTCGTCCTCTCGCTGTTCGCACGGCCGCACGTGCGCTCCCAGCTGCACGCACCGACGCACCAAGCGTTCGCGCAGTCGCTCGAAACGCCGAGCCTCGAGAATTTGATCGTGGAGCGCGACGGCGCGCGCTTCGGCAACCTCGTGCTCGACAAGGATCCGCAGTGGATGCTCACCGTGCGATCCCTTGCGGCGTGGGATCCCAAACGCGGGGCCGGGCGTTACGCGATGGAGCAGGCGATCGCTCGCGGTTTCGACGCATTGCAGGTGCACCGGATTTTCCTCGAAGTGCTGGCCAGCAACGTCGTGGCGCGCCGGCTGTACGAACGGCTGGGATTTCGCGCAGAAGGGTTCTATCGCGACGGCTTTCGCGACGAAGGCGGCCATTATCACAATCTCGTCCCCTACGGGATGCTCGCCGACGACCGGCGGGTGCGCTAATCCAAAGGAGCGGCCAGTGGAGAAAGCAAGCCGGTATTCGTATACGGAAACGCTCGAACGGCTGTCGAACGCGATTCGCGCGGGCGGAAACACCATCTTCGCGACGATCGATCAGTCGGCGGCCGCGACCGGCGTGGGAATGACCCTGCGCCCGACGTCGCTGATCGTCTTCGGGAACCCGCGCGGCGGCACGCCGCTCATGGATGCCTTTCCGGAGTTCGCGCTCGAGTTGCCGCTCAAGCTGCTCGTGTGGGAAGACAACGGCACGACCAAAGTCGCGCATCCGAGAATGTCCGATCTCGCCGCTCGCTACGGCGTGACCGGTAAGGATCAGGTCATCTCGGCGATGGATCGCGCGCTCGAGGCGTTGGCCGCAAGCGTTTCCTAGCGCGACGCGAGGCCGGCGGGCCGGGCGGAAGGGAACGAAAGAGTGCTTGCCTAAGCGGCCGCTCCACCCCGCGCTCCTGGGCACACCCGATGAGCTTTCCAAGCCAACGTCCCGCAACCAAAACCGTCGCTGAGGCCTGGCGCGTATACGCCGGGCATCGCGCTTTGGGCTACGCGCTCCGTTGTCCGTGATCCATCCGCGAGTACGGTTCGAGGCGTTCGCCGGTCGCGATTCGCAAATGCGTTTCCTGGGCGAACGACTCACCGAGGCCGCGCAGGGACGCGGATTCGCGGCAATCGTGACCGGCGAGGCCGGGGTGGGAAAAACGCGCTTGATCGACGAGTTTTGCGCGGGCGCCGCCGGCGGCATCGGCCGGCTCGTGGCGGTTCGCTGCTTCGACTACGCGCGCACGCCGCTCGGCCCTTTCAACGAAATCGTGCGGTCGCTGCGCGAAGGCGCCGGGATGGAGCCGCCGTCGTTCGGTGCCGAGGCGTTCGGCTCCGCAAGCGACAAACTGCGCGCGTTCGACGCCATCCTCGAGGATATTCGCAAGGCGTCGATCGACGCACCGCCGCTCGTCATCGTGTTGGAAGACCTTCAGTGGGCCGGCGAGACGACGCTTCAGATGCTGGAGCATCTCGTGAGAGGGATCGCCTCGTTGCCGCTTGCGGTCATAGCGGCCTGTCGCCGCGATCCTGCGACCGGTGATTCGCAGGTCGTCAAATCGATCTCGGCTCTCTTACGGCGCGACGCGTTCGACGTCCGGTTGAGCGCGCTCGGACGCGCCGAGACGCGTACGCTACTGGACGCGGTTCACCGGCAGCACAAGACGCTGTCGCGCGCGGCAGTCGCTCGCGCCGAAGAGCTCGCCGGCGGCAACCCGCTCTACTTGGAGCAGCTTTTGGAGGAGGCGATCGAGGGCGGCACGAGCGGCGAACGCGAGGCCATCCCCGACGTCTTGAAGACCATCGTTCTCGAGCGGCTGGAGCGACTCAGCCCGGCGGCGACCGACGTCATGATCGAGGCCGCCGTGCTGGGCGAGCAGTTCGACAGCCGGATGCTGGGGGAGATCTCGCAACGTCAACGCTCCGAGGTGGTTTCCGCGCTGCAGCAAGCGGCCGATGCGGGTCTAATCGTCGAACGGAGTCGCGAAGGGCGGTACGCTTTTGGCCACCCTCTGTTGCGCGCGGCGCTCTATTCGCGGCTGATCGGCGACGTAGCCGCGACGCTTCACCGTGCCGCCGCCGAAGCGCTGGAGCGCGAAGCGAACCAATCGGATCGTCTTGCCGAACTCGCGTACCATTGGTCGGGAGCCTCCGAACCGTTACGCGCCTTTCGCTATAACGTCGCAGCCGGCGATGCCGCGTCCGCGTCGGGCGATCATCGGACCGCGGCGCGCTTCTTCGGCCGGGCTTTGAACTTCGTGTCGGGCACGCCGCTCGACAGGGCGGAAATCGAAAGCCGGCTCGCCGAGGCCCTGTTCCAAGACGGCGCGCTGAAAGAGTCCAAGGCGCACTTCGAAGCTGCGATCGTCGGGTTCGTGGCGTCGGGATTGGCGGACCGCGTGTTGAGCCTGGTCGACTCGTTATTTGCCGCGTACTGGTTTGACGCCGACACCGAAGGCTGCATGGGCTTCGTCTCGCGTACGCTCGCTCTGGCAGAGAGCGTGGAGCCGCGCCTCGGAAGCGTGATCCTCGTGCAAGCTACCAAATACCTCAGTCTGAACGGGCTGCAGGAAGAAGCGAAAGCCTTGCTGAGCCGTGTAGATACGACGCAAGAGGCGAACGACGCGTTCTTACGCAGCACCTTGCACGAATTGCGCGCGGTCCAGTTCGCCATGGAAGGCCGTCTCGAAGAGGCGATCGCGCTTTTCGAGTCGGCCCTGCATTGGTCGCGGAGCAGCGGCGTTCCGCGTTTGACGACCAAAATTGCGGGCAACCTGGCCAGCTGTCAGGGACTAGCCGGGGACGTCGGGGCCGCTCAACGCTCCAGCAAATACGCCTACGATCACGCGGTGAACGAGCGCCTGAGCGCGGTCGATCAATCGAGTCAGGCGCTGCAGTACGCTTCCCTGCTGTTTCTCGGGGGGAAACTATCCGAGTCGGCCTCCGTCGTGGAATCGGTGCTCGGCAGCAGCGGCGCCTTCGAACGACTCAGAATTCGTGTCGCCGGCATCGGCATTCCAATCGCGTTGCTGACCAAGCGCGAGGATATTCTCTCCAAGTGTATCGACGAGTCGACGCTCGAGGCGGTCTTGGCCGCACGGAAAGTCTTCGACGTCGCATTGATCGTGCAGTCCTATGCCCAACTCTACGTGCATCGCAATCGGGCCGGCGCCGCCGCCGCGTTGCTGCACGAAGCCATGTCGATCGTGCGCGGTGCCAACGTTCGTCTGGAGCTTCCGATCGTTACGGCAAAGTACGGCGAGTTGAGCGACGCGCGACCGGCGCGCGAACTGCTCGTCGAAATATGTGCCCGGCGCCCGGCACGCCTCGCGCAGTCGTACACCGCATATTTCGACGCGATCCTCGCGGGGCGGCGCGGGAACTGGACGGAGCGCAAGCGCTTTGCCCGAATAGCCGTCACCGGCTTCGGCGAACTGGGGATCGCGCTCTACCAAGCCGACGCGCTTGAGTTGGCTGGGCGCCAGCGAGACGCGCTCGCGCTCTATCGCCGGATGGGAGCCAGCGCCGAGGCCGCGCGTCTCGAGCGCCTTTTTGCCGACCGGGGCAAGCGCGGCGGAGTTTTGACCCCGAGGCAGGTACAAATCGCTCGGTTCATCGGCGCCGGAATGAGCAACGCGCAAACCGCGCAGCGCCTCGAGATTGCCGAAAAGACGCTGGAGAGCCACCTGACGGCAATCCATCGGCGGCTGGGCGTCGAATCGCGAGGTGCGCTGGTCGCTCGCCTCGCTGAGGAGTTTGGCTAGCCCGACCCCTGAAAATTTTCGCAGACGCCCCCGATTCTCCGACGGTTCCGTAGCCGCTATGGTATGGCGGGAGCCGTTATTCGGCTCTTTGCTTCGCGATGCCGAAAAGGAACCAGCTGATGAAGCCCGTCGCTTACCTTGCGCCGCTGGCCGCCGTTCTCGTGAGTACGAGCGGCGTGGCCGGCGCGCAGACTCGTTCGAATCCGGAACCCTCGATCGTGGCCGGCACCCCCGTCGTTCGCTTTGCAGACATGGGGCCGGTCGCTCCCAGCATGCCCGTGCGCCTCACGGTCGTCCTTAAGAACCGCAACGAGCCCGATCTCGAAGCCTTGTCGAGAGATCGCAGCGATCCGCAGTCGCCGTTAGCCGGACGCGCGCTCACCGTCGAACAGTTCCGCAACTATTTTGCACCGACGCCGCAAGCGTACGCGAGCGCGATGCAGACCTTCGTCCGCGAGGGGTTCCGCATCGAGCGTACGTACGCGACCGGGACCGTGTTCGACGTCGTGGGGACGGCCGCGGCCGTAGATCGCACCTTCAACACGGTCCTTCATCGCGCGCGCACGGCAAGGTTCCTCGGCTACGCCAACGTGACACCGGCCTACTTGCCGGCCGCCCTCGCATCGAGCGTCGCAGGCGTTGCCGGTTTCGACGACCTTCCGAAGATGAGCACCTATCTTCAGCGCAGCCCGCGCCGGATGGCGCCGTTGGCTTTGGGAGGTCGCCTGCAGGGTCCCGACACCGGCTACAGCCCCTATGCGTTTGCCGACGCCTACAACTTTCCGAGTCAGCACCGGATCGGAAAGACGCCGGCGACGTACGACGGAACCGGACAGGCAGCCGCCATCGTCATCGACTCCGATTTCAAGAACAGCGATTTGGCGGGATTCTTGCGATACTTCAAGATCAAACGAACCGGCGGCATCGTTCGCGTCGACGTCGACGGAGGCCCGGCCGACCCTTCCGGCTTCGGCGAAGCGACGCTCGACGTCGAAACGCTCGCGAGCTTGGTCCCAGGCGCGACCGTATACCTCTATCTCATACCGACGATCCAAAGCTCTCAGAACATCCTCGACGCCTACGCGCAGATCAACTCCGACGACAAGGTCGGCGTCGTCAACAACAGTTTCGGCGGCTGCGAATCGACTCAGAATCCGGCCAACTTCCCCGGCTTGACGAACGTACTGGCCAGGGAAGGCAATGCGTTAGGAATTACGTACGTGGCCGCGACCGGCGACGAAGGCGCGCAGTTCCTCTGCCCGCCGAAAAGCACCGGATCGCCGGACGGAGTTTCGACGCCGGCCAGCGGGACCTACTTCACGGCAGTCGGCGCCACCACGCTCTTCCTGAAACCCGACGGACAGTACCTGTTCGAATATGGCTGGTCGGGCACGGGCGGCGGCTACTCGGTCAAGTTCCCGATGCCGTCGTTCCAAGACATCCCGCGCGTCAGATCGATCGCATATCTTCGGCGCACCATTCCCGACATATCGTTCGACGGCGACCCCGGGAGCGGAGCGTCGTGGTATATCGACGGCGGCTGGGAGGGGCCGATCGGAGGGACGTCGCTTTCGTCGCCGATTTTCTGTGCGCTCGTGACGCAGTGGAACCAGATGAAGAACGCTCGCATCACCGGGATGAATGCCGGGTTGTATTCCGCGTTTCAAACCTTCGGGTATGCGAAGAACTTCACGGATATCACCTTTGGAAACAACTACTATAACGCGCGTCCGGGCTACGATCTGGTGACGGGTATCGGGTCGATCGACGGCTGGAATTTCGCGAAGGCTGCTTTGGGGGTCTGAAATGAGAATCCTAATTCTGTCCGCCGCGCTGCTCGCGGTTTTTACCGCCCGTACCGATGCGGCTCCGAACGTACGAGAAGTTCCGCTGACGCTTACGTTGCGGTTTCATCAACAAGCGCAACTCGACCGGCTGGTGCAAGAGCAAGCCGATCCCCAGTCACCGTACTACCGCCGCTTTTTGACGGTCGCGCAGTTCCGCAGCTATTTTGCTCCGACGCCCGTGGAGTACGCCGAAACGGTCGCATCGCTTGAGCGTCAGGGGTTCAGAGTCACGGGAATCAACGATAACCGTACGCTGGTCGAAATCGCAGGGTCGCCGATGCTGGTCGAGCGCACGTTCCGCACGCCGGTAGCGGCGATCGTCGAAGGCGCGACGGCGCACTACTATGCGCTGCGCCCGCCGAGGATCCCCCGGTCGTTACCCCTGGTTGCGGTCGTCGGCGGGCTGGAAGAGCATCAGTCGATAGAAGCACCGCCAATGGCCGGAGGGAATGGCCCGCACGCACGGCTTCCGGATATCTCGCGGGCCAACGGCCCCGACGGCGGTTACGGACCGGACGCGTTGTTGAAAGGGTTCGACTATCCGGTCACGCACGGTTTTGACGGACGGGGCGTCGGCGTCGCCGACGTCGTTTCCGGCCCGGACGCCGATCCGGATGTCGACGTGTTCCTGCGCGAGTTCGGAATCAAGCGGCTCGTCCCGCAGACCAACGTCGTTCTCGTCAAGCAGCCGAACACGAACCTGCCGGTCGCCGAGCAAGTATTGTCGGACGCCGATGCGGAGTGGATCCTCGCGGCAGCGCCGGGCGTGACGCTCACCGATTACGTTGCCGATGGCTATGGCCTCTGGAACTTCGTCGCGACCATTCAAAAGGTCGTATCGGACAATCAGGTCGACGTGGTCAACCTCAGCGACGGCGGCTGCGAAGCGCTGGAGCCAACGGTAGCCTTAGCGATTTCGCCGATTTTCGAACAGGGCGCCGCGCAGGGCATCGCATTCGAATCGCTTCAGACGAATGCCGGGTGCCGCGACCCCTTCGGAAACGGAAAGAGCTACCCGTTGCCGTTCCCGATGACGCCGGCCGACAGTCCCTATGGGCTTGCGGTCGGAAGCAGCAATGCGATCGAGAACGGCGACAGCGTCGTTGCAGAGAGCGGATGGTCGCAAAGCGGCGGCGGCGTCTCAGCGCTCCTGCCATCGTTTGCCGCTCAGCTGAGCGTCCCCGGAACGGTACCGACCGGGCGGAACACTCCGGACTTCACGCTGCCGGGTTCCATCGACGGCAACGGGCCCTCTTATTATAGCTATCGCCACTGGCTGGGTGGCGATCCAGTGTGGATCAACTCTCCGGCAGCGGGTCTTTTGGCGTCGTACGTCCAGATGACCAAGCACCGCCTGGGTGCCTTCAACGTAACGCTCTACAAGGAGTTCGCATCGCTCGGATACGGCTCGGTCTTTTCCGATATCACCGAGGGCTGCGAAACCGGGGCGCTCAACCACAAGCTGGTCTGCGCCAGGAAAGGCTACGATCTCGTCACCGGGATCGGCTCGTTCGACGGCTACGCATTGGGGTCTCGACTCAAATAGCCCGCTAGCGACGAACCTCGGGCGCGAACGGCGGGCGCGCCCGAGGTTGAGAGTTTTTTGAGTCACGGACGCTGGTTTTCTTGCGATACTGGGAAGATGGTTTCACGTCTTACCGCTCTGACGGCCGTTCTGACGCTCGCGCTGAGCCCGGCCGGCCCCAAACCGTTTTCGCCGTTTCCGGCGTCGGGGCAACTCTTCTATCAAGACGTTTCGTTCGATCGCTCGGGCGAAACGCTCTATCTGACGCGGATCGACGGAGCGATTCACACGATCGTCGTTTCTCGCATCCATGCCGGGGCGTGGCCGGTGCCGGTCGTCGTGCCGTTCTCCGGACGATGGCGCGATCTCGAGCAGGTGCTCTCGCCGGACGGCCGCACGATGATCTTTGCTTCGAATCGTCCGGCGCTCTCCGGCGGTAAGCCGATCGATGCGTTCTTCGGCGGAAAGCGCCGCCCGGCTCGCGGAGGCAACCTGTGGAGCGTCGCGCGGAACGCAACGGGATGGGGCACGCCGGTGCGCCTGCCGGACGCCGTCAACGCTAACACCTCGACCTTCAGTCCGGCGCTGAGCGCCGACGGAACGCTCTACTTCATGCGCGCGTCGGGCGCGAAGCAGCGATTCCACATCTTCGTCGCCGAGCGCAAAGCCGGCACGTATCCTGCGAGCGCACCGGCGCCGTTCAGCGACGTGCGGTATTCCGACTTCGATCCGGCCGTCGCGTCGGACGGCTCGTTCGTGATTTTCGGCTCGAACCGGCCGCCGGCGAAAAAGGGAAGCGCGGATCTCTTCATTGCGTACCATCGCGCCGGCGGATGGACCACGCCGCGCGACATGGGCCGGACGCTCGACGGCGCGGGAGACGTCATCGAGCCGCGGCTGTCGCCCGACGAGCGAACGCTGTACTTCACGAAGTCGACGACGCCGAACCCGTTGTGGAGCGTCGACCTGACGCCGTGGCTCGCGCAAACCGATCGTGGGGCGTGAACCCGTCTGGCAGCGATCCGTCCCGCGCGAACTGATCGATCCGCGAGACGCCCTGCCGCCGCGCGAAATCGAACCGGCCGGCGCGCAAGCCGAGACGAATTTCGTGGTGTTTGCAACCGGTTGGCTGCCGGGCGACTGCACGCCGGGCCGAACGACGCTGCGTCCGGAACAGCCGCCCGGACGTGCGGGACTGAGCGCCGAGTCGATCGCGCAATCGCCCCACAGCGAGAACAACGCATGTTCGCTGCACACCGAGATTCGCGGTTCGGGACGGCGCTTGCGCATCAAACAGTTCCTGTACGACTGGGCACCGCCGACCGCCGGATCGGCCACCCTCTGGAAAACTCCGTGGCTCCAGCCCGTGCGCTCCGGCGACACCGCCGGCTGGATGGGCGTCGACTTCAAGGGGAATACCGGCGCCTGCATTCAGCGCGCGCGCACGCAGATCGAAGTCTCCGTGCTGGAGGGGACCGTCGGCCGCGACGAGCTGGCGCGCATCGTCGACGGTCTGCGGGAGGCCGAGCCTCGCGGCGCGCTGGCCGTGAAGCAAACGCCCTTTCACGTGCTGAACTATCACGTTCGTTTCAAGCGAGCCGGCGCGAACGTGCCATACGGTCTCCATCGCTACGAGGAGCCGCGGCGCTACGACGTCGCCGAGCCGGTCGATTTGCGAGCGACCGCGTTCCGGCGGATTCCGTCGATGTTCGCGGGGGTGACGGGATTCGAGATTCGTCACGACTCCTCGGTGCGCATGAACGATGCGAGCTGCGCTCGCGGTGAAGACGAATCGTTGTTTCGCGACGCCGCCAACGAAAGCGATCACGTGTGGTGCAGTTGGATCTCAAAAGACGCCGCCGACGCGTATCCCGCGCGCCTCGAAATCTACGCGGAACATCCGACCGCGCTCGCGGAGGTCGCGAGCATTCGCACCGTCGACGCAGCCTTCGCGACGCTCGACCACGATTACGGCGGGCACGAAGCGTTTTGGGAGACCGGCGGCCGGCGCTTCGCGATCTGGACGAGCCCGAGCCTGCGGCTCGACTATCGGCGCTTTCGAGCGTTCGTCGCGGCTTTCGTGGAGTCGCAGCAGCCGGCCGAACGCCGCTGAGACGCCCGCTCGAAGGCGTCACGTTTTTTGGCGCCGTCTCGTCATCGCAGCAGAGACCTACGACGAGAGAAGAAGGGACCCGACGACGCCCATGACCGCACGAACGATCGAACTCACATCGCGAATGAACCATCCCATCGCAGTCTTCCCGGAGGCGTTTCGGGCGCTCCAGGCGCTGGGAAAGGTCGCGCATAACGGCGCCGTGCCGTCGCGCACGCTGATGCTGGCGGAGCTGCGCGCCAGCCAGATCAACGGCTGCAGCGTTTGCGTCAGCATGCACGCGGGCGACCTGAAGAAGAACGGCGAGAGCGACGAGCGGATCTTCGCCGTGGCCGCGTGGCGCGAGAACCCTGCGTTCGACCCGGCGGAGCGCGCCGCGTTGGCGCTGACCGAGGAACTGACGCGAATCAGCGACCGCGCCGATCCCGTGTCGGACGCGGTCTGGACGGAAGCGGCGCGCCATTACGACGAACGCGGGCTCGCGACGCTGATCCTCGCCATCGCCAACATCAATACGTGGAACCGGCTCAACGTCGCGATTCGCCAGGTCGTGGGGACCGCGAGCGCCTAGTAGCCAGCATGACCGACTGGCTCTCGGAGCGGTTCGAGGAGAACCGCTCGCGGCTCCGGGGCGTCGCCTACCGGATGTTGGGCTCGCTCGACGACGCCGACGACGCCGTGCAAGAAGCGTGGCTGCGCCTGAGCCGCGAGCCCGCCGGCATCGAGAACCTGGGCGGCTGGCTTACGACCGTCGTGTCGCGCATCTGCGTCGACATGCTGCGCGCTCGGCGGTCGAAGCGCGAGGAACCGCTGGAGAAGACCATCCCCGACTTCATCGTCAGCCGGCAGGAGACGCCCGAAGAAGAAGTCTTGACGGCGGATTCGGTCGGCCTCGCCCTGCTCGTGGTGCTGGATAGCCTCACGCCGTCCGAACGGCTGGCATTCGTGCTGCACGACATGTTTGCGATGCCCTTCGAGGAGATTGCGATCTTGGTCGGACGATCGCCGGCCGCCGCGCGCCAGCTGGCCAGTCGCGCGCGCCGGCGCGTGCAGGGCGCCACGCCGCCGAGCACCGGCTTCGCCCAGCGGCGGGCGATCGTCGATGCGTTCGTGGCGGCCGCGCGCGAGGGCGATTTCGAAGGCCTGGTGGCCGTACTGGATCCCGACGTTTTGCTGCTCGCCGATCGAGCGCCGGCGACGCAAGGAATTCGCGGCGCCGCGCAAGTCGCTTCGCAGGCGGCCGGCTTCGCCAAAGTGATCGCGCGCATGGAGCCGGTGGTCGTCAACGGGGCGCCGGGCATCGTCTCGTGGCTGCCCAGCGGGGAACCCCTTTCGGTGATGGGCTTCGTGGTGGCAGGCGACAAGATTCGCGAGATGTACGTCATTTCGAACCCGGAGCGCGTCCGCCAGCTGCTCGGGCTGTGAAGTCCGTCACATCCGGTCCGCGGAATTCGTCACCCTGAAAAACCATCACTCACGAGGAGTACGAATGAACACGGTCGATCTGATCATCTTCCCCGCCAACGATCTCGAGAAGACGAAGAAATTCTTTACGACCCTGCTCGGCACCGAGCCGTACGTCGACGGCAAGCCCTACGTCGGCTTCAAAGTCGGCGAGATGGAGATCGGGCTGGTTCCCAACTCGCCGCAGCGCAGCATGTCGGGGGCGCTGGCGTACGTCAACGTTCCCGACATCAAGGCCGCGCTGGAGAGCCTGCTCGCCGCGGGAGCCGAGAAGGGCCAAGACGTCACCGACGTGGGCTACGGGCTGCTGGTCGCCAGCGTCAAGGACGCCAACGGAACGCCGATCGGACTTCGCCAGAAACCCAACGGCTAAACGGCGGCAATTCGCTCGAGACTTCGGTACTGGATCGCCTCGGCGACGTGCTCGGAACCGATGGCCGGCGCGCCGGCCAGATCGGCGATGGTTCGGGCAACTCGCGCGATGCGATCCAGGGCGCGCGCCGAGAACTGGCGCTTCGCGCTGGCGACGGCCAACAGCTGCATCGCGGGAGCGTCGAGCGGACAGTAGCGGCGCATCGCATTGGCCGGGACGTCGGCGTTGCACGACGGCGCGGCGTTCGCAAAGCGGAGGCGCTGACGTTCGCGGGCGGCAAGAACGCGCTCGCGAACGCGCGCCGACGCCTCGCCGGCGTCGTTACGAACCATATCGTCGAACGGCACGCGCGCGATCTCGATCTGCAAGTCGATGCGATCCAGAAGCGGCCCGGAAAGTTTTCCGACGTATTTGGCAACGGCCGCATCGTCGCAGCGGCACTCCGCCGTTCGCGTGCCGCGGTAGCCGCACGGACAGGGATTCATCGAGGCGACCAGCTGGAAGCGCGCGGGGTAGGTGAAGGTGCCGGCCGCGCGTGCGATCGTCACCGTCGACTCTTCGAGCGGCTGCCGCATCACTTCGATCGCGCTGCGCGAGAACTCGGGAAGCTCGTCCAGAAACAGCACGCCGTGATGCGCGAGCGAGATCTCCCCGGGCTTGACGGCGGCGCCGCCGCCGACCAGCGCGGTCTGCGAAATCGTGTGATGCGGAAAGCGAAACGGGCGCGACCCGACGATGCCGGCGCGCCCTTTGATCAGGCCCGCGACGCTGTAGATTTTCGTGACCTCGAGCGCCTCGCCGGTCGACATCGGCGGCAGGATCGACGGCAGCCGCCGCGCGAGCATGGTCTTGCCGCAGCCGGGCGGACCGACCAGCAAGACGTTGTGACCGCCGGCGGCCGCAAT
>DATJUC010000202.1:0-4542 GCA_035502675.1 Candidatus Acidiferrales bacterium | reverse complement strand
GCTCGCCTTCGGGGCTTACGGCAAGTATTCGATCGCGCTTTTCGCATGTGCGATCGTCGCGGGCATCGCTGCGACGCCGCAGCGCCGCGTCCTGCGCTCGATCGGGTTTCCCGTCGCTGCGGCCTTGGCAGTGGCCGCGCTCGCACCGAACCTCGCGTGGCAGTCGGTGCACGGCTGGCCGATGCTCGACGTCTTGCGCGGTGATGCGGCCCACCGTCCGGCCTTCCAAAGCGGACTGGCGCTCGAGTACGGCAATCTCGCCCGGAACGCACTCGCGTTCGTTCTGGAGCAGATCGTGTACACCAATCCGTTTGCGACTCCGGTTTGGATCGCCGGAATGGCGGCGCCGTTTCGCGTTGCATCCCTGCGCGATCTCCGCTTTCTGAGCGTGGCCGCCGCCCTCGTGCTCATCACCGCCATGCTCGCCGGCGCGAAGGGTTACTACGTCGTCGGAATCTATGGGTCGCTCCTGGCGGTTGGAGCCGTCGCGGTCGAGCGCGCCGCCAACGGCGTGCGCATCGCCGTCCTGACGGCGGTGGCCGCGGCCGGCGTCGCAGCCCTGCCGCTCTCGCTGCCCGTCCTCGGCGTCGACACGCTCGTCGGTTACACGAAACTGCTCGGACTCACGGGCCGCAACGGATCGCCCGCTCATCTCGTGCAGCCGGTCTATGCCGAGGAGTTCGGCTGGGACCGGCTGGCACGCGACGTCGCCTCGGTCTACGACGGTCTCCCGGCCGCCGTCCGCACCCGGACGGCGATCTACGCCGACACCTACGCCGACGCCGGAGCGATCGATTTCTACGGCCCGCGCTACGGCTTACCGCCGGCCATCTCGAGTCAGAACTCGTACTACCTTTGGGGAACGCACGGTTACGACGGGCGCAGCCTGGTAGCGATCGGCGCGACGCGCATCGGATTGCTTCGCGAATTCTTTCGCAGCGTAACGCTCGTGCGGACTTCCGAAGAACCGTACAAATGGATCGTCGAAGGCCCCACGCCGATCTATCTCTGCCGCGACCCGGTCGCACCGCTCGACGTCATCTGGCCGAAGCTTCGCTGGTACGGCGCCTAGACGGCCTCCGGCCCGGCGACGGGCACTTACCGCTGGGTGATTTCCGGGCAGCGCGGCTCGACGTTGATCGAGCTCCTGGTGGTCGTCGGCCTGCTCGCCCTTCTGCTCGCGGCCGGCGGCACGCTGCTTCTCGGAATGCATCCGGGCGCGCTCGTCGGCGCGGCGACCGATTTCGACAGCGCGCTGGCGTCCGCGCGCGCGGTCGCGTCGACGGGCGGAAACGGCGCCACGCTGGTCTTTGCACCACGCCGGGTCCCCAGCGGAGCGCCGGGCTTCGAGCTGCGCGTTTATGCGGGCCGTCCGAGCGCGCCGGCCGCCGTAACCCCCACCACCGCGATGCCGGTCGTCTCGGACGCGTCCGTCTCGGAAGCGACGCTCGGGGCGCCGCCGTTTGCAATTTTCCTGGGCGCTTCCGGCGACGTCAGCGGAAAGGCTTCCTATCCCGCGCTCGACGCTCGTGGAAACGCGACCTTTGCGACCATCGCCTCCGAGCCGCCGTGTCCGAACCGAGGTTTCGTCTTGACGTTCACCAGCCCGCAGGGCGCGCGAGCGACGCGCGCGCTCGGATGCAACGCGCCGGCTGCGAGCGCAAGCGGCATGCCGAATCCTTCGCCGACGCCCAACGCTCCGATCGTAACGCCGTCGTCGATACTGTATTATTGGCCGGCCGACGCGGAGCGATCGTTCGTCGCCACCGAGTGGGGGTACGCGCACTGGTTTGCGACCACGTCCGGATTCTCGTGCGGCAACGGCGTCGCAACCTTTCCCAACGTGCTGCCTTCGCCGTATACTCCGGCCTACTCGCCGGCCGAAGCCAAAGCCGATCCGCCACCGCCTGCGCAGACGCCCTTCTCCTTTCCAAACTCGAACGGCGGCAGCACGAACGACGCCCCCGCCCAATTCCCGCTCGATCCGCACGGCGAAGGACTCTGCCGCGCCACCATCGCCGACGACTACGGTCAGCAGGCTTCGTCCTCGGTCGTGGTCATGGGCTGGTTGACAGCGGCCTACGGCGGCAAGAGCGCGACGCATCTCACCGCGCCGCTGCAGCTGCCCGACACCGCGCTGGCCGTCAAAGGCGCGCGAGTCGATCTCGCGCTTTCGAAAACCTACGACGCGCAAACGCTCGCGCCCCAAGTAGCGTTGGATCCGGTCTGCGCGAGCTACGTTCGCGCCTCGACGTCGCCCGGCAATGCGCCTCCCGCTCCTTCGGCAACGCCGGCCACCGCAACCGTGACGCTCATTGCGTTTGCTTTGCCGCCGTCGTCGTTGCCCTGCACCGCCACACTCTACGATCAATACCCGAACTCTCAGACCGGCGAGGGCGTTAACGTCAACGCCACGTTGGATGCGGAAGGGCCGCTCCAAGCATGGCCGCCCGCCGAGCAGATCTCCGTCGCCGGTCAAAGCCTCGCCGCCGCCAGCAGCGGCGGTCCGTGCTACGCGCGCGCCTTTTCCGACTCGAGCTTTGCGACGCCGCTGGCGCGCAACGCGGAACTGGCTGCCGACGGCACGACCGTGGTCGCGCAAACCGACGCCGGGGGCTGCATCCTCGATGCCGGCTCGAATGCGATTCCCGGCGGGGCCGTCGCTCGCCAGCCCGGGATGCCGGCGACGCACGGCTTCGCGTATCAGGCCGGCAGTTGCAGTTCGGCGCTGGGCTTCGGATCGTGGACGCCGTCCAAAGCCGGACCAGGCTCCGACTTACTCGCCTTTTCGGGATCCCAAGTCTCAGCGGCGTGCACGCTGTATCTCCAAGGCGATGCGGTGCCGGCCGCCTCCGCGACGCCGGCACCCGTCGCCGTCGAGGTGACCGGCTGTTCGCAGGACGGCGGCATCGTCGCGGTCGGGCAAACCTGCGATCTCGGACGATACGGACCGGAAGGTTTGGGCGCCTTCGTGTGCGCCGACGGCGACGGGCAAACGGATCTGTACGATCAAGCCGAGGGCGCCTTCGGCTACAGCACGTCGGCCGGTCACTTGCAGTTCGTCACCTCCCAGCCGAACGTCGGATACGTCAGCACGGTGCAGGACGGCCTCATGTACGACGTCACGTTCACCCGAACCGGACCGGGCACGGTGACGCTGTACGTATACGAGTGGAACTTGACGTACGTCGACTCGCCCAACGGCGCCGCGTGCATTCCGGAAGAATCGGTGGTCGGGCGCTACGCCACCGCCGTCATCCAGTAACGCTAGGCCGACGTTCCCCCCGGCACGATCACGGCGACGCCGTTGCGCGATCCGGTCACGAGGTCCAGCACCGCGCCGGCTACGTCCTGGACCGTCGCGATGCGGCCGCCCGGATTCGATTTCGCGAGGCGCTCGCGCGCGGACTCCTCGCTGGCCCCGGTGTACTTCACGATGTTCTCGGTAGCACGGCGGAGCATCTCGGTCTCGGTATAGCCCGGGCAAACGGCGTTACAGGTGATGCCGCTCCCGTCGAACTCGGCAGCGATCGCGCGCGTGAAACCCACCACCCCGTGCTTGCTGGCGCAATATGCGGAGATATACGGCGCGCCGCCGAGGCCGGCGATGCTGGCGACGTTGACGATCCGCCCCCAGCGCGCGGACTGCATCTCGCCGGTTACCGCGCGCGTGCACAAGAAGGTTCCCGTCATATTGGTCGCGACGATGCGCTCCCACATCGCCAGCGAGGTGCGGGACAACGGAGCCGATTCGGCAATGCCGGAGTTGTTGACGAGGATCTCGATCGGACCGTTCGCCGCTCGACATCGTTCGAAACCGGACGCGACCTGTTCTTCCGATGTGACGTCGATCGCCGTCACGAACGGGTGGTACGATCCGTCGTGCAGTTTCAGGTGAAGTTCCCCCGGGGCGCGGCTCGCCACGCTGACGCGCGCGCCGCGGGCGGCCAGCGCACCGACGAGTACGGCGGCGCTCTAGAAAATCGGCTGCGCTATCCGCTCGAGATCTTTCGGGCGATGCGTGCCGCGTGGCCGCCGGAACGGCCGATGTCCGTCCGGATCTCGGCGACCGATTGGATCGACGGCGGCATCTCCGGCGACGACGCCGTCGAGATCGCGCGTGCCTTCAAGGCGGCCGGCGCGGATCTGATCGACGTTTCGACCGGTCAAACGTCGTCGATCGCCAAACCGGTGTACGGGCGGATGTTCCAGACGCCGTATGCCGACAAGATTCGCAATGAGGTCGGCATCGCGACGATGGCAGTGGGAAACATCACGGACGCCGATCAGGTCAACGCCATCCTGGCTGCCGGCCGCGCGGATCTCGTCGCGCTCGGGCGTCCGCATCTGGCCGATCCCTTTTGGACGCTGCACGCCGCCGCCGCGCTGGGCTACGAGCACGCCGGTTGGCCGGTGCAGTATCTCCCCGGAAAACAGCAGCTGGAACGCTTGATACAACGCGCAAAGGAGACCCTCGTTGTCGTCTGAAGCACGCGTTTCGCTCGACGGCAAGCACGCCGTGGTCACCGGCGGCGGTCGCGG
>DATJUC010000201.1:0-5361 GCA_035502675.1 Candidatus Acidiferrales bacterium | reverse complement strand
AACGGCGAGCTCGGCGCTTTCGGATTCTCGAGCGGATGCGTCGCCAGCCACGCGTCGAGGGCCGGCCGCAGCTCCGGCCGCATCCAGCGATAGAGAAACTCCAGTCTTTTGCGGTCGTGCCGCTCGTACGCGTCGGCATATCGCAGGAACATGTCGACGTCCATCGATGCCAGCACGGCGGCGTTCACGTCGTCCTTCGCGGCTTGCGTGCGATCGGCGTTGGCCGTGTTGTAGAACAGCGTTTGCTCGCCTCCCCAGCGCCCCGATTGATACCCGCAGATCGCGGACAGAACCGCGGCCAGCGAGATGAGGACGACCGACGCGACGTCGACGGCACGATCGAGGACCTCACGCCCGAGGACCTCACGCCCGAGCATACCGCGCACACGCCTCCCAGTGCGTCTGCGCGGCCGTTCGGCCGAAGAGCGCGCGGTACTGGGTCGAGAAGTGGCCGCTGTGCCAGAAGCCATGGTCGATGGCAGCTTTCGTGACGCTGGTCGCGGGGGACTCCAGCAGGCGCCGCCGCACCGCGTTGAGACGCTGCAGGCGAAAATGCGTGAGCGGCCCGATGCCGTAGGCCCGGTGGTAGGAATGCGTCAGCAGTCGAACGCTGCAGCCGACCGCGCCGGCGATGCTCTCGAGCGTCAGCGTCTCGCCGATGTGCTGCCACATGTACGCCTCCGCACAGAGGACGAGGTCGAAGCGCACCCGCGCCGCCGTCGCTTCGGCACAGCGGTACCGGGTGCGCGACGATGCTTGCAGCGCCCCCGACACCACCGCTGCAACGTCGAACTCGCTCGCGTTCGAACCCGGCCGCGTCGCCCGTTCCGCAACTGCCGCCAAGTCGCCCAGCGCTTCGGCGTCGACCCCGCGCAGCGCGCAAGCTCCGCCGCGGACGTCGCAGCCCGTCAGCATCTCCGCTAGCGGCTCGGCCGGAACGTCGATCCAGCGGTATGCGGCGTCTCCCAGCGAGCACACGTCGACCGGTGCGTCGCGAACGAACGCGACTTCCCCGCGATGCCAAACGTCACCGCACACGGTGATCTGCGCGGTTTGCGTGCGCACGAATCCCACAAGCAGGCGACCGGTTTGTCTCTTCTTTCGGAACTGCGTTCCGCATGGATGATCCATCGAGACGATCGAGACGTCGCCGAGGTGCACCGACGTATGCCGAACCTGGCCGCTGCACGGCGTGAGCTGCGTGACCGCCACGGTCTCGCGGCCGCGGGCCGCGTTTCCGAAAAAACCGCCGGCGCTCGCCGCTGGGCGCTCGATCGTTCGCACGCCACGAATTTTAGACGAGGGCGCGGCGGGCTGCTAGTTACCTGCTTGTTCAACGCTCACCAGACGTGGTTAACCTAGCATACGATAAATAGGGTGTGCTAAACTCGGATGATGAGCCTGCTTAGGGAACGCCCGGGCACGGGTGTCGACCGGCGGGTCGAGGTCGCGCGATTCCTGCGCGCCAAACGCGAATCGCTGGCCCCCTTGCAAGTAGGCCTCAAAGAGACCGGACGCCGGCGTACGCCGGGGCTGCGCCGCGAAGAGGTCGCCATGCTCGCCGGGATAGGTGTGGCGTGGTATACGCGTCTCGAAACGGCGCGCGACGTCACGCCGTCTGCGGTCACGCTCGAGGCGCTCGCCGAAGCGCTTCGGTTGAGCGCCGCCGAGCGCGAATACCTTTTTACGCTGGTGGGCCTGCCGCTGCCGGAACGCGCCGGCCCGGGTCTCGACGTCCTGCCGGACGCCGTCGAGCGTCTCATCGACTCGCTCACGACGCTCGGCGCCGTGATCTACGATCGCTTCATGACCGCCCTGCGCTGGAACGCGATCGCCGATTCCTTCTTCGACATCTCGCGGTTCGAGGATCCGCTCGAGCGCAACGCGTTGGTCCGCTACGTGACCAAAGCCGAAGCCGCGCGCAGCTTCTTCGGCGCCGATTACGACGAGCTGCTTCGTTCGCTCGTCGGTGTCTTTCGGCTCGCGTTCTTGACGACCGAGGTGACGCCGCTCGCCGGGCGCGTCTACGACGCCGTCAAAGGCTACGAAACGTTCCAGCGGCATTGGAACGACCATCTCGTTTCGGGCGACGTGTTCGACGTCGGATCGGGATGCTACGAGCGCAGCCACCCCGTCGTCGGCACCGTCCGAATCACGGTCAGCAACCTCCGCCTCGACCGCCACGACAATACCGTCTTGCGAATCATCGCGCCCACCGACGAACCGTCGCGCGCGAAGTTCGAGCGCCTGCATGCGACCGGAACCGCGTCCACGCGCGCAGGCGCGATGCTGTAGGCTATTTCCAGCACTTCTTGGCGTTCTCGATCTTGAACGTCACGCCCACGATGCCCGGACCCATGTCGCCCGAGTACGTGCCCGAGGCCAACAGGCAGCCTTTCCCCTTCGCCCCCGAGTAGAACGAAAACACCGCCTTCTTCACGTCGAAGGTCGTGCTGCCGTCGAGGATCACCTCGCAACCGGCGAACGTGCCGCTCTCGTCGGACGCACCACAGCCGGTCGGGCTCTCGGTGAGGCTCGCGTACCGCTTGCCCTTGACGATCGCCGTGACCGCTTTGAGGCTGCGCACTTCGGCCTGGGACGTGTGCGCGCGCTTTCCGTCCGGAAGCTCGATCGCGATGCCGTAGACCGGACCGCCTTTTTCGGCGGCGGCGCTCGCCGCCGGAACGGCCGGCGACACCGCCGGGTTTCCGCCCGAGCTGCACGCCGCAAGCGCGGCAACGGCCGCGGCCGATGCGAGAAAACGGGAAAGACTCAAAACGCACGTCCTTTCACGGGGCTCCACGTGTTATCCCAAGGTGACCATGGATCTCGCGGTCGTCGGTGATGAACCGGTACGAAGGAGTGTTTGTTCTTATGCACCCGCTTGCGCAGGAACTGGGCTTGCGCCGGCGGCGCCCACGCAGTAATCGTGCCGTCGGCGGAGCTCACGTAAACCATACCGTTGGCGACTACCGTGCCGACGTTGCCCCAGCTCGACAGCGCGTCGGTCCACAACAGCGAACCCGACTGCGCGTTGAACGCGTATTCCGTGTCGCCGGTGTAGTTGCCTACGTAGACCACGCCGTTGGCGATCGAGATCGGCGAACGCGGGGTTTGACTGCCTCCCGCACCGTCGGGTCCGAAGCTCGCCGCCCAAACCGGCGTGGGGTTCAGCGTACAGTTCCCCTGCATGGTGAAGGCTGCCAGACCGGGCGTGTAGTTTCCCTCGGTCGACGGCATCCCGACGTAGACGTAACCCGTCGCCGGATCGTATGCGGGAACGCCGACGAAGCTCGCATTATCGGTCGGAACCGACATTTGGACGTACTGGACCGGGCCCGAGCCGATCGTCGACTCGTCGTACAGCTCGAACATGCCGGACTTGTTGATCGCCGCGACCAGCGTCGGACAACCCGCCGGCTGGAAGATCAGCGGCGTCGCTCCGAAGTCGAAGTCGTCGTCTCCGGCCACCGTCGGAATGTTCGTCGGATAGTTGTTCGCCACGATGCTTCCGAGACTCGACGACAGCTCCACCAGCTGTTCGGCATAGGTTGCGTTTTGCGCCGCACCGGCGCTGGTGTCGGCGTTTCCGGTCGCGATGAAGACGTTGCCGTTCGAAGGATCGATCGAGCCGCCGCCCGGGCCCCAAATGCCGCCGCCGCTGGCACCTTGCGACGAGGTTCCGCTCATCGTGTAGAACTCGCCGGCGACGCTCGGACCGCTGGTGTTGATGGCGACGATCCGCCCGTACCACGGTGAGATGTCGCACGTCGAGCCGGTGACGGCGTAAAGCGTTCCCGTCGCCGGATTATAGGTCAGCCCGCCGTGCATGAAGTTGTGATCCGGCGTGTAGTCGGCAATCGAGATCGGCCATCCGCCGGCCTCTTTCCCGGTTCCGAGATCCACCGCATGCACTTGGTTTTCGCCGTCCGCGAAATAGAGCAGGTTTTTACCGCGATCTATCGCCGGCGTCTCGCCGATTGCGAACTGCGACGTCGAGCCGCCGCACTTGTAGCTCGATGTGGGAACCGCGTCTTGCCAGACGGTCGCGCCGGTTGCGGCGTTGATCGCGAACATCGTCGCGCCGTATTCCGAACCGGCGTATATGAGATTGGTCGGCTGGCCGGCGACGCTGACGTCGTAGGCATAGACCGGCTCGTGCACCATCGAGGAGCCTACGTTATAGGCCCAAACCTTTTGCAACGAGCCGACGTTGCTCGGCCCGACCGCCGTTTCGTTCGGGTTGTAGCCCGAGCGCTCGAGGTCGAATCCGAAGGTGTCCCAGTCGGTGGCCGATGCGGGCGTCGGCGACGGACTCGGCGAGGGTGTCGGCGTGGGCGCCGTTCCCGAGGTTCCGGCGACGTAGTGATTTTGAATCTGCGTGGCGCTCAACGCCTTGCCGGCATACACGGCGACTTCGTCGATCGTGCCTTTGAACGCCGGATCGCTGTGCGCGGCGTCGTCGCCGATCGAAAAGCCGTAGCCCGCCGCGTAGTTCTTGAAGGTGCCGGTCACGGTACCGCTGCTGTTTTGAACGCCGTTAATGTACAGCCGGCCGGTCGTGCCGTCGTAGGTCGCCGCGACGTAGTAGGGCGTCTTGGGCGAAAGGTCGATCGTCGAGCTCACGATCAGAACGCCGCCGCTGGTGTAGAACTGCGCGTTGATCTGGCCGTTGGCTCGGAAGAACAGACCGTACGGCGCGTACGAGCTGTCGCTACCGTACCCGACCGCGAACGTGTAGGTTGCCGGTGTGGTCGCGAACTGCAGCCACGCTTCCAGCGAAACTGCCGAGGCCGGCTGCAGCTGGCTGGTCGCCGCAACCGAAACGGTGCCGGCCGTCGTCGCGGTCCCCGGGAAGCCCATGGCGGTGTCCCCGTAGGCGGGCAGCAAGCCGGTGACGCCCTTGGTGACCGACGTACCGATCGCCCCGCTCAATCCGTGTCCGCTCGCATCGGCGGCCGTCGTTCCGGTATCGTCCAGATGATAATACGCCGTCGGTCCATCGCCGATCACGACCGCCGGATAGTTGCCGTTGACGACCGGCGTGGGCGACGGCGTCGGCGACGGCGTGGGAGGTACGGGCGTCGGACTGGGCGTCGGCGTTACGCCGTTGCCGGTCGTTCCGGCCGCATAGTGATTGGCGACCTGCGCGGCGCTCAAGGTTTGGTTCGCATAGATCGCGACCTCGTCGAGCGTGCCCGCGAACGCCGGATCGGCCAGGCCCGCGTCGTCGCCGATCGCAAACCCGTATTTCGCAAGGTAGCCGGTAATCGTTCCCGACTCCGTTCCCGTCGCTACCAGCACGCCGTTGACGTACAGGCTCCCGGTCGTGCCGTTGTACGTGCTTACGACGTGGTACGT
>DATJUC010000200.1:0-9422 GCA_035502675.1 Candidatus Acidiferrales bacterium | reverse complement strand
TACCATCCCGTCGGAATCAGCCCGTAACGGTAACGCGCCGGCGAGCGAGCGTCCAGCACCGCGACCGCGTCGAGACCGGCCAAGGCAACGTAGAGCCGTTTGCCGTCCGGTGAAAGGACCTGGGCGCTCGGCACCGCGCCGTACGGAGCGTTGGGATAGAGCCGCAAATCGAGGCCGCGGACGACGTGCGGCTGGCCTTCGAGCGAAACGACGGCAACGCGGTCGACGTTGGCGAGCGCCACGTACGCGGTGAGCCCGTTGCGCGTCAGCACGATCGACGAGGGGACGGCGCCGCCGATATCGTCGCTGCCGTCGGGTTGCGGGTCCATCGGCACGGCGGCCTGCGACGCGACGTCGTCGCCGGCCGCCAAATTCAGGACTGCCAGCGACGAAGACGCCGACGGGTCGAACCGCGGCGCGGCAAACTGCGGGATCCGGGGCGCCGGCGAGACGGCCGCGTAGGTCATCAGGCCCGAGGCGCTGGCGACGACGTGACCGGCCCCGGCGCCGACGTAGAGGGGAAAGTTGCCGACCTTCACCGTCCGGACCGCCGCCCGCGTGGCCAGATCGACCTCGGTGACCGCGCCGTCGAAGTTGTCGACGACGTAGGCGATACGGCCGCCCGGCGCGATCGCGATTCCGGCCGGGTACGGCCGCCAACCGGCGTTTGCCGGCAGGGCGATCGGCTGTGCTTGGGGCGTGAGTTGCCCCGCGGCGTCGAGATCGAAGACCCGGACCACGCCGCCGCCGCCGTCCGACGCCAGCACGATGGTCCGCGAGGGATCCGAAGGGTCGGGCGCCGCCGCAACGCCCAGGAAGAAGGCCGCCGAGGGGTCTCGGTAGACGCTCACCAGGCGCATCGTGGCCGTGTCGACGACCGCGAGCGAATATCCGATCTGCAGCTGGGCGTCGGGGATCGGCAACCCGCCGGTGCGCTGATCGTCGTTGGTCACCACGGCATAACGCCCGTCGGGCGTCAGGGCCATCCCGAGCGGATTGGTTCCGACGAAGATCGTTTTGCCTGCCGGAGCGGCTAGCCGGCCGTTCGGGAGGACGGAGTCGGTTGGATGCGCCGCGTCGGCACCGGCCGGCCGGTCGCCGGCCGGCGAGGTGTACACGATGAGTGGCGGTTGACGGACGGCGCCCAACAAAACGGCGGCCATTGCGGCCGCTGCAATCGCTCTGGAGACCACGGAGCATAGGGCTTACGGACGCGGCGTGGCGCTGCCCTGCAGGTGACGCCCCCTGGCCTTGGCAGGAAGTTCGCCGCCGCGGCGCTGGGGAAAGCTTCAGCGGTGAGCGCCCAACCGCACATTCTCGCCGTCGCGACGGCGGTGCCGCCGTACCGCTTGGATCAGAACGACGTCACCCGCCGCATTGCCCTCGCGCTCGGCCCGCACTCGCGCGAAATCGTGCGGTTGCTGCCGATGTTCGCAAACACGGGGATCCGGCGCCGCTACTCCTGCGTTCCGATCGAGTGGTACCACGACGAGCACGACTGGCCCGAACGCAACCGGATCTATCTCGAGTCGTCGCTCGACCTGCTCGAATCGGCCACGATCGAAGCGCTGGCGCGCGCCGGCCGCGCGCGCGAAGAGATCTCGGCAATCGTGTCGGTCTCCACGACCGGAATCGCGACGCCGAGCCTCGACGCGCTGCTCATGGAACGCATGGGGTTGTCACGCACCGTGCGCCGTCTTCCGATTTTCGGATTGGGATGCGGGGGCGGCACCATCGGGCTCGCGCGCGCCGCGACGCTGGCGGCGTCGCAGCCGGGGTCGCTGGTGCTCTTTCTCGTCGTCGAGTTGTGCGCGCTGTCGTTCAGGCGCGACGACTTCACGAAGAGCAACATCGTCGCGACGGCGCTGTTCGGCGACGGTGCCGCGGCGCTGCTGCTCTCTACCGACGGCAGCGGCCCGGCGGTTCTCGGCGGCGGCGAGTACACCTGGCCGGAAAGCCTGGACGTCATGGGCTGGGACGTTACCGGCGACGGTCTGAAAGCGATCTTCTCGCGCGACATTCCCGAGCTCGTCTCGACGCAGCTGCACGACGTCACCGCCGAGTTCCTTTCGACCTACGGTCTGCGGCTGAGCGACGTGGACCGTTTCGTGTGTCATCCGGGCGGCGCGAAAGTGCTCGACGCGCTCGAGGTCGCCTACGAGCTGCCCGCCGGGACGCTCGCCGACGCTCGCGAGGTGCTGCGCGATTACGGGAACATGTCGGCGGCGACCGTGCTGTTCGTGCTGGATCGTTCGCTGCGATACACCAACGGCTCGTCGTGGAAGCGGGCGCTGGTGAGCGCGCTCGGTCCCGGCTTCACCGCGGGCTTCACGCTGCTCGAGCGCGCGTGAGCGTGCTCTGGCTCGTCTTGGGCCTGGTGGCGCTGCAACGCGTCGCCGAGTTGTCGTACGCGCGCCGCAATACGGCCGCGCTGCTCGCGCGCGGCGGCATCGAAGCCGGGGCCGCCCAGTATCCGTGGTTCGTTGCGCTGCACGCGGCGTGGCTGGCGAGCATGGCGCTTTTCGTTCCTGCCTCGGCGGTGCCCAATTGGTGGCTGCTCGGCTTGTACGCGCTGTTGCAAATCGCACGTCTGTGGGTGGTCGCTTCGCTCGGGCCGTTCTGGACGGCGCGCGTGATCACGCTCCCGAACGCGCCGCTGGTCCGGTCGGGTCCGTACCGGTTGGTACGCCATCCCAACTATCTGGTCGTCGCGCTCGAAATCGCGGTGTTGCCGCTCGCGTTCGGCGCGCTCGTCATCGCGCTGGTATTTTCCGTGCTCGACGCCGTCCTGATCGGCTGGCGCATCCGCGTCGAGGACGACGCGCTATCGGCTCGCCGCGACCTTCCTACGGCACGATGAACGGCACCGTCCAAACCGTGACCGCGGGCGACTGCGAAACGTCGACCAGCGCGACCGCATGATGCCCCAGCGGCCAGAACGGCGGCGTCGCCGAATAACGAAAGCTCGGTAGTCCGGCCGCAACGCTCGTAAGCGCTCGTCCGTCCACGGCGAGTACGAAACGCCCCGCCCCGGGGACGGACGCGATCGTGACGTCGAGTGGATCGTGCGGGTCGAGGACCCGCTCTCCTTCCTCGACGCTTCCCGAAGTCAGCGCGATTCGCACCGGCGGCGCGCTCGGCACCGGCGCCGGCGCCGGTGCGGAAACGGCCGGCGTTGCGCGCGGCGGCCGCGCCGGCGCGTTCGCGGTAAGGCTCCAGATTCCGCGGCCGTAGGTCGCCGCCCAAAGCGCGCCGCAATCGTGGAACCAATACAGCGACGTCGCGAACGTGACCGGCGCACTCCCGGCAACGCGTTCCCAAGTTCGTCCGCCGGTCGTCGAAACGTAGACTCCGCCCGCGCGCGTGCCCGCCGCGATGACGTCGTCGTCGTCGGGGCAAAAAGCGATCGCGGAAACCAAGCTCGCGACGCGGTCGCTCGCGCGTTCTCCCGTCGCGTAACGTCCGTCGCCGGTCATCAGCGCGCGCAGAGCGGGAACGGGCGCCCACGTGTCGCCGTAGTCACCGGTCATCTTGACGTCGCCGTCGGTCGCGTCGACCGCGATTGCCTTCTCCGGGTCACCGGGCGCGACCGAAAACACCTCGTTCCACGCGAAACCGGCCGGCGCGACGCCGAGCGAACCGAAGCCGCGCATGCGCGGATAGCGCAGCGCCCACGCCCCGTTGGTGCCCGCGACGGCTTGGACGAAACCGACGGTCTCCGTACCGTCGGCGGCCGTACCGAGCTGCGCGGGTTGCCACACCACTGCTCGCGCCCCGTCCTCCGAGGTCTGCGGCAGGCCGCGCAACGGCTGTGAAATCGTCACCAATCGCTGCCAGCTCTTTCCGCGATCGGCGGTCGCCGCGAGTGCGGCCGGTCCGGCACCGCCCGCGCCGGCCTGCTGCACGTATTGCGAATCGCCCAGTCGCACCGGCGGCCGCTGGTGCGCGGAGGCGTCCGGCCAGTTCCCCGGATCGCGCAACAGGGCGCCGGCGGTTGCGTTCTTGCAGCCGCCGCAGATCGCATACGTGATGAAACTCTGCGCGTCGTCCGCCACGCTCGGCTGGGCGGTGAGTCCGAAGCCTTCCCACGCCAGCGAACCCGCCGCAACGCCCGCACGCAGCGCCCAGATTTCGTCGTCCTGAGTCGCAAAATAGAGATCGGGTTCGGGCGCGTCGCCGACCGTCTGGCCCACGACGCTGGTGACTTGCAAGGCGTCCAGTCCGCCGGCCGCGCCGGCGATCGCGTGGAAGTGCGTGCCGTCGGCCGAGACGTGCAATCCGCCGTCGGAACTCATGAGATACGGTCGCGACGAACGCGGCCAAAAGGCCAGGTCGTACGTGTCGACGTGATCGCACTCCAGCGTGGTCCAGCGCAGCGCGACGGCGAACGGCTCTTCCGTGCGGTCGAACGTCGCCGCACGGGTCACGCAGCGATTGCCGAAATAGAGCGCGACCTGCGAGCCCGATGCGACCGCTTTCACGAACGCGTCGCCGCCGCAGCTGAACGACCCGGCCCCGGCCGCGATCCGGTTCCACGTCGAACCGCCGTCGGTCGTTTCGTAGAGCGCTTTGGCATCGGTTGCGGCGTATGCGCGGCCGCCGCCGCGCGGATCCGCCCACAGGCCGCGCACGCCGGTAATGCCGCCGATGCCGGTGGTTTCGCGGTCGAACGTCTTGCCGGCGTCGCGGCTGTACCAAAATCCGTTAGGCCCGCCGACGACGATTCGCCCGGCGCCCAGCCCGGCGATCGACATGAACGGCGGCGAGGCACCGACGATCGTGGTCGCACGCCACCTGCGCGCGTCCGGCGAGCCGGCAGCCATGCCGCAGTCGGTGGCCACGTAGAGCGTCGCGCCGTGCACGCCGGATGCGATTCCCCAAACGCCGGCCGCCGGCGTGCACCCGGCCGGAAAGACCTGCGCACTTCGCCGCCAAATGCCGTGCCGGCGAATCCAGAGGCCCCCGCCGCCGCGCGCCTCAAACGTTCGCGCGGAGGTTGCGACTTCGGTTCCGTCGCGCAAAAACGCGATCGTCTGGACGCGATCGCTGGCCAGACCGTCTTCGTGGCGCCACGTGCGGCCGCCGTCGCGGCTGCCGAAGGCGCCGCCGCCGATCGACGCAACGCCGATGCGGCGCGCGTCCAACGGATCGACGGCCACGCTTCCGACCGCGCCGTCGTAGGGCACGGCAGTCGGAACTTGGCGGACCGACCACAGGATGGCCGCGATCGTCACGAGCATGCTATACTAGGCCCGTTCTTCTGGAAGGAGGATGCCGATGTCTGCCGCGTCTTTGCGCCGTTTCGCGTTCTCTTTCCGCGCATTGTACTAAAACACCAACGATCGCGCGTTCGCGCGAAACCGGCGCTCGCTTTTTTGCATTCACTTTTGAAAGGCGAGCAATCTTGGATTTCTCCGATCACCCCTGGCGGGTCATCGCCGATTACGGCGAACTCGTCGAACTTCGTCATGCCGACGGCAGCGTCACTGCGGTCCGCCCGAACTTAAGCGGCCCAAGGCCGGTAACCGGCGACTGGGTGTCGATCGACCGAGGGCGCCAGCGCATCCTTGCGGCGGCGCCGCGACGCAGTTGGCTCGCGCGCGCCGGTCGCAACGGGCGGCCGCAGTTCGTCGCCGCAAACCTTACGGCGGCTTTCGTCGTGACCTCCCCGGAACCGCGAGAGTTTTCGCCGCGTCGCGTCACCAGGTATCTCGTGGCGCTAGCGGCCGGAAAGGTCGAAGCGGTAGTCTTACTCAACAAATGCGACTGCGTGGCCGATGCCGGCGATCTCGTCGCCGCGCTGCGCGCGGTCTCGTGCGGAACGACCGTCGTCCCGATCTCGGCGCGAGACGGTACGAGTTGCGAGTTGCTTGCGGCCTATCTGCACGATGGCGCGACGGTCGCTCTGTGCGGGTCGTCAGGTGTGGGCAAGTCGACTCTACTGAACCGGCTCGCTGAAACCGCCGTGGTGAAGACCGCGCCGATGCGCGCTGACGGACGAGGCAGGCATACGACGACCGTTCGCCGGCTGGTCACTCTCCCGTCGGGCGCCTCGCTTATCGACACCCCGGGGATGCGCGCGTTCGAGCCCTGGGCCGGCGAAGACGACGTCGGGCGCGCCTTCGATGCCCTGAGGGGCGCCGCCGGCCGATGCCGCTTCACCGATTGCCGCCATGCGGGCGAGCCCGGCTGCGCGGTCCGCGAGGCCGTTACCGGCGAACGGCTCGAGCAATGGCGCAAACTCCAGCGTGAGGCCGCATGGCGGGCAACGCTCGACGACCCGCTGTTGGCAATCGAGCGCAAACGCGCCTGGAAGCGCATCCACAAACAAGCACGCCGCGAGCGAGGGTAAAGAATCAGCGTGCGGGTCTTTCGGTGCGCTGCCGCCGCCTCGTTGCTCTTGGTCGCGGCCGCGGCTGCGCCGCGCGAGTGGACCATGTATCAGAACGCGACCGGCCACAATGCGGTGTTCGCGTTCGACGAACCGGGCTACCGCTGGCACCGGGCGATGGGCGGAAAAATGAACGGCGGCCTGGCAGTCTCCGGCACGAAGCTCTTCGTCGAAACCTTCGCTCCCGACGTCGTCGCACTCGACCGCCGCAGCGGGCGAGTGCTGTGGCGAACGCCCATGCCCGACGTTGCAATGACGACGCCGATCGTCGCCGGCGGCTTGGCGATCGTGGGAACGGGACGCGATCGTACCTTGATCGACACGCCGCAGCGAACCGTCTGGGGACGGCCGCAGGGCGACGAAATCGTCGCGCTCGACGTCGCCGACGGCGCGATCCGCTGGCGTTACGCCACCGTCGGCGAAGATATGCCGAGCCCGGTAGCTGCGCGCGTAGACAACGTCGACGCGATCGTCTTTGCCAACGGCGACGACCGCGTTCGCGCGCTGGCGATTCGCGACGGGCGCTCGCTATGGAGCACGCCGGTCGACGGGGTCGCCACGATGTCGTCGGCCAATGCGAAAAACGGCGTCGTCTACGTCGATGCGGGCCCGTCGGCGTCGTCTCACCGTCCCGATCGCGTCTACGCGATTCGCGCGAGCGACGGCGCAGTCGTGTGGAGCGTGCCGTACGGGAACGCCGACGTGTCGCCGGTGGTAGGCGGCGGGGAAGTCGTCGTCGAGAGCGCCGAAACGACGGCCGGGCCTCCGCAGCGCAACGCCTTCAACGGCGTTGTCGCGCTCGACTCGAAGACCGGACGGCTGAAGTGGAGCCGCGAATCGGCGTTAGGCTTCTTTTCCAGCGCCGGCAGCAACGAAGAGGCGGTCGCCGGAACGATCGACGGTTCGATCCTCTTGCAGTCGCTTCCGGCCGCGCGCCGGTTCGCCGCGTTCGATCTTTCGACCGGAAGGCCGCTCTGGTCGATCGCGACGCGAGCCGCCGTGAAGATGAGCGCCGTCGCCTATCGCCGCCGCGTGTATTTCGGCGACACGTCCGGCGCGTTTTACGTCGTCGACGAAGACGCCGGCCGCGTGCTCGCGGGACGCCGCTTTCCGTTGCCGTTTACGTGCAGCGCGCCGGTCATCGTCGGCTCGACGTTATACGTCGCCGGCGACACGGCACTCTACGCGCTGCCGTTGGACGATCTCGGCGCCGGGTCGCCGAGCGCGGCCCTCACGCCAGCGCGCGACCCAAACGCGCCACCGCCTCGGCCGCGCGTTCGACCGTGAGATGTCCGAACGACAGCCGCAGCGCCGGCGGCCCGCTGCGCGTCGGATAGAACGGCTCGGCCGGCATCACCAGCACGCCTTGACGCGCGCAAGCTTCGAACGCGGTCTGGGTCGACCAGCGCGGCGGCAGCGATAGCCAGACGTTCACGCCCGCGGCCGGCGGACGGACGTCCGCCCACGGCAGCGCCTGCGAAAGCGCGTCCACGAAGGCGTCGCGGCGCTCGCGATAGAGATTTCGCGCAGATCGGAGGTGCCGCGCGTACGCCGGGCTTTCCATGAAACGCCACAGCGCGCGCTGCGTGAGCGTCGACGTGAAGACGTCGGCGCGGACTTTGGCCAGCTCGAGCGCTTCGGCCAGACCGCCTTTGGCGTAGAGATATCCGATCCGCAACGCCGGGAAGATCGACTTGGAAAGGCTCTCCATGACGATCGTGCGGCCGTCGGTGTCGTGCGATGCCAGCGGCGGAGGCGGCGCCGCGTCGTAGGTAAGCTCCCAGCCCGTTTGATCCTCGAGGAGCACGACGTCGTAACGGCGCGCGAGCGCTACAATTTGCTTGGCGCGACGCGCCGGCAGCACCACGCCGGTCGGATTCTGGGCGATCGGATTGACGTAGAACAGCCGCGGGCGATATTCGGAAAAGACGCGTTCCACGTCGTCGACGCGAACGCCGTCGTCGTCTCCGCGAACCTCCACGTAGGTCACTCCGCGCGCATCGAAGACGCCCAAGGTTCCGGAATACGTCGGGCTCTCGCTGGCGACCACGCTGCGTGGATCCAGCAGCACGGTCGCGACGATGTCCGCCGCCTGCTGCGCTCCCGAGCAGACGATGACGTCCGCCGCATCCGCAGTACAGCCTCGGCGCCGCAACAACGCGGCCAAGGTTTCGCAGAGATCGGCATCGCCGGTCGAGGAACGATACTGCATGATCTCCGGAGGATCGTCGAGCAGCGTGCGGTGGAAGGCTCGGCCGAAATCGTGCAACGGGAAGGTTTCCGGAGCGGGATGACCGGTCGCCAGCGTGATGGCGTCGGGCGCGCTGACGCGCAGCAGCTGTTCCATGACGCCTTCCAGCCTCTGGGCGCGCGCGAAGCGGCCGGCGTCGGGTTCCCAGCGGCGCGCGAACGGCTCGGCCTCGGGCCGCGACTGGGCGACGAACGTTCCTTTGCCGACGCGCGAAACGACCTTGCCGCGCGCGGCCAGGAGTTCGTAGGCTTGCGAAACCGTGACCAGGCCGCAGTCGAGGTCGCGAGCGAGTTCTCTCATGGCCGGAAGCCGATCGCCCGGATCGAGACGCTGCGTCTCGATGGCGTCGGCCAGCCCATCGGCCAGTTGAACGTAAAGCGGGCGCGGGTCTTTGGCCTCGAGGCGCAGGCCCGCGAGACTACTTTTTGTCGAGGCGGTAGCCAATGCCGCGCACGCTCGCGATCTCGAGCGGCGCCCCAACCTCGATCAACTTCTTGCGCAGCGCCGCAACGTGCACGTCGACCACGCGCGTCGGCACGCCCGACGTGTCGTTCCACACGTGCTCGAGAATTTGCGCGCGCGTCAGCAGCCGTCCCTCGGCCTCGCCCAAGAACCACAAGAGACGGAACTCGAGCGCGGTCAGCGTCACCGTGCTCGCGTTGTTCGCGAGCGTATGGAAGTCGCGGTCGAGCTGCGCCGTGCCCAAGGTAAGGAGGTTTCCGCCGACCGGGCGTGCCGCGAACTTCTCGCGGCGGCGCAGGAACGATGCGACCCGAGCGA
>DATJUC010000199.1:0-11298 GCA_035502675.1 Candidatus Acidiferrales bacterium | reverse complement strand
CGCCATCGACCGGCCCGAGAAAGATCTCGAGATCCCGACCGGCGACACGCAGGTTCGCGCCGGCGATTCGATGATCGTGATCGTGAAGAACGGCGCGGCGGAGCGCATCCGTGCGCTCGTCACCGGAAGCTCCTAAGACGGCCGGCGACTCGCTTAAATGTAGCCTTTCCGCAGGGCGACGACGGCGGCGTGCGTGCGGTCGGCGGCGGAAAGCTTCTCGAGAATGTCGCGGATGTGCCCCTTGACGGTGCCGAGTCCGATGTAGAGCTGCTCCGCGATCTCGACGTTCGAGCGCCCGTCGGATATGAGCCGCAGGATCTCGGTTTCGCGTTCGCTCAGCGGAGAGCCGGTCGCGGCGCCCTTGGCGGGATGCGAGAAACGCGCGAGAACGAGATGCGCGATCTGTGGATCGAAATAGGCGCCGCCCTCGCTCGCAATCCGTACCGCGGCCACGATGTTCTCCGGCGCCGAACTCTTCAGGCAGTACGCATCGGCGCCGGCAGCCAGCGCGGCCAGCACCTCTTCTTCGAGGTCGATCATCGTCACGATCACGACGTGCGTCGCCGGACACTCCGAGCGAACGCGTTTCGTCAGCTCGATGCCGTCCATGCCCGGCAATCCGATATCGACGACGGCAACGTCGGGCTTCTCGCGCAGTATCGTCTGCATGCCTACCTGGCCGTCTCCGGCCTCTCCCGCGATCTCGAACGCACTTCCCAACGCCGTGCGCAGCCCGGCGCGCGTGAGGGCGTGATCCTCGACGATGACGACGCGCTGCCGCGCTGGATCGTTCACTCACTCCTCCCGGTATGGCAGAATCATCGTGAACGTACTCCCGCGCGGCTCGCGCGGCTCGTACGTCACCGTGCCGCCGTGTTTCTCGACGATACGACGGACGATGTACAGTCCCAGCCCGGTCCCGCCGCCGGGTCCGGTTCCGCCGAAGCGAGCGAACAGCGCGTCGCGCCGCTCGGGCGCCACGCCGTATCCGGTGTCTTCTACCGCAACGGCGATGCTGTCGGTGCTGCGCGATGCACGCACGACGACCGCGCCGCCCTCCGGCGTCGCCTCGATCGCATTGGCAACCAGATTGACGATTGCGCGGCGGATTTCGCTCGGATCCCCCGAGGTGCCGAGCCCGTCGCCGGCGACGGCCGCCTGAAGCGAAACGCCCTTGGCGTCGGCGACCGGCTGCAAATCCTCGACGACGCGGCGCACCAGCGCTCCGATGTCGACCGGCTCTCGCAGATTCGACTCCTCGCCGGCTTCGTAGCGCGCGACCAACAGGAGCGTCTCGACGATGCGGCGCTCGTCTTCGTTGGAGGCCAGGGTCGAGGCGAGAATCGTCCGGTAGCGCTCGGGAAGGTCGCCGTAGGCGCCGGCGAGAGCCTGTTTGATGGTCACGTCCATCGCGGCGAGCGGCGTGCGCAAATCGTGCGCCAGCGCGTAGACGATGTCCCGAATGACGTCGCCGCGGTGCGAAAGCTCGTCCTTCTGGCGCGCGATCTCGTCGTTTTGCTCGCCCAGTTGCGTGAACAGCCGCGCTTGTTCGAGCGCCGTTCCGGCCTGTTCGGAAAACGACTGTAAGACCGAGAGCGCGTCCGGCGCGAACGGCCGCGCCTGCTCCGCGCACTCGACCAGGGTATATTCGACGTTCTCACCGCCCCCGATGGCGACCACCAGGGCTTCGGAGGCTTCGAGCGATTCCAACGTCAAACGGCCTAGCGCGTCGTCGGCCGTGATGCGAAACGCGCCTTCGGTGTCGCGGGCCCGCGCCACCAACGAGGCGAGCTCGGTCGAGAGCGCGCGCCGGTCGTAACCGACGTCGTCGGACGCAGCCCCGAGCGTCAGCAGCATCGGCGCCTGAACGGCCGAGTCGCGCACGACCAGCAGCGCGTGATCGGCGCCTAGCAGCTTCAGCGATTCGCGCAGCATCCCTCGCAGAACCAGCTCGACGTTCAGCGTGCCGCGGACGCGACCGGTCGCTTCGCGCAGCGCTTTCTCGATCTCGACTTGCTGCATGCGGGTCGACGAAACGCCGGCTTCGCGCGCGTACTCCTGCGTTTTCACGCTGAGAAACCCGACCAGCAAAAACGACGCCGCGCTCAAGGCGCGATCGCCGATGGCCACGGCGTCCCAGTGATAGCCGACGCTGGCACCGTTGACGTAGGCGGCGATCGCATTGGCGACCTGCGCGGCGATCACCAGACTTGTCGTCAGCCGGCGGTTGAGCGCGAGGCTGCTGAGCGCGATGGGACCGTTGAGCAGAATGGCTGCAACGAACAGCTGGGGCGTGACGAGATCCAGCACCCAGGCTGCGATCAGGAGCGCGTAGCACAGGAACGGCAGCGTTGCGGCCAGACGCTGATTCGTAGAAGGCGCCATGCCGAGGTTCGCCCTTCTCGCTTGGCTGGTTCGGCCCTGCGGGGTCCGCGGCGCCGGGTCCCCGAAGCTCGCGACGCGATGGATCGTTCGGCGAAGGCGGAAGAGCTTCTGCGTGAGTTCGGCGGGCGCGCGCGTCTCGTCGTTTACGTCGCGAGCGCGCCGGGTGCCGGCAAGACGCGACGCCTGTTGGAGGACGCGCGACGCATGCAGGCCGCCGGCAAGCGCGTCGTCATCGGTTGGATCGAGACGAAAGGGCGTCCGGATTTGGAGCGCGTCGCCGCCGGCCTCGCGCGCGTGCCGCCGCGGATGGTCAAGATCGGCGAACGCTATTTCGAGGAGTTTGATTTCGACGCAGCGGTCGCGATGAAGCCCGACGTGGTCGTGCTCGACGAGCTGGCGCACGAGAATCTCGGCACCGGACCGCACGCCAAGCGCTGGCAAGACGCCCTAGCGCTCAAAGAGCTCGGAATCGGCGTGATCGGCGCGTTCAACATCGCCCATTTGGAGACCGTCGCAGCGACCGCCGAAGGGCTGCTCGGCTATCCCGTGCGGGAGATCGTGCCGTTTTCGTTCCTGCAGAGCGCCGACGAAGTCGTGGCGCTCGACGTTTCGCCGCGCATCCTGCAAGGCCGGCTGCGCGCCGGAAAGATCGTCAACGAGCAGGATATCGAACGCGCGCTCAATGGCGCCTTCAAAGAGTCGACGCTCTACATGCTGCGCGAGCTGCTGTTGCGGACCGTCGACAGTCTGACGCTGCCGGTGGTGAAAGCCGGGCGGACTTCGACGGCGGCGGTCTACGTCTATCCCGGCGTCGATCCGATGCCGTATTTGCGCCGCACCGCGGCCGTCGCGCACGCACTGGACCTCGCGGTGGAGATCGTGCCGGCGCCGGGCACCGATCGCGCGCCGCTCGAACGGTCGGCGCGCGACCTGGGCGCCGAGATTCTGGCCGAACCGCTCGAGCCCGGAACCGGCGCCAACGACTCGCTGCGCGCCGCGCTCGTCGCGCTGCCGCACGGAAAGGCCGCCGCCAAGCTCGCCAACGCACCGCTGCCGTACGATCTTTTCATCGTGGGTGCCGGCCAGACGTATTTAGGCGAGAACCCGGTGCGTTCTCCGTATTCGCAGACGGCCGGCGATCGAATGCGCGTCGGGTACGGGAAACTCACGGTCTACCTCGGCGCCGCGGCCGGCGCCGGGAAAACGTACGCCATGCTCGACCGCGCCCACCAGTTGGTTGCCGAAGGAGTCGACGTCGTCGGCGGCTTCATCGAAACGCACGGACGCAAAGAGACGGCCGCCTTACTCGAAGGTCTGGAAGTACTGCCTCCCAAGGTCATCCATGCGAACGGCATGACGTACAAGGAGTTCGATCGCGACGCGCTGATCGCGCGGCACCCGCAGGTGGCACTGATCGACGAGCTGGCGCATACCAACGCACCCGGCTCGATCGCGCCCAAGCGCTTTCACGACGTGCTGGCGGTGCTGCGCGAGGGAATCGACGTCATCACGACGCTCAACATCCAGCATCTTGAAGGTCTGGGTGATACCGTACAGCGGCTGACGGGAACGAACGTCAGAGAAACGTTGCCGGACGGAATCCTGACGCTCGCGGACGAGGTGATCCTCATCGACGTCACGCCGGAAACGCTGCGGCAACGGCTGCGCGACGGAAAGATCTACCCGCCCGAACGCATCGAAACCGCCCTAGCCAACTTCTTTAGAACCGAAAACCTGTTCGCGCTGCGCGAGCTGGCGCTGCGGGAAGCGCTGCGCGCGCGCTACCGCGAGCGAATTGCGTCGCCGTTCGAACGCTTGCTGCTCAGCATCGGCTCGCGCGAGATCGACCTCCCGATGATCGCGCGCGCCGGCCGCATCGCCGCGCGGCTGGGTATCGAGTTCGCGATCGCCCACGTGACGGCTCCCGGCGCGCGTCTCGACGCGCACATCGTCGCGCGCCTGCAGGCCGAGGCCCGGAAGACCAACATCGAGTGGATCGAAGAGACCGCCCCCGACCCGGCCCGGCGTCTCATCGAGATCGCGCGGGCGAAGCCCGAGACCACGATTGCGCTGGCCGGAACCAATCGCGCTCCGCGCTGGTTTCAGCCGCCCTCCTTCGCGCGCCGCCTGATCGACGCGGGCGCTCGCGAGTTGCTCGTCCTGATGCGGCCGGCCGGCCCGCAGGCCGAAGCGATGCCCGAGGACTAGCCAACACTTGGGCATCCGAGCGCACTCCATTCTCACGATATGACTCTGCGTTTCGACGTTCCGGCGGACGTTCTCGATCGAGCTCGCGCCGGTGAGGCGGCGGCGACCGACCGGCTGATCGAGCTGGCGTGGCCGCACGCGTTTCGCATCGCCTTTTCGATCGTACGCGACCGCGATCGCGCGCAGGACGCCGCGCAGGAAGCCTGCGCGGTCGCCTATCGCCACGTCGTGCGGCTTAGGGAGAGCGCCGCGTTCGGCGTGTGGTTCTATCGCATCGTCATGCGCCAGGCGACGGCGATGGAACGCAAGGCCGTCTTGCGGCGGGCGATCGACCGGCGCACGCCGGCCACGAACTCGCCCGACGAGTCGATCGCGCGCATCGACATTCTCAACTCGCTGGCGCGCTTGCCGCGCGTCCGCCGCGCGTGCGTGATCTTGCACTTTTACGCGCAGATGAATAGCCGCGAGATCGCCGCGGTGCTGGCGATCCCGGATGGAACCGTTCGCTTTCACCTGTCGCGCGCGCGCCGCGAGCTTGCCCGGATGCTGGCCGAGGATCCCCCTTTGCCGGCGCGCCGGATGGTGAACGCACACGCCGTTTGACGCTGCCGCCGAAGCGCTCGCGGCGCTCGACCGAATCGCTCCTCCGCCGCTCGATCTGAACGCCGTCCGCTCCCGCTGCGACGCGCTCGGCCGCCGCGAGCGGCGCCGCAGCGCGTCTCGGATCGCAGCCGCGCTGCTCTCGGCAATCGTCTTGGCGATTGCAATCGGCATGCACCAGGCCGCACCGCCGGCCGGCGGCGCACCGACGATCGCGGTCACGCCGGCGCCAGCCGTTACCTAGGCGGTGCATCCCGGGAAGTTTCTCCTCGGCGTCGCAGCGATCGCCGGGCTGGACGCGTGCACGCTTGCGAGCCACAACGTCGCCCTCGCCGGCGCGGCGTGGATCGCCATCGGCGCGATTTTTGCTCTCGGCCATCGCTCCCTCGAGCGCCGCGAAAGCGTCGCGCGCGCGAGCCCCGCACGCCGGGCCTGGACCGCACCTTCGGCGGACGTTGCATTCGGGCGCCGCGATCTGGCTGCCGCGGCGCTGCTCGGCGCCTCGAGCTTCGCGCTCTCGATCGCGTACTATTGGGTGCCGAATCAGAAGATCTTCGACGAGGTCTACTTCGCGCGCGCGGCCGAAGAATATCTCCGCAACCAGCGCATCTTCGAAAACACGCATCCTCCGTTGACGAAGCTGATCGTCACGGCGTCGGTGTTGGCGTTCGGCGGACTGAGCCGGGGCGACGACGCGTACGGCTGGCGATTCCTCGACGTGCTCTTCAGCGCGCTTGCCGTGGCGGTGCTTTACGCATTCGCCAAGCGCGTCACCGGCTCGCGTCGCTGGGCCGGCGCCGCGGCCGCCTTCTTCCTATTCGACGGAATGCATTTCGTGCAGTCGCGCATCGCGACGCCCGAAGGAATCGTCATCTTCTTTTCGCTCGCGGCGGCCTATTGGCTCTACCGCTTTTGGACCACGCCGCAGTGGGGCCGCGACGCCGGCGCCAGGCTCGCGGCATTCGCGATCGCGTTCGGCTGCCTGATCGCCTGCAAGTGGTACGGCGCGGTGCTCTTCGTCCTCGCTCTCGGAATGGGCGCCTGGCAGCGGCCGCGCGGTTTGCGCTTTGCCGGCTTCGTCGTGGCGTTCGCCGGCATGGCTGCGCTGGTTTACGCGCTCGCCTGGATCCCGGATCTCGTCCGCCAATCGCCCGACCCGAACGAAATTCACACGCTTCGCGACGTCGTCCAGCGCCAGTACGACATGTTCGAATATCACTATAATTTGCACGCGACCCACCCGTACGCTTCGAAGTGGTGGGAATGGCCGCTCGACGACGTTCCGGTCGTCTACTACTACACGCCGGCGCCTTCGCCCACGCCGGCCTCGTGCTGCGTGCGCGAAATTACCTCGATGCCGAATCCGCTGACCCTCTGGTTCGGCTTGATCGGCGTCCCGGTCGTCGCATGGCTCGCCTGGCGCGAGCGAAATCGCGGCTATGCGTTCGTCGTTTTGACGTATCTCGTTCAATGGCTGCCGTGGGCCGCCTCGCCGCGGATTGCGTGGGAGTACCATTATTACGTCGACGTGCCGCTGGTCTGTCTCTGCAATGCCGTCGTGCTGCAGCGGCTGTGGCAGTGGTCGAAGGCGCGCGTGCCGGCGCGCGCCATGGCACAGACCGCCGTTGCAGCCTACGCGGCGGCGGTCGCGATAGCGTTCCTCTACTTTTATCCGATCTTGGCCGCGGTGCCGATTACGTGGGGTGCGTGGAGTCAGCGAATGTGGTTCCCGACCTGGATAATCGGCCCCGGTTAGCGGTTACTCGGGCTTCAGTCCGTCCAGTGCCAAGTTGAGCTCGAGCACGTTGACGTGCGGGTCGCCGAGAAATCCGAGCTGACGCGGCTGGACGTGCGCGGCGATCAGCGCGCGCACGGCATCGACGCTCAGGTGACGCGCTTTGGCCACGCGCGGCGCTTCCCAATAGGCCGCTTCCGGCGAGATGTCGGGATCGATGCCGCTGGCGCTGGACGTGACCAGGTCGATCGGCGGCGGTCCGCCGGCGTCGGGATTGTCCTTTTCGAGCTGCGCGATCGCGTCTCTGGTCGCCTTCATCAGCTTCGCCGACGTCGCGCCGTAGTTGGTGCCGCCGGTTTGCGTGGGATCGTAGCCCTTACCGGCGGCCGACGGGCGTCCTTGAAAATACTTCGGCTGCGTCCACAGCTGTCCGATAATCCACGAGCCCACCACCTTCCCGTCGACGCTGACCATCGAGCCGTTGGCTTGTTTGGGGAACAGCACTTGCGCCGCGCCCGTCATCGCCAGCGGATAGACGAGTCCCAAGACGACGACGCTGACGATCGTCATTCTCAGCGAGACTCCCAGATACTTGATCATATGCCTTCCGTCCTACGTGAGATGCAGCGCGGCCAGGATCACGTCGATGATCTTGATGCCGATGAAGGGGATGATGATTCCGCCGACGCCGTAGAGCATGACGTTCTGGAAGAGCACGGCGTTGGCGCCCTTGGGCTCGTACTTTACGCCGCGCAGCGCGAGCGGGATCAGCGCGACGATGATCAGCGCGTTGAAGATAACGGCCGATAGAATCGCGCTCTGCGGCGTCGAGAGACGCATGACGTTGAGCGCTTCCATCGGCTTGTACGCGACCGCAAACATCGCCGGCAGGATGGCGAAATATTTGGCGACGTCGTTGGCGATCGAGAAAGTGGTCAGCGACCCGCGCGTCATCAGCAGCTGCTTGCCGATCTCGACGACCTCGATCAACTTGGTGGGGTCGGAATCGAGATCGACCATATTGCCGGCTTCTTTGGCGGCTTGCGTGCCGGAGTTCATAGCCACGCCGACGTCGGCTTGCGCGAGCGCCGGTGCGTCGTTGGTGCCGTCGCCGGTCATCGCGACGAGCCGCCCGGAGACCTGCTCGCGCTTGATCAGGTCCATCTTCGTTTCGGGCGTTGCCTCGGCTAAGAAGTCGTCGACGCCGGCCTCCTTGGCGATGGTCGCAGCCGTCAGCGGGTTGTCGCCGGTGATCATGACCGTGCGGATGCCCATGGCGCGCAAGCGGTCGAAGCGCTCGCGCATGTTCGGTTTGAGGACGTCTTTGAGATAGACGACGCCGAGCACGAGCGTGTTGCGCGCCAGCAACAGCGGCGTGCCGCCGGCCCGCGCGATCTTTTCGACTTGCGGCACCAGCTCGGGAGACGGCGTTCCGCCCTGCTCGCGAACCCATGCCAGAATCGAATCGGGAGCTCCCTTGCGGATCTTGGCGCCGTCGGGCATGTCCAGACCGGACATGCGCGTGTACGCGCTGAACGGCACGAACGTTGTTCCCTCCGGGGAGCCGTTGGCCGCACCCAGCGACAGCGCGAGCGTGACGATCGAGCGGCCTTCCGGCGTCTCGTCGGCGATCGACGACAAGTACGCCATCCGCGCGACGTCTTTGGCGTCCATGCCGTCGGCCGAGATGATTTCCACCGCCTGCCGGTTGCCCAAGGTAATCGTTCCGGTCTTGTCGAGCAGCAGCGTGTCGACGTCGCCCGCCGCCTCGACCGCGCGTCCGCTCATGGCCAGTACGTTGCGCTGCATGACGCGATCCATGCCGGCGATGCCGATCGCCGAGAGCAGGCCGCCGATCGTCGTGGGAATCAGACACACGAGCAGCGCGATCAGCACGGTCACGCTCTGCGCCGTGCCGGCATAGACCGAGTACGGCGCCAGCGTCGCAACCGCGATCAGAAAGATAATGGTAAGGCCGGCCAGGAGGATCGACAGCGCGATCTCGTTCGGCGTTTTTTGCCGTTGTGCGCCTTCGACCAATCCGATCATGCGATCCAGAAAACTCTCCCCCGGATTCGCGGTTACGCGCACGACGATCCGGTCGGAGAGCACGCGCGTGCCGCCGGTGACCGCGCTGCGGTCGCCGCCGGCTTCGCGAATGACCGGGGCCGACTCGCCGGTGATGGCCGATTCGTCCACCGTGGCGGCGCCTTCCACGACGTCGCCGTCCGCGGCGATGACCTGATTTGCCTCGACGACGAACCGGTCGCCTTTGCGCAACGACGTGCTGGAGACGAGTTCCTCGGCGCCGCCGTCGCGCAAGCGGCGGGCCTGCGTATCGGATTTGGTGCGCCGAAGATACTCGGCTTGCGCCTTGCCGCGGCCTTCGGCGACCGCCTCGGCGAAGTTGGCGAACAGGACGGTAAACCACAGCCACGCGGCGATGGCGAAGTCGAAGCCGGCCGACCCGGTATGCCGAGACAGGTCGCGCGCGAAGAAGATCGACGTCGCGAGCGCGCCGACTTCGACGACGAACATGACGGGATTGCGTGCTTGCCAGCGCGGATCCAGCTTCTTGAAGGAGTCTCCGATCGCGCGCACGACGATCGCGCGTTCGAACAGGGAGCGCGCTTTGGGGCGGCGCTCCAAGCGGCGTTGACTGAGCATCAGAACGTCTTTCCTTGTACGAGCAGCAGATGTTCGACGATCGGGCCGAGCGAGTCGGCCGGCAGGAACGTCAGCGCACCTACGATGACGATCACGCCGAGCAGCAGCGCGACGAAAATCCCCGAATGCGTCGTGAAGGTGCCCAAGCCTTCAGGCACCGCCTTCTTGCCGGCGAGCGCGCCGGCCAGCGCGAGTGCCGGGATCGCGACCGCGAAGCGGCCGAACATCATGTTCGTGCCGGTCACGATGTTATAGAACAGGTTGGGCCCCAGCCCTGCGAACGCGGAACCGTTGTTGGCGTTGGTCGAAGTAAACGCGTAGAGAATCTCGGAGAAGCCGTGTGGGCCGCCGTTGTTGAGCGTCGCCAACCCCGCCGGTACGACGGCGGCAACCGCGGTCGGCACCAGACAGAGGACGGGCGTCACGAGCGCGGCGAGGATGGCGAACTGAACCTCTCGCCGCTCGACCTTCTTCCCGAGATACTCCGGCGTGCGGCCGACCATCAGACCGGCGATGAACACCGTCAGCACGACGAAGACGATCATCCCGTACAATCCGCTGCCGACGCCGCCGAAGACGATCTCGCCCAGCTGCATGTTTACCAGCGGGACCAAGCCGCCCAGCGGCATGAACGAATCGTGCATCGAGTTGACCGCTCCGCACGACGTGTCGGTCGTCACTGTGGCAAACAGGGCCGAGGCCGGAACCCCGAAACGGCACTCTTTGCCTTCCATGTTGCCGCCGGCTACGCCCATCGCGTGGACGATTGGATTTCCTTGCGCCTCGGCCCAATACGCCAGCGTGAAACCGGCGAAGAACAAAATCGCCATCGCGGCAAAGATCGCCCAACCTTGGCGCGTATCTTTGACCATCTTGCCGTACATGTACGTCAAGCCGGCACCCAGGGAAAAGATGAGTACCAGCTCGGCGAGATTGCTCACCGGCGTCGGGTTCTCGTTCGGGGACGCCGAGTTCGCGTTGACGAAGCCGCCGCCGTTGGTGCCCAGCTCCTTGATGACTTCCTGCGAGCCCATCGGTCCGCCGGTAATCGTCTGTTTGAAACCGGCGATCGACGTGACGTCCCGATAGGCGTGGAAGTTTTGCGGAATTCCTTGCCACACCAAGAACAATCCGAGAACGATCGAGACCGGCAGCAAAACGTAGAGCGAGCAGCGGGTCAGGTCGACCCAAAAGTTGCCGAGCGTTTTCGAAGTCGTGCGAACCACGCCGCGAACGACCGCAACCGCGATCGCGATACCGACGGCGGCCGAAACGAAGTTATGCCACGCCAGCCCCGCCATCTGCGAGAGATAGCTCATCGTGCTTTCGCCGGAGTAGAACTGCCAGTTCGTGTTGGTCGTGAAGCTGATCGCCGTGTTCCACGCCATGTCGGGCGTCATGTTGTCGAAATGCTGCGGATTGAACGGCAGCCACTTTTGCGTCCTAAGCAGGACGTAGAGATAGAAGAAGCTGATGACCGAAAAGGCCAGCATCGCGAAGGCATACGCGTACCACGTCATTTCCTCGTCTTCGCGAACGCCGCCGAGGCGGTAAATCACGCGTTCGACCGGGCGCAGTACCGGCGACAGCCAGGTGAACTCGCCTGCGAAGACGCGCGCCATATACGAGCCGATCGGCTTGGTCAGAGCGAGCACGATCAGGAAAAAGACGATGGCTTGAATCCAGCCGATCGCAGTCATTCC
>DATJUC010000198.1:0-2391 GCA_035502675.1 Candidatus Acidiferrales bacterium | reverse complement strand
ATCGCAGCCCCACGGCGTATACACGCACTTGTCGTAGTAGAATCCGCAACTAACGCTCGACGGGTAAACCGGCGCGTCGACCACGTTATTGGACTGCGCGGAGAAGATGTACTGGTGGGCGGTGTACGACTCGCTGTTATGCCCCATGAAGAGGTGGTCGCCGAGCGCGTAGGCACGCGCGATGCTCCAATACGGCTTGGTGTCGTTGTAGTCGACGTAGGAGTAAATCGTTGCGACCTTCGCCGGCGGCGTAAATCCGGGATGGGGCGAGGCGTTGGCGCTGAAACCGTTCATTCGGCACGGCGACGGGCGTCCGACGGCAAACGGTGGACCCGACGCTGCGGGGGCGTTGCACGCGCGCAGCCAGCTTTGATGGAAATTGTCGGGATCCTCGCCGCCGGCGAGCGCAATCTTTGCGAGCGGCTGCGTTCCGCTCAACGTCTTTCCTTGCGACGCGGTGTCGGCGCCCGGGAACGGGTTCGGGCCGCCGAAGATGTTGTCGAGCGTGCGATTTTCTTGCACGATGAAAACGACGTGCCGAATTTTACCGGAAGCGGCAAACTGCTGGGCGTCGCCGGTCGACGCCGGAATCCCGGGCGAAGCGCTTTGGTGCGCGCACGCCGTCACGGCGAGCATGAGGACGGCGATCGAGACGATAGCGTAGCGAAGCACGGCGGACCTCCGTTTCCAGGCGTTTCGCGACGTTCGGCGCGGTGCGAAGCAAATCCGGCCGCGGCCGAGTTACGCGTCCGGTCCGCGTGGTATGATCGACGCATGCACCGCCGTCGCTCGAACCGCTCGGGTTGGCGTCGCGTCACGGATCGCTTCGTGGCGTGGTCGTTCTTCGGTCCGCCGGTCGGGACTGGAGAAGATGAGAGAGCGAAGCTGCAAGGCGCTCGAGGTCCAAGCGTGGCCGCGACCGTCGTGGTCGTCGGCATCCTTGCGCTCGTCGTGCTGTTGGTGCTCTTCGCGGCGTTCCGTCTGACGCGCGCCCGGTGACGGGCCTTTAACCGCTCCGCTTCGGCGATCCGCATCGCGCGCTCTGCGCTGGCTTGGACGCCGTCACGGATCGACTGGTGGTTCGTCGTGCGCTCCTCGATCGGCGTTGCGGTCGCGCTGGTCGGCGGCTTGCGGCTCGGAACTCCGCTCTATGCGCTGGCGGCCGGCATCGGTGCGATGAGCACCGGTTACGTCTCGATGAGGGGCGTCTACCGGACGCGCGCGAATGCGATGCTGGCTACCGCCGTCGCCATGGCGCTGGCGGCGTACGTCTCCGCGTCGGCCGGACGTTCGACGATCGCGATCGTCGCGGTGGTCGCGGCAATCGCGTACGCGTACGGTCTGTTGTCCTGTTTGGGCGATGCCGCGAGTGCCATCGGGTTGAACGCGCTCATCTCGTCGGTGATCTTGGGCAGCATCGGCACGCCGGTGCCGGAGATCGCTCCGGTTGCCGGGTTCGTTCTCGCCGGCGGTCTCGTCCAAACGGCGTTGCTGATTGTGGCGTGGCCCGTCGGCCGCCACGGTGCCGAGCGCCGCGCGCTGGCCGATGCGTATCGCTCGCTCGCGCGCTACGCGCGCGGGCTGCACGATGGAAGCCAAGACTCGCTGCCCGCTCACGACCCTTTGCTCGCCGTACGTGCCGCACTCTCCGATCCGCAGCCGTTCGGCCGGCGCGGCGAGCTGTTCGCGATGCAGACGCTGGCCGACGAAGCTGCCCGCATCCGCGGGACGCTGACGCTGATCGCCGCCGAACCCGGCGACGACGCGCCGGAGCTCGCCGCCGCTGCGGCGCAGCTGCTCGACGCCGTGGCCGAGGCTTTAGAGGAAGCGCGCGCGCCGCGCGACGACGGTGCTTGGCAGCGCGCCGGCGCGGCTCCCCGGGACCGCGCTTTGTGGCAAAGACTTTTCGGGCAAATTCGCGCGGCCTGGCGCGGCGCGGCGCTGCCCGCGGGAGGCGGGCGAACGGCCGTGATCGATAGGTCGTTCGTGCCGCATCCGGAGCGCTGGTGGCCGGTCGTTCGCGCCAACGCCGGCCTCGGCTCGCCCTTCGGGCGTCACGCCCTGCGGCTGTCGATCGCGCTCGCGGCGGCGATGCTTCTCTATCGTCTCACGCATCTCGAGCGCGGCTACTGGGTCGCGCTGACGTGCGTCATCGTGATGCGGCCCGACTACACCTCGACGCTGACGCGCGGGTTCGCGCGAATCGGAGGAACGATCGTCGGCGCCCTGATCGCGTCGGCGATCGGACTGGCACTTCACGTGACCCCGCGTCTCGACGTCGGGTTGGCGATTGCATGCGCGGCCCTCGGATACCTCACCTTTCCGCTCAACTACGCGCTCTACAGCGTCACCCTCACGGCCTACGTCGTCTTCATCCTGTCGATGATCGGA
>DATJUC010000197.1:0-12617 GCA_035502675.1 Candidatus Acidiferrales bacterium | reverse complement strand
CGAGGAATCGCTTCACCGCCGGCGTGCGCCGCGTCGATGGCAGCGTCGAGGACCTGTTTGCGTTCGGGTCGGCCGTGGGAACGCCGTTGCTGGGCAACGCCGGCGGGATCGTCGCGACGCGGTCGGCGTACGGGAAGGGTGAAGTCGTCGCCGTAACCGCGCCGGAACTCTTTTCGAACGCCGCCATCGCCCGGGGCGACAACGCGCGTTTTGCCTACGACGTCGTCGCCGGACACGGGCCGGCGGCGTTCGACGAGTACGTTCACGGCTACAACGACCAAGCGACGTTCTGGCAAGTACTGCCGGTGCCGGTCAAAGTGGCGTGTTTCGCCGTCGGCGCCATCGTGCTGGCCGCCCTCGCCGGCGCCAACCTGCCGTTCGCGCCGCCGATTCCGCTCGAGCCTCCCGACGAACGGGATACCTCCGAATATCTGCGTGCGATGGGAGCGCTGATGCGGCGGGCTCGGGCGGGCCGCGAGGCGGTGGCGATCTTTGCGGCCGACGCGCGGCGCCATCTCCGCGGATCCGCGGGCGCCGCACACGTCGCGGAGTTCCAGGCGTTGGAGGCGCTGCCGCATCCGCCCGACGCTGCCGTCTTGCGCGCCGCCCGACTCGACTTCCAAGTACGAAAGGAGCTTCGATGATCGCCGACGTTCGGGAGCTGGCTGCACGGATCGCCGGCGGGATGGAGCGTGCGGTGGTGGACGCGCATCGAATCTCGTTCGCGCTCACCGTGGCGCTGCTCGCCCGCGGCCACGTGCTGATCGAGGGCGTTCCCGGAACGGGCAAGACGCTGGCGGTTCGCGCGCTCGCGGCGCTGCTCGGCCTGCAGTTCCGGCGCATTCAGTTTACGCCCGACCTCATGCCGGCCGACGTCGTGGGCACGACCGTGTTCAATCCGGCGACGGCCCAGTTTTCGACGCGGCTCGGACCGATCGTCGCCAACGTCGTGTTGGCCGACGAGATCAACCGGACGCCGCCGAAGACGCAAGCCGCGCTGCTCGAGGCCATGGAGGAAGGGCAAGTCACGATCGACGGAACGCCGTTCGCGCTTCCGCGGCCGTTTCTGCTGTGCGCGACGCAGAATCCGATCGAATACGAGGGCACGTATCCGCTTCCGGAGGCGCAGCTGGATCGCTTCACGATAAAAATCGAAGCAACGTATCCGGCCGCCGCACGCGAGCTCGAGCTGTTGCAGCGGGTGGCCGGCGGATTCGACGCGCGCGAGTTGGAGGCGTCGGGAATCGTGGCCGTAACCGATGCGCGCGAGGTCCTCGCCGCACAGCAGGCGATTCGCAGCGTGCATCTGTCGGGCGGCGTGCGCGAATACGCGTACGGGATCGCGGCGGCGACTCGTTCGCATCCGCGGCTCACGCTGGGCGCCTCGCCCCGGGCCGCGATCGCGCTGCTCGTGTCGTCGCAAGCCGCCGCCGCCATCGACGGGCGCGAATTCGCCACGCCCGACGACGTCAAAGACGTCGCACCGCTGGTGCTGCCGCACCGTTTGATCGTCGCCCCCGACGCCGAGATCGAAGGGGTCTCGGCGGCCGCCGTGATCGAGGAGGTGCTCGCAGCGATTCCGGTCCCGCGTGAGTAGCAACGTCACCTGGGTGACTCGGCGCTTCCTCTACCTCGCCGGCGCCGTCGCGTTCTTGACCGCGCTCTCGCCGGGCGTCGCGTTCTTTCTGCCGCTCGCGGCGATGTGCGCCGCCGCACTGCTGCTGGCGACGATCGCGGACGTCTTCTGGGGCCCGCCCCGGCGCGAGGTGCGCGTCGAGCGCGAGGCGGACGAACACTTGGCGCTGCGCGTCACCTCCGACTTGACCTACGTCGTCGAGAACGCGAGCGCGCGCTGGCTCGTGGTCGATATCGAGGAGGCGCCGCTGCGCACGCTGCGATTTTCCGCCGGGCCGGCTGTCGGGATCGTGCCGCCGCGCAGCCGAGCGCGCGTCGTGCGCTCGATCCTTCCGGTCGCGCGCGGTGCCGACGCGTTCGGCGCGCTGTACGTCCGGTACGAAAATCGGATCGGCTTGCTCCAGCGGCGCGAACGTATCGACGCGACGAAGGCGTTTCGCGTCTTTCCGGATCTTTCGGCGGTCGAGCGTTACGGAGCGCTGCACGTGCGCAACCGGCTGATCGAGGCCGGTTTACGCAAGATGCGATTGCGGGGAGCCGGCACCGAGTTCGAATCGTTGCGCGAGTGGAACGAAGGCGACGCGTTTCGTACGATCGATTGGAAGGCGACCGCGCGGCGCGGCAAGCTGATGGTCGCCCACCACGAGGTCGAACGCAGCCAGAACGTCGTCCTGCTGATCGACTGCGGCCGGCTGATGACGCCGCGCATCGACCGGCAGCGTAAGCTCGACTACGCGATTACCGCGGCGCTTTCGCTGGCGTCGATCGCCGGCTTGACCAGCGACCGCGTCGGTGCGGTCGCTTTCGCCGCAAACATCCTCGCGGCCACGGCACCGCGTTCGACGCGTTCCTCGATCGCCCGGCTGACGGACTTGCTCTACGACCTCGAGCCGCGCTTCGAAGAGTCCAACTACGCGCGCGCGTTCGCCTATCTGCGCGCGCATCTGCACAAGCGGTCGCTGATCGTGTTCCTCACCGACGTCATCGATCCGTTGGCCCAAGTCGCGCTCCTGTCGGAGCTCGGTTCGCTGGCGCGGCGCCACCTGGTGACGTGCGTCTTCATGAGCGACGCGGCCGTTGCGACGGCGCTCGAAACCCAGCCGCGCGACGCAGCCGGCGCGTACGGCACCGCGGTCGCGCTGGGATTGCTCGACGAGCGCCGCGCGGCCGCCGCCACGCTGGCGCGCAGCGGCGTCGTGGTGGTCGACGTCCCCGCGAGCCGCCTCACGACCGCGCTGATCGACGAGTATCTGCGAATCAAGCATCGGGGCATGCTGTAACATGAGCCTATGCTTACACGCTATCTGGCGCGCCTGCTGGGGCTATGGATCGTCCTCACCGAGCTGGGCATGGTTGCGACTCGCGGATCGACGGTCGCGGCGGTGGGCGCGCTCTTTTCGGATCCGGCCTTGATGTGGGTCACCGGGGTCTTCACGATGCTGATCGGGTTGGCGATCGTCGTCGCCCACAATCGCTGGACGGAAGGGCCGGTCGCGGCACTGGTAACCCTCTACGGATGGGCCGCGCTGATCAAGGGGCTGCTGTTCGTCTGGCTGTCGCAGGAGCAGCAGATGCAGTTCTATCGGGCGCTGCAGTTCGATCGGCTGTTCTACGCGTATCTCGCGATCGGGATCGTGCTGGGCGCGTATCTGCTGTACGGCGGATTTCGGCGCGAAACTCAGGCCTGAGCCCGAGCCTCCGGATCCTCGCGTAAGGCATCGATCAGCAGGTTCGTCGCCGCCGTGAACGGCGGCATCGCGGGCCCAGCGCGCAGCTCGGCCACGTCGTTCCAAAAGCGCTCGATGCGCGGATCGTTGGTGCGCGCCGCATAGTCGAGGAACCAGGAGCGGAACGCCGCGTCGCTGCGGCGTCCGAGGGCGGTCGCGAAGAGTGCTTCCCAGCGGCGCGCCAACGGCAGAACGCGCTCGTCGCGCGCGTTCGCGCCTTCGCGAACGAGCGCGACCGCTTGGCCGACGATCTGCGAAACGCCGGCGCCGAACTCCGCCTGCCGCTGCGGCGACACGGCAGCGTCGCCGAACGGTCGATGCTGCTCGGCCAGCACGGCGAGGAACTCCGGGTCGTCCAAGAGCGCGCTCAGCCGAACCCACGCGCCGAGCCGGTCCACCGACAGCTCGGACGGAAGGTTGTCGAGAACCATGCCGCGCAGCGCGTTCTGCGCGCGTTGGCCGGAATCGACGGTCGTGGCGCGCTCCAGCCATCGCTCCAAACGATGGGCGCGCTCGGCCGCGCCCAGCTCGGCGGCCGCAAACGCGGCGTCCAGGGCGGTGAGCAGATCGCGCTGCGACGCGGCCGCCGTGGCGTTTCGCAAAATCGATCGCTGTCGCTCCAGCGCGCGCAACTGGGTGTCGACCAGATCGAGCTGAAGTTTGGCGACGTCGCGCGGGTCGCGCGCGCCGTCGAGCATCGAGCCGATCGCCGGGAGGGAAAATCCCAGCGCGCGCAAGCTGCGTATCCGGCGCAAGCGGCGCGCGTCCTCGTCGGAGTACCGGCGATACCCGGCGGCGGTCGTTCCGCTGGGTGGAAGAATTCCCTCGTCGGTATAGTGACGGATCGTCTTGACGGCGACCCCCGTCCGCTTGGCCAGCTCGCCGATGCCGTAGAGACCGTTTTCGTCGATCATGGCGTCACGATAAACGCTCCGGTAACGGGAGAGTCAAGCCGGACGGCGCACCAAGACGCATGCGGCGATTCCATTATGCAATCTTCGCTTACGCCAATGCCGGGGTCTTTTGCGACGGCTACATTCTGAGCAGCATCGGTCTGGCGCTGATCACGCTGGGCCCGCACTTCGCGCTCGATCCGCTGCAAACCGGCTGCGTCGGCGCCGCAACGCTCTTGGGCATTCTGGTGGGCGCGCCGATCTTCGGTCATCTCACCGACCGCCACGGGCGCCGGACGCTGATGATCGTCGACCTTTGTGCGTTCGTCGTGGTGGCGGTCGCGCAGATCTTCGTCGCCAACGCGTGGGAGCTGATAGCACTGCGCTTTCTTCTCGGCGTTGCGATCGGCGCCGACTACCCGATCGCGGCGGCGATCGTCGCGGAGTTCATGCCGGCGCAGTTTCGCGGCGCGGCCTTGAGCGCCATGGAAGCCGTCTGGTTCTCGGGTGCGGCGGTCGCCTACCTGACCGGGTACGCGCTGCTGACGACCGGCGCGCAGAGCTGGAAATGGATTCTCGCCAGCCCGGCGGTCTTCGCGGCGATCGGCTTGGCGATGCGCGCAACCGCGCCGGAGTCGCCGATGTGGCTGGCCGCCCGCGAGTCGGGCGCGCTGCACCGGACGTCGTTTGCGACGATCTTCGCACCCGAGTTCCGGGGACGGCTCGCGTTCGCATCGGCGATGTGGCTGCTGCAAGTCGTGCCGCTGTTTGCGATTTACACCTACGCGCCGATCGTGCTGCGGGCGCTGGGGTTGGGAGATAGCTCCTCGCCGGCAGGCAGCGTCGCGATCGCCGCTGCCTTTGCGGCGGGGGCGTTCGCCGCCATGCCGCTGGTCGAGCGTTGGGGACGGCGTCCGCTGTGCATCGCCGGATTCGCCGTCGCGACGATCGCGTTTGCTGTGCTGCCGGTCGCTGCCGAACCGGTCGTGGTCGCGGCGTTCGTCGCGTACGCCGTCGGCATGGGTGCCGCCAGCGTGCTCGAGCTGGTCTACCCGGCCGAGTTGTTTCCCACCGAAATCCGGGCGAGCGCGACCGGATTCGCCGCGGCGGTCAGCCGCGTGGGCGCGTTCGTTGGAACGTTCGTGCTGCCGGCAACGCTGGCGCGCTTCGGAATCGTCCCGGTCGTCGCCGGCGCGTCGGTCCTTTCGCTCGCAGGGTTAGCCGTTTCGTTACGCTGGGCGCCCGAAACGAAGGGGCGCGCCATTGTCTAAAGGCTCGCCGAGCGTCGCAGCCTACGTTCGAAAACAGAGCCGTTCTTGCGGAACGAACTTTCCGGTTTGGGCGTCGCGCGATCCGAGCGTGAGCGTGTGCTCGCCGGCCGGTACGTCGAAGAATCCCTGCGACGCTTCTTGCTGGCTGTCGAAGAATGCCGACCATTGCGCCGGTTGCTGGTCGAGCTCGAATCCGGCCATGCCGCCGTCGATCGCGAGCTGGGCTGTGCTGGAAGGCCGCTTGTAGCGGCCGCTGACGGTGACGATCGCGAAATCCGGTCCGAGCAGTAGGCCCGAAAGCGCGATCATCAGGCCTTCGTCGATCTGCCATTGCGGATCCGGGCAGCGGCGCACCGGCGAATCGGCCAAGCACTTCGCCGATGCGATCGGCGCCGCGAAGCCGACCGGCGTCAGCATCAGCTCGGCCGACGCGCTTTGGCTGTAGATCGGAATCAGTTGTTTGGCGACCTCGTTACCGCGGTCGTCGTAGAGCCCGAAGACGACGAAATCGGCGTTGTCGTCGGGAGTCAGCACGGTGGTGAGGGTCCCGCCGGAGAGCCCGCACGGCGAGAAGTCGTCGTTCGGATCGCCGCCGGCGCGAGCGCCCTCCGGCGCCGTTGCCGCCAGCAGTACGGCCGCGATCGCCGCCGGGGCGAGCCACCTACGCACGTCGAGCATCGCGTCCTCCGAAACCGAAGTAGAGCAGCAGCGCCGCCGCCGTGAGCGCGCCGATCGCGATGCGCGCTGCGGGCGGCCAGCGCTGCGGCGAGATCGCACCTTCGATCGTGCCGGCAACCACGAGCATCGAAGCCACGCCGGCGATCAGCGTGCCGGCTCGGCGCGCGTTGGCGGCGATCGCGTCGCGCCGCCGGAGGCGTCCCGGATAGATCACGCCGGCGGCGATCAGCAGACCGGCGGCGCCGGCGATTTGAATGGCGGTCAGTTCGATCACGCCGTGGGGTGCGATCGTCGCCCAGAAGTCGTAGCCGAAACCCGCGCGCGTAAAGAGCGCGCCGAGGCCGCCGAGCATCAAGCCGTTTTGCGCGACGATCCAGATCGTCAGCGCGCCGAGCGTGGCCGAACCGGCAAACGCGATGGCGGCCACCCGCATGTTGTTGGTGACGATCATCGACGACATCGCCGGCCAGTATCCGAGATCGAAACCGAAGTTCGAGTCGTGCAGGCTCTTGTCGATTCGGCTCGGGATCATCGCTTTGGGAAGCAGCGCGTAGGCTTCGTTCGGGTGCGACCCGACGACGGCGTAGGCGGTGACGCTGCAAGCGATCGTAACCGCGGTGCAGATTGCGAAGAATGCGAAGCTTCGCCGAAACTCGCGCGGGAACGTGTACGCGTAAAAGCGCGCGATGCGATCCCACCCGCTTTCGTTGGCCGCACCGTAGACGTGGGCGTGAGCGCGGGCGGTGAGACGGTTGAGGTATTCGGTCAGCGACGCGTCGTAGCCGCGCCCGCGCGCGAACGCCAAGTCGCTGGTTGCAGCGCGATAGAGCCTTCCAAGCTCGGCGACCGCGCCCGGATCGAGCGCGCGGATGCCGCGCCGTCCGGCGCGCCGAACCAGCTCTTCCAGCCGTTGCCACGCCGCCGCACGCCGCTCGACAAAAGTCGATTGCTGCATGCGCGGGTCTTGGCCGCGGCCAACGATAAACCTACGCGGGATGGATCGCGACGTCGACGTGCGCACGCCGGAGAGCATCGCTCTCACCTACAGTTTGGCCGGTTTGGGCAGCCGGTTTTTGGCCGTGGCGCTCGATCTGCTCGTTCAAGCCGCGGTGCTGGCCGCGCTCCTGCTGGGGATCGCGGCGGTGCTCTCGCGCGTCCCGAACCAACCCCATCCGGCGACCGCCGAGAAGCTCGCCGGCGCGATCCTCGTCGCGCTGGTCGTCGCGGTACTCTTCGCGATCTTCTTCGGCTATTTCATCGTCTTCGAGGCCGCCTGGAACGGCCAAACCCCTGGAAAGAGGGCGCTCGGCATTCGCGTCGTGCGCGACGGAGGCTATCCGATCGATTTCGGAGCGTCGCTGATTCGGAATTTGATTCGCGTCGCCGAGGCGCTGATCGGATTCTATGCGGCGTCGGCCGTGAGCGCGCTGCTGTCGCGCGAGAACAAACGGCTGGGCGATATCGCCGCCGGTACGATCGTCGTTCGGGACGCGAGCTTAGATCTCGCGGCGGTGGTCGAGAAATCCGAGCCGGTCTATGCGTCGACGCTGTATCTGAGCGGAGAAGAGCGGGCTTTGATCGCCCGCTTTCTGGAACGGCGCGACGCGCTGGACGGGCGGCGCCGCTGCGAGCTGGCGTCGAACCTCGCGGCCCGCATCCGCAGCCGCGTTCCGCCCGACCTCGCGCGGCTCGACGACGAGGCGCTGCTCGAGCGCCTCTAGCTCTTCTTGCGGAGCTTCGCGAGGAACTCGCGCGAAATGCGCATCGCTTCGGTCTTGGTGCGCTCGTAGATACGCGTCGCTTGACCGGCGCTCATCGAGTGGCCGTTTTCGAGAAAGAACGTCACGCCTTCGCCGACGACGATCGTCCCGGCGTAGGCAATCGCACCTTTGATCGCGATGCCGGCAACCGGAATGAGGCCGATCAGCTCGCGCGCCAGCGTGCGCCAGCCGAAGCCGCCGCCGATCACCGGAAGCAGGCGCCACAACCGCTGCACGTCGGGATCCCGGCCGTAGGCGGCTTCGATGTGCAGCATCAGCATGGTTTGAATGCCGGTAATGGCCACCATGTCGCCGGCCGTCGCGAACGCGCCGAGCACGACGCCGACGACCGGCAGCTGATCGACCACGGCGCTCGCCAGCGAAACGCGCAAAGCGTTTTTGGCGGCGTCGCGGGTGAGCTTGGCGGCAACGGTTTCGCGCAACGGCGGCAGCCGGCGGCCGACGGCGATCTCCACGCCGTGCGCGGACTCGACCAAATGCGGAAAGACGCGGCCGCGCATCGATTCGCGTGCGATCGCGGGGACGACGTACTCGGCAAACGTTCCGGGAGCCGGCGGATTGGCCGGCGCGGCCGGCGTCGCTTCGGGATCGACCGTGACGGCGAGCATCGGGACGCGCAGGACCGAGAGCGACGTCAGGTTCGAGGCGGCCAGGTCGCCGGGACGGCCGAGAAAGACGACCGCACGCACTTCGCTCGGCTCGGTAATGAGCGGCGTGCCGGGAACGACGGTCTCCAAGCAGGCCGCGGCGTCGAGCGGGATCGCTTCGTCTTGGTGTCCGGAGAGCAGGAGCGTGCGAAACTCGGCGACGGCCGCCGGATCGCCGCAGAGCAGAAAGCGAAACGGTTTGCGGCCGTGCGCGTGCACCGACTTGACGTCGATGCCCTTGCGGACGATCCGAAACAGATCCTGTGCGCTGGCCGCCGTCACTTCGCCTACAGTCCCAGCTCGGTCAGCGTCGTGGCGACGCTGCCCTTGACGTCGCGCAGCTCCTTGTACGGATCGTCGGTGTAGTCGAGGTAGACCAGCCCCATGAAGATCTCGAGCGGCCAGGCGTGCATCCCGTGCGCGTTGGCGACGTCGACGATCGTTTGGTTGGAGCTCTTGGCCTCGGCGACGATCGCTTCGGGCGTGCTCTTGATGTCGGCAGCCAGGATGGTCGCGGCGGTGACGTCGCCGGGAGTCAACCCGTCGCGAAGCATCTCGCGGTAGTCGAGTCCGTTCATGCCGAAGCGCTGCTGCAGCACGTATTGCAGGGTGGCATAACGCTGCGGCGACGTTCCCAGGCCGAGCAGCGTGATGCGCGCCGAAAGCTGGCGCGAGCGCGCGAGATTGTAGAGTTGCGCCGCCTGCGACGCAGCCGTGGCCGCGCCGTTGAACTCGCTGGCGGCCTTGGCCATGGGAGCTTCCAGCTGATTGTAGGATCCGGCGCTGATGTCGCCGTTATAGCCGATCTCGACGTGATCGAGGTCTTTGAGGAACTCGTCCAGATCGCCGAGCGACTGATCGAGAATCGTGAGCGAAGCGCGCGCCGCGTCGACCGAGCGAAGCATGTCGCCGTCGGCCAACCCGAGGTCGTTGATCATCCCCGGATAGGCGGGGAGAATCGCGAGCGAATCGGCCGGAATCGGATTCATGGAAAACGGCGCGAGCATCTCGTCGTAGATGTCGGCGCCTTCTTTCAGCGCGCCGCTCTCTTTGTTTTTCTCGAGCGAGCCGACGCCGCCGATCGATGCACCGGCGTCGCCGAGCGCGCTGTTGATCGAGCGCGCCATCAGCGTCAGGTTTTTGAGGATCGCTTCGACGCGCGATCCGCGCTTGACGTTGATGCGGCTGAAATCGGGGATCTCGTACTCGATACTGTTGATGCGCGCGTTGATCGCCTTGAGCTGATCGTGGCCTTCCTGAGCGCGCGCCTGGATCTCGGTCGCCGTCTGCAGTTGGGAGGCTTGGGCCGCGGTAACCGCATCCTGCAGCTTGGGCAGGTTGGGACGGGTCAGCTCGACGCGCTCCATCTCCATTTGCCGCAGCGCGGCGATCCGCGCGTTGGCGGTGGCGCGGGTTTCGGGAGAGCCGAGCTGCGCCGCCTCGGCCAGCGTCTGTTCGCTCTTGCTGGTCAGCCCGAGCGCGAGGTCGGCTTGACCGAGCTCGAGCAGGGCTTCGGCGTTCTGCGGATCGCGTTTCAGAATGTCGTTCAGCCGCAGTGCGGCGAAATCGTAGCGCGCGCGCTCCTCGTCGCTGGAGGCCTGGACCAGCTCTTGCGCGGGCGTCACGGTTTTCGGATCGAGCTCGGGATATCCGACCAGGTGCGCCACGCGGGCGTCGGGATCGGGATGGTCTTGCAGGTATTTGTCGAGCAGGTCGCTGTGTTCGTCGCCGAGCTCGCCCATGTGCGCCATCATCGTGACCATCGAATCGGGATCGTAGCCGGCGCGCGACATCAGCTGCAGTCCGTAACGGTCGGCCTGAATTTCGTCTTCGCGCGAGATCTTCGCCATCAAACCCGCTTCGGCCAGGCCGCCGAGGTTGTAGATCAGCGGCGAGAAGATCGAGGCGATGCCGAACAGCAGATCGAGAATCTGCGCCTTCGAGTTGGTCGTGATGACGTGCCGGCGCTCGATGTGACCGGTTTCGTGACCGACTACGCTCGAAAGCTCGTCGTCGGACTGCACGAAGTCGATCAGGCCCTCGTAGATGTAGACGAATCCGCCCATCGTCGCAAACGAGTTGACGTCGTCGTCCTTGAGGATTTTGACGGAGTAGGGGACGTCCTTGCGCGCGACCTGGTTCCAGAGGTTCTCGGCAATCCCGGAGACGTAGGCGTTGAGCAGCGGGTCGGTCTCGATGACGCTGCTCTCGACGATCTGCTGGTCCTCTTCTTGCCCCATCTGGATCTCGGCGGCCGTCGACATGGCAAACAGCCGTGCCGGGCTGCTGGCACAAAGCAACGTCAGAATGAGGAAGCACGGAACGGCGCGGCGCAACATAACTACCTTCTCTACCGGGGCGGCCGGGTTTGGTTACAGCGCGCCTTCGACGGCGCGGGCGGCGGTTACCCGCTGTGTACGACATGTGGATAACGAGAAGAATTTGCGAGTCGTTTGTGGATGGCGCAGGGGCGCCCGCAAGCCGGCTCTGAAGCGGAGCGAGTTACCCATGAGGAGATCGCGTTGACGCTGCTTCGCGGACGGAAGGTGGGCCTCGAGATCGCGCTGGCCGGCTGGCAGATCGACGAGGCGCTCGACGAGCTGGACGCTCGTCTTGCCGAGCGGCCGGGCTTCTATCGCGCGACTCCCGCCGTTGCCAACTTCGGTTCGACTATCCCCTCGACCGAGCAGTTTCACCGCCTGCGGTCGCTGTGCGCCGAGGCCGGTATCGAGCTGCGCGCGCTAGCCGGCACCCCGCCGCTCGAACCGGTGGCGCGCGACGCGGGCTTGCCGTTCGAGCCGGTCGACGAGGCCGAGCGCGAGCTCGACCGGCGGCGCGCGCTGCGCTTGCCGCAAGACGTGCGCCTCTCGGAGGCCGCGCGTTCGCTGGTTGCCGATTTCGCCGGGGCACGCGCCGACATTGCCGAGCGCCGCCGGCGCGGCGACTCCAGCGTTCCGCGGCTGGAGGCGGCGGCGGAGGCCGTCGTCGCAGCGCCGGAAGCGTCGCCGGCACCCTCGCTGCACTTGGTCGAGCCCGCGCCCGAGACGCTCTACCACACGGGCACGCTGCGCGGCGGTCAGGCGCTCCATCATCTCGGCAACGTCGTCGTGGTCGGCGACGTCAATCCGGGCGCGGAGCTGATCGCCAGCGGCGACGTGCTCGTCTTCGGCCGGCTGGCAGGCGTCGCGCACGCCGGAGCGCAAGGCGACGAGGCCGCGCGGGTCTACGCGCTGGATTTGGATGCGACGCAGTTGCGAATCGCCGCCTTCATCGCTGCCGACGACGGCGCGACGAAGTCCGGCAAACCCGAGGTCGCACTCGTCCGCGACGGCCGCATCGTCGTCGTTCCCTTCGAACATCTCGCCGAACTAGGAGTTCCGAACGCATGAACACCTCTCGCCGCATCGTCGTTACGTCGGGTAAAGGCGGCGTCGGCAAGACGACGACGACCGCCAATCTCGGCGCCGCGCTGGCGAAGCGCGGAAAGAGCGTGATCTTGGTCGACGCGGACATCGGCCTGCGAAACCTCGACCTCGTGCTCGGCCTCGAGAAGCGAATCGTGTTCGATCTCGTCGAGGTCGCCGAAGGCCGCTGTCAGCTGCGCCAGGCGCTGATCAAGGACAAGCGGTTCGACTCGCTGTCGATTCTGCCGGCGGCGCAGACGCGCGAAAAAGACGCAATCACCGAGGAGCAGTTCGCGGCGATCGTCGAGCGCGCCGCCGAACAAGCCGAGTACGTGCTGATCGACTGTCCGGCGGGGATCGAAGCCGGTTTTCGCAACGCGGTGGCCGGCGCGGCCGAAGCGATCGTCGTCACCACGCCGGAGGTCAGTGCGATTCGCGACGCCGATCGCGTCGTCGGCAAGCTCAACGATCGCGGCAAGCCGATTCGGCTGATCGTCAACCGGCTGCGGCCCGCGATGGTGCGAAGCGGCGACATGCTCAGCGTCGAGGACGTCTGCGAAATTCTCTCGGTGGAACTGCTC
>DATJUC010000196.1:0-7207 GCA_035502675.1 Candidatus Acidiferrales bacterium | reverse complement strand
GTCGATGGCGACAACCACCGAGTTGTGCGGGAGGTTCAGATCCGCCAGCCGCTTCGTGTCGACCGGCGAGTTGTGGGGAATTTCGACCTTGACCAGCTGCATGTTGCCCTTGCCGAACAGATGCATCGTTTCGAGCATCGAGCGGTACTTGGACGCGTTGACCTGTTGGTTGAGGACGTCGAGGATCAGCTCGGTCGAAGAAATGATCGTCACCGGATCGTCGGGATCGAGCGAGTCGAAGATCAGCTTGTTCGAGGGGTTGTTGACGCGCGCGATGCAGCGAGCCTTGGATTTCTTCTTCGAAAGCAGTACGACGACGAGATTGTCTTCGTCGTCGCCGGTATCCGCGACGACGACGTCGGCGCGCGCGACTCCGGCAGCGTCGAGAACGACGGGATCGCAGCCGTCCCCGACCAGCGTCACCTGCCGGTCGATCAGGCGTTCGAGCATCTTCGCTTTGCGGTCGTCCTTCTCGACCACGACGACTTCGTGGTTCTGCTCGATGAGCGCGCGAGCCAGATACGAGCCGACCTTGCCGCCGCCGACGATGAGAATGAACACTAGGCGGTCATCCGGACGTGCGGCGTCGCTCCGGCGAACCGCTGCGCGAACTCGCTCATCGCCTCCGGCGCGACGATTGCGTTGACCTCGTCGCCTTCCTCGAGTACGAAATCTTGCGAGGCGACCATGACGCCGCCGTTGGTGCGGCGGATGGCGGCGATGCGGACGCGTCCGGGCTGCTCCAGATCGGCGATGCGCCGGCCCGCGTCGGCGGCGGTGACGCGCGCCGAGAGCGAGGTCAGCTTGCCGAAGTCGAACGACTGCAGCGAATTCCACGGCGCCTCGAGCAAGACGTCGCGGATCAGCTTGGCACCCACCGTGGTCGGGCAGACCGTCTCGACGCCGAGTTCGCGGTACATCTGGCCGCGCGGAGGATCGTAGATGCGAGCGACGATTCGCTTGATTTTGAACATGCGCTGCGCGATCAGCGCGGCCATGATGTTGCGGTTATCGCCGTTGGTGACGGCGATGAATCCGTCGGCCGTCGCGGCGCCGGCGCGTTTGAGGACGTCGTAGTCGATACCCGTACCGACCACGACGTGGCCCTTGAACTTTTGACCGAGCCGTTTGAAAGCGGAAGGGTTTTCGTCGACGACGATCACCTCGTGACCGTCGGCGTCGAGGTACTTCGCAAGCGCGGACCCGACGCGTCCGCACCCTACGATCAGATATCTCATCGGCTCTCAGGGCTTACCCAGACTAAGGCCCTTTCCCTGGGCGCCCCCGCTGTCGGCAGGAGGGCAGGTTGAGCCTGCGAATAAGCGGAGGTTTTCATCGGGGCGTGGCTCAGCTTGGTAGAGCGCTACGTTCGGGACGTAGAGGTCGCTGGTTCAAATCCAGTCGCCCCGACCACTACTCGAGCCAAGCCCTTGGAGCAGGCTTGTTTTCACGGTTCAACCCCGCTTCGCGGCGCGTTCTGCGCGTAGCCGAGCAAGAGTGCCGCAACCATAGCCATTACTACGTCGGCGCCGAGCATCTGCTGGTCGCTCTGCTGGAAGAGCGAGATCCGGCGATTTTGCGCGCGCTGGACGCCGACGGCATCGACGCGCGCGAAGTGCACGCCGAAGTCCGGCGCGCGCTGGGGACAGGCGACGAGCGGCTGTGGGAAGGCATTCTGGTAACGCCCCGGCTGCGAAAAATCGTCGCGCTCGCCGAAGAGCGCGCCGCCGGTGCGGAAATCGGCCCGGTCGATCTCTTCGAAGCGGTGCGCCTGGAAGGCGGAAGCCTGGCGTCCGAAATCCTGCGCCGGGCGGCGCCGCGAAACACCGCCCCCGCGGGCGAGTAACAAGGGAGCGGCATGGGACATTTCGAGCAAGCCATCGTCGGTCTGGTCGACCATTTCGGCTACGCAGGCCTTTTCGTCGCGCTGATCCTCGGAAACATCGGTCTGCCGGTCGGAAGCGAGTTGGTCGTGCCGACCGCCGGCGCGCTGACTGCCACCGGTCATCTCAGCAACGTCTGGCTGACGATCGTCGTCGCTTTGTTGGGCGAGGTCACCGGCGAGTCGATCGCCTATGCGATCGGCCGGTACGGCGGAGTCCCGGTCATCGAACGCTACGGAAAATACGCGCACGTCCGCCACGAGCACTTACAGCGCATTCACGTTTTCTTCGAGCGTTACGGGACGTTCGCGATTTTCATCTGCCGGTTTCTGCCATTCATTCGCGGCGTCGCCGGCTTCCCGGCGGGCATCGCCGAGATGAACCTCGCGCACTTTTACGTTTGGACGTTTCTGGGTTCGGGGATTTTCCTCACCGCCTTGACGTTCGTCGGCTACTCGCTCGGAAATCACCTCGATACGATCCTCCCGCTGCTGCATCGCGGCGGGCTCGTCGCACTCGCCGTCGCGGCCGCCGGCGTCGCAATCGCGTACGTCGTTTGGCGCAGCCGGGCGCGGCGAAGCGTGAGCTCCTCTTCGGCCACTCCGGGGTGACCGCGGGGCCGCCGAATCTCGCACAGATCCCGGACGCACCGGGAGTTTACATGATGGTCGGGCGCGACGGCGAGATTCTCTACATAGGAAAGGCCGTCTCGCTCCGGAACCGCGTGCGCTCGTACTTCCAAGACAGCGCCGTCCTCACGACCCGCACGCAAGCGATGGCCGCGCGCGTCGCCGACGTGCGCACGATCGTCGTCACCAACGAAGTCGAAGCGCTGATCCTGGAAGCGAACTTGATCAAGCGGCATCAGCCGCCGTTCAACGTGCGGTTGCGCGACGACAAACGCTATCCCTACCTGAAGGTCACCAACGAACCGTTCCCGCGCGTCGTCTTCACGCGGATGGTCAAGGACGACGGCGCGCGCTATTTCGGACCGTACACCAACGCCCACGGCCTGCGCGAACTCATCGATCTGGTGCGACTGGTCTTTCCGCTGCGCACTTGCCGCGAGCCGATCGACGGACGCCGGAAGCGTCCCTGCCTGCAATACCACATCAAGCGTTGCCTCGCGCCGTGCGTCGGCTACCAAACCGAAGCAGAGTACGATGCGATGATCGACGAGGTGGTGCTGTTCCTCGAGGGAAAGCAGGAGTCGCTGCTCGCGCGGCTGCAGCACGAGATGGTCGACTCGGCCGACCACTATAATTTCGAGAACGCGGCGCGTATCCGCGATCGCATCGTGCAGGTGCGGCGCGTCACCGAAAACCAGAAGGTCGTCTGGCGCTCGCGGCTCGACATGGATCTCGTGGGCATCGCTCGCGCGCGCAGCCAAGCCTGCATGCAAGTTTTCTTCGTGCGCGGCGGCAAGCTGATCGGGCAGGAGTACTTCATTCTCGACGGCATCGCCGACCAGTCCGATGCCGTATTGATCGGCGAGTTCCTCAAGCAGTTCTACACGGCGCGGACGGCGAGTGCGCCGGAGAACGGAGCCGCCTCGACCGCGCGCATCGCACGCGACAACGAAGTTCCGGTACCGGTGAAGGCGCGGGCGCGCGTCACTTCGGCGCAGGCCGGTGCGGTGCCCAAGGAAGTCTTGGTCGCGGCGCTTCCCGAGGAGCTCGCGACCATCGAAGCGTGGCTGAGCGTCCTCAAAGGGCAGCGGGTGCGCATCTTACGACCGCAGCGCGGGTCGCGCGCCGAATACCTGCGGCTCGTCGAGAAGAACGCCGAGCAGAACCTCAAAGCATTCTTGGCCCATCAAGAAGTGCAGGAAACCGCGCAGGCACGCTCGCTCACCGATCTCGCCGACGCGCTGGAACTTCCCGAGCCGCCGCACCGCATCGAGTGTTACGACATCTCGAACATTCAGGGCAGCAATCCGGTCGCGTCGATGGTCGTCTTCATCGAGGGCCGTGCCAAGAAAAGCGAATACCGCAAGTTTAAAATTCAGTACGATCGCGGACCGAACGATTTCGCGATGATGCAGGAAACGCTGCGGCGCCGCTTACGCTACCTGCGCCGCGTCACCGACGACGATCCGCTCGTCACGGAGCTGGCCCGTAAGGAGAAGTTCAACAAGAAACCGGACCTGATGCTGATCGACGGGGGCAAGGGGCAGCTGAACGCCGTCGTCGAGGTACTCGAAGAGCTCGACATGACCGGTCTGCCGGTCGCGGGACTGGCAAAAGAACACGAGTGGCTCTATTTGCCCGGACAATCCGAGCCGATCGTGCTGCCGGCGAACTCGCCGGCGCTGCATCTGGTGCAGCGCATTCGCGACGAAGCGCATCGGTTCGCGGTGACCTACCATCGCCAGCGCCGCGGAAAGTCGATGGTCGAATCCGCGCTGGACTCGCTCGAAGGCGTCGGTCCCGTGCGCCGTAAACGCTTGCTCGCCGCCTTCGGCTCGGCCGCGGCGATTAAGAGAGCGAGTATCGACGAAATTGCTTCTGTAAAGGGAATGAACGCAACGCTCGCCGCGAAGGTAAAGCAGGCACTCGCTCCATAACTGAACGCGCATGTGGCGGGGTGGGGCAATCCGACGCGGATGGGCGCCGTGTATGGCGGCGCTCGCTGCGGCTTGCGTCGCGCCGGCAGCTGCGCGCGCCGCGGTCTCCCAGCTGCCGCTCGCCGCCTACGGCTTCGGCGGCGGCGTCACCGTGACGGGCAGCGATCCGCGCTTCGATCTCTACGTTCCGGACTATGCGAGCGCGCGCAAGATGAACGTGCGCTTCGCGCTGGTTTTCTCGCCGATCGTCGACGCCAAGAGCATCGTGACCGTTACGGTCGACGGCGCGCCGATCGGCAACGAAACCGTCGCGAATCTCCGCAAAGGCGCAACCGTCGGCGGAACGTTCGCAAACTTCACCGGCAACGGCCGGATGCTGACCGTCGCCGTGCAGGCGCACTTGGGCGTCGGCGGTCCGCTTTGCCACGAATACGATCCGCGCGCGATTTGGATGCGCGTCGCGCCGTCGAGCGCGATCGCCGTCGAGCGAAACGACGGGCAGGCACCCACGCCCGCGCAATTCTTCGACGATTACGACGGCCGCTTCGCCGTCGGCACGGCCGCCGGTGCGCCGCGCGACGTGAAGAACACCGCGATCGCGCTGGGCTACTGGCTCCACCAGTTCGAACGCTGGCGGCAGATCGCGCTCTTCTACCAGCGCGAGACGCCGGACGCGAAGCAAATCGTCGTCGGCGGCGGGAGCCCCGATCTGTCCGTCACCCACGGCGTGCTGCACGTGACGCCGCACGGCCTCGAGCTTCTGATTGCCCGGGCCGCACCCGACGTTACCGTCAAAACGCAAGACGGCATCGCGACGCTGAAAGCCAAGCGCCTGCATTCGCCGGCGACCCTCGACCGGCTGGGAATCGGCACGCGCACGCAACGCGGAACCGGCGATTTGACCTTCCCCGTGAGTTTCGCGCTCGGCACGTTCGGCGGCATCCCGCACGGCCTGCACGCCATCCTCGAGCTCGCGCACGGCGCGTACGAACAGGGCGATCGCGCTGCGGTCACCGTCTCGCTCAACGGCGCCGTCATCAACGGCTTCCGGCTCTCTCCCAACGGCGGAACGCAGCGATTCGACGTGCCGATCGACGAGCGATGGCTCGACGCCGCCAACACCCTGGCGGTCGCCGTCGAATACGTCCCGCGCGGCTGCGCTCGCGCCTCGATGACGGCGAGCCTGCTGGGCAGCAGCGTGCTGCGCTGGAACGGCGTCGCGCAATACGCGCCGACGATCGGCGAGTTCTTCAATCAAGCGACCGGAACGCTCGGCGTTGCGATCTCCGGCGACGACCTCGATCCGAGCGCCTTCGCGCTGCTCGACCGGCTCGGTGCGATCGATCCGAATCTCTCGCGCGTGATCGTTCGGCCCTACGACGGAACCGCACCGCAGGACGTGACCGAAACGCTCTACGTCGCCACGCCGATGGCGGTGAAGCAGCCGCCGATGTCGTGGGATCCGCAAACCGGCGCCCTGCGCCTCTCCGACGACGCCGGCAAGACGGTCTTCAGCGTCCAGCCCGGCGCCGCGTACGGCGAGCTGCGCGCGTTTCGCGACGACGTGCCGTCGCTGCTGGCGACCTACACGAAAGCCGATCGCCCCGACGCGCTTGCGAACGTCGGTGCCTTGAGCGCGGCGCAGCTCTCAGCGCTCAACTCGGAGCTCGCGCTCTTCGACGCGCGCGGCATCGTCTATCGCAGCTCGCCGCACGCGATCCTCCGGGCGCGCACGCCCGCCTCGCCTCTGAAGGCATCGTGGCCGCTGCTGCTGGTCTTTGCCGCCGTGGTCGTCGTCGCGTTGATCCTCATCGCGCAGCGCGCGCGCCGCGTCTCGTGATCGCCGCGCACGTTCCTGCCGCGATCGTCGCGACCGCTGCCGAAGACTATGCGGCCAAGCAGAAGTTCTACGACGACGTGCGCGCCGGCAACTACGCGCAAGCTGCCGACGAAGGCGCCGCATACGTCGCGGCTCACCCCGGCGACGTACGGTTCGCACTCGACGTTGCCTACGCCCAAATCAGCGCCGGCCGCCGCGCGCAGGCCATCGAGCTGCTGCGAACGCTCGCGCACGCCGCCGACCCGGATGTCGCTCACAAGGCGCAAGCTCAGCTCGCCGTCATGGAGCAGCCCGGGTCTCCTCCGGGCGCGTACACGGGGACGCACGGCTACGCGTACGCCTATTCCGACTACGAATCGCGCTTCGCCGACCTCTTCAACGGCGCGCTCGTGCGCTACGACCTCGGGCCCCCGGCCTGGGCGATTCCCTACGTCGCGCTGCACCTCACCTACGACACGCGCTCCGGCGTCCCCGGCGTCGCTCAAGTCTACAACGACAACGCCGCCGCTACCGACGCCGGCTTGCGCTTCCCGCTGGGGGTGTACGGCTACGGCTTCGCCGAGGGCGGCTACAGCTTCGGCTTGCGCGGCCAGGAAAGTTTTCCGGAAGATCGTTTCGGTTTCGCATACTCGCGCGACTTCGGCAACAGCGGAACGCCTCAGCCGCACGCGCTGCTCGACGGGAGCCTCGTCGAATACTCGCGCTTTCAAGGCAACATCATCGCCTACGCTCAGGCATCCTACGACGTCAGCGCCGCGCAGCCGCCGCTGCGGCCGATCTTCGGCGGATCGCTAGCCTTCGACGCGCACCGTCTCTACTACAATAACTACGCCGAGGCCTACGCCGGCTGGCTCGTGCGCGCTTCGCCGGTCTGGAACGTACGCGCCGTCGCGCTTACCGGCACGTATTTGAACCGCG
>DATJUC010000195.1:0-2530 GCA_035502675.1 Candidatus Acidiferrales bacterium | reverse complement strand
GCGACGACGGCATCACGCCGACGCCCGTCATTTCGCACTACGTCCTTCGGTACAATCGAAAGAAGACGGCCGGGCTTGCCGACGGGATCGTCGTCACGCCGTCGCACAATCCGCCCGAAGACGGCGGGTTCAAATACGATCCGCCGCAGGGTGGTCCGGCGCCGGCCGAGGCGACCGACTGGATCGGCAACCGCGCCAACCAGCTGCTGCGCCAGCGCAACGCGGGCGTCAAACGCGTGCCCTACGCAACCGCGCTCGCCGCCGCGACGACCCGTGCGGTCGACTTCATGGGCGGCTACGTCGACGATCTCGGGAATGCCGTCGATATGGCGGCGATCGCGCGCGCCGGCCTGCGGCTCGGCGCCGATCCGCTGGGCGGCGCGTCGCTGCCGTACTGGGATGCGATCGCGCAGCGATACGGCATCGAAATCGACGTCGTCAACCGCGCGCTCGACCCCACCTTCTCGTTCATGACCGTCGACTGGGACGGACGCATTCGCATGGACTGCTCGAGCCCGTACGCGATGCGCCGGCTGGTGCAGTTCAAAGACCGCTACGACGTCGCGTTCGCGTGCGACACCGACGCCGACCGGCACGGGATCGTCACCCGCTCTGCCGGCTTGCTCGATCCGAACCACTATTTGGCCGCCGCGATCGGCTACTTGCTGGAGCACCGCCCGGAATGGCCGCGCGAGTCGGCGATCGGCAAGACGGTCGTCAGCAGCAGCATCATCGATCGCGTCGTCGCCGGACTCGGACGCACGCTCTGCGAAGTCCCGGTCGGTTTCAAATGGTTCGTCGACGGGTTGATCGGTGCGTCGCTCTGCTTCGGCGGCGAAGAGAGCGCGGGGGCCAGCTTCCTGCGACGCGACGGGAGCGTCTGGACCACCGACAAGGACGGCATCCTGATGGCGCTGCTGGCAGCCGAGATCGCGGCGGTGACCGGCAACGATCCGGGCGCGCATTACGCCGGGATCGCGCAACGCTACGGCACGCCGTATTACGCGCGCGTCGACGCCAAGGCGACGCCCGAGGAAAAGTCGCGGCTCGCGAAACTCGCTCCCTCGGCAGTGACCGCCACGACGCTGGCCGGCGAGCCGATCGTCGCGAAGCTCGCGAACGCTCCCGGCAACGGCGCGCCGATCGGCGGTCTCAAGGTCGTCACCGCCAACGGCTGGTTCGCGGCCCGCCCCTCGGGAACGGAGGCGGTCTACAAGATCTACGGCGAGAGCTTCACCGGCGAACGTCATCTCGAGGCGATCTTCGAAGAAGCCGAAGCGATCGTGAAAGAAGCGCTCAAGGCGCCCGTCCCCTCGTAAGCGAATCGACGCAGCCTCGATGCAACGCACTGCACCGGCCGTCCTCGCACTTTGCATCGCGGCGGCCGGATGTTCGGCTTCCTTCTCGGGCGCGCCATACGCCGGCGCGCCGGCGTCGTTCGCCCGCCCCGCCGCAGCGCGCAGCGCGTCGCCGATTCGTCACGTCGTCATCGTGCTGCAGGAAAACCGCAGCTTCGATAACTTGTTCGCAGGCTTTCCCGGCGCCGACGCGCCGATGACCGGCAGACTTCCGAACGGCCAAACGATCGCGCTGCACCCCGAAGGGCTGGTGACGACCGACGTCTGTCACTCGTTCGTCAACGCGATCGACGACTACGACGGCGGCGCGATGGACGGCTTCGCGGGCAACTGCACGGGCAACGGAAAATCCGGAACGTTCGATTACGCCTACGTTCGCCGCAACTTGGTCGAGCCGTATTGGTCGATGGCGCGACAGTACGCGCTGGCCGATCGCATGTTTCCCACGATGATGGGTCCGAGCTGGACGGCACACCTGACGGCGGTCGCGGGAACGGCCGATCTCAACGCGACGACGTCGCTGATCGACTTGCCGTCGGACCATCCGTGGGGCTGCGACGCACCTCCCGGGACGACGACGGTGACCTACACGGTGCAGCACGTCGTCGATCGTTACGGACCGTTTCCGTGTCTGACTCAGTTTCGCACGCTGGCCGACACGCTCGATGCCGCCGGGGTCTCCTGGCGCTACTACGCGCCGCCGATCGCCGACGGCGGCATCTGGACCGCGTTCGACGCGATCAAGCGCGTGCGCTACGGCGCGGATTGGAAGCGCGACGTCGTGTCGCCCTCACCGCGTTTTCTGACCGACGTGGCGGCCGGCAAGCTGGCCGGCGTCACCTGGGTGATTCCGGATTGGAAGTATTCGGATCACGCGCCGGGCGGCAATCTGGGCCCGTCGTGGGTCAGCGCCGTGGTCAACGCCGTCGGAACGAGCCGGTTTTGGCAAAGCACCGCCGTTATCGTCATGTGGGACGACTGGGGCGGCTGGTACGACGACGCGCCGCCGCCGCAGCTGGATTTTCGAGGCTTGGGATTGCGCGTGCCCTGCATCGTCATTTCGCCGTACGTCAAGCGTCACTACGTCTCGCACACGCAGTACGAGTTCGGAAGCGCGATCAAGTTCGTCGAGGAAACGTTCGGCCTGCCGCCGCTGGGCACGGCCGCCGAAG
>DATJUC010000194.1:0-3472 GCA_035502675.1 Candidatus Acidiferrales bacterium | reverse complement strand
GTCGTCTTCGTCGATCAAGAGGCCGATCCGAACTCCGCCGGCGCGACGATGGGTCTGACGCAAATGGTCTATACGATCGGCACGCTCTGGCAACAGCGTCTGCTCGACTACGAGCTGAGGCTGGCCGCCGCCACCAACGAGATCGTCCGGCTCGGCGGCGCACCGGGAAAGCGCCAGATCACGATTCGCTACGTTCGACCGTCGACGCCGCTGGAGCTGGACATGCTCGCATTCGACGATGCGCCTGCGTTGGCGGCGGCGTTCGCAGCCGGCACGGCCGACGGGAAGGTCGCCCCGCGCGTGCGTCTGGACGGGTTGCCGGCCCAGCCGCCGAATCCGGCCGCAGCATTGCCGGAGCGTCAACCGGCATCGCTGCGCGAAATGCTGCGGCGGCTGTTCCCGAAAACCGAGCTCAAAGGCAGCGTCTGAGAGCCGCCTCGAGCGACGTGCGCTGGGATTGCGGCAGCGCCTGCAACGGCGGCATCGCTCGCTCCCACCCTGGGTCGAGACGCTGCTTGGCGATCGTCGCTTTCATCGCGGCAACCAACGGCAGGTTCGCGAACGCCGCGCGGCGGCACGCCAGGCGACGCGCTTCTTCGACGTCGCCGGCGTCGAGCGCGCGCCGCGCGGACGGCAGCGAGAGCGCGATCGTCGCGCTGATGCAGCCGGCGGCGCCGCGCCCGCGAGCTTCGAGCAGATCGGCTTCCGACGACGGAAAGACGGCCAAGCCCGGGTGCCTTTCGATCGCGCCGCACTGCAGCGCGCGGTCGTTGGAACTATCCTTCATCCCCGCGATCGGCTCGGGAAACTCCGCCAGCAGCCGGTCGAGCAGCGGCGCGGCGAACGCAATTCCGCTGACCGCCGGAAAGTTATAGAGCAGCACGCCGCCGCGCGGCGGCTCGGCGCGCGCGAACAGCCGCTCGAAATACGCGACGACGCCGTCGTCGCCGGCATCGCGAAAGAAAAACGGCGGCATGACGAGCGCCGCGGCGAAGTGCAGGTCGAAAGCTCGTCGCGTGAGCGCCGCCGCGTCGTCGAGACAAGCCGCGCCGGTGCCGATCATGATGCGATCGACCGGCAAACCGGACGCCGCGATCTCCTCCATGAACGCCGCTCGCGTGCCCGCGCCGAACGACATCGCTTCGCCGGTGGTCCCCAGCACGTTCAGACCGTCCGCGCCGCCGTCGAGCAGCTCCGCGTAATATTCGATCGCCTTGGCCGAGTCCGGCCGCAGCGCCGCATCGACCGGCGTGACGACGGCGGGCCAAACTCCCTGCAGCCTCAACGTCCGAGCGCGCCTTTCAGGAAGAATGCGAGGTTCGCGGGCCGCTCGGCCAAGCGGCGCATCAGATACGGGAACCAGTAATCGCCGAACGGGATCGCCAGCCGGACGCGGTAGCCGCGATCGATCAGCCGCCGCGCCAACGGCGTCGAGATCCCGTACAGCATTTGGAATTCGAAGCGCCCCCGTAACGGCAAACCACGCCGTCGCACGAACGCTTCGACGTGCTCGACGATCGCGGGGTCGTGGGTCGCAATCGCGGTGTACCCTTCGTTCGAGAGCGCGGTCTCGGCTAGCCGAACGTAGGCGGCGTCGACGTCGCGCTTGGATGCGTACGCGATCGAGCTCGGCTCCAGATAGGCGCCTTTGACGATGCGGACGTTCGGCGCGAGCGAAAGTGCCGCTTGCAGATCGCCCTCGCTGCGATAGAGGTAGGACTGCAGAACGAACCCGACGCCGTCGTAACGATCGCGCAGCCGGCGGTAGAGCGCCAGCGTGCGATCGACGTACGTCGATTGCTCCATGTCCAGGCGCAACGTATTGCGGTGCGAGCGTGCGACCGACGCGATCGTCCAGGCGTTTTCGAAGGCCAGCTCCGGATCCACGTCGAGCCCGACGTGGGTGGGCTTGAACGCGACGTTGGCATCGAACCCGCGCGCGTGAAACGTTTCCAGAAGCTCGGCGTACCGGCGGGCGGCGTCGCGCGCCTCCGCCGCGTCTCCGACGTTCTCGCCGAGTATCCCGCAGGCGACCGCGAATCCGCGCCGGTTGGCGGCGAGAGCCGCTTCCAAAAACTCCTGCGAGGTCTCACCCGCGACGAAGCGCTTCGCACCCATCTGCATGCCGTAACGCCGGACGATGCGGCGCACCGTCCCGTTGTCGGCGGCGCTCAGAATGGCAGCCCTCATCATGTCGACACGGAAGGAGCGCCGCCTTGCTCGCGCCGAATGAGCGATGCATCCCTTCGTACACTTGCGAGGAGCATCATAATGGCTCGCATTGCAGCATTTCCCATTCGTCTTTTGACCCGCGCCGCCGCACTCCTCGGCTTCGCAGCCGCGCTATCGGCGCTGCTCGCGGCTCCGGCGCGCGCCGAAGGCGTGGTAAGGATCCAGCAACCCAGCGGCAAGGTCGAGACCTACGACGACGTCAAGATTCAAATACTGCACGACGCGCTCTACGTCACGTCGAGCGACGGAAAAGGCACGCTCATCGTGACGCGCGCCGCCTGTTCCTACCAAGGCGAGATCTTGGTCTGCTTCCCGCTGGCGGTGACGCTGGTGCAGCCCGGCGCGACCGGTGCGCTCGACCTCAAGCGCGGAACGATCTATAGCAACATGACCGGCGAGAACCAGCGGCTTCCGTACTCGTCCACCCAGCTGCCGCCCCACGGCATTTTGCTCTCCTTCACCACGCAACGCGGCACGTACATCAACGTGAACGGCGTCATCGATGGAGGAACGAAATGAACAAGCAGCTTGCCGTCGCCGCCGCCCTGATCGCGCTTCTCTCGCCGGCGCTGACGAGCGCGCGCGGCTTCGCCGGCGGAGGCGCTCGCGGCGGCGGCGGCGGCCGTCCGGCGGGCGGATTCGATCTCGGTCGCGACGTTAGACCGGCGCCGCAGCAGCGGCCCGCGCCGCAGCGTCCGGCGCAGCAGCCGCAGCGCCCGGCGCAGCCGCAGCGTCCGCAGCAAAATGCCCAGCCGAAGCAGCCGAACCGCAACGTCAACACGAATACGCCCAATCGGAACGTCAACACGAATACGCCCAATCGGAACGGCAACACGAACAGCGTCAATCGCAACGTCAACGCCAACAACATCAACGCCAACAACAACATCAATCGCAACGTCAGCAACAACACGATCAACCGGACCGTCATCAACAACCCGGTATACGTCAACAACACGGCCTGGGGATGGAACCACGGCGTCGCGTGGGCGCCTGCACCCTACTACTGGGGCGGTGGGTTCTGGGGAGCGCTGGCGATCGGCACTGCCTCTGCGGCGGTCGGTGCGGCGGTCTACGGCTCGATCGTAAACTCTCAGACGCATACCACTTACTACTCGTATCAAACGCAGCCCGGGAGCCCGGGTGCGACGCTGCTTTCGAACTATCAGCTCCAGCAGACGCAGTGCGGACCGCCGAATCTCGTGGTGATCTACGGCCCCGAAAACAGCGTCATCTGCGC
>DATJUC010000193.1:0-2519 GCA_035502675.1 Candidatus Acidiferrales bacterium | reverse complement strand
ACGCGATCGCGAAGCGGCGGCATTCGCGCAGGTGCATGCCGGCACGAGCGACGAGACGACCGGTCTGCCGACGCGCGCGGAGTTTCGTTCGCGCTTGGCGTCGGCCATCGCGGCCCCTGACATACGCGGCGTCATTGCGGTTCTCGTGTGTGACGTTGACCGTTTCAAGGTCGTCAACGATGCCATCGGACACGAAGGCGGGGATCTCTTCTTGCGCGCCGTTGCCGATCGCATACGGGCTGCGGCTGCCGACGCGTTCGTCGCACGCAGCAGCGGTGACGAGTTCACCATCATCCTCAGCGGTGCGCATGATCGTGACGACGTCGCAACGTTCGCGCGGCGCGTGCTCAAGGCGGCGGCGCTGCCGGTGATCGTCGGCGGCCGCGAGTTCGCGTTGTCGGTCAGCATCGGCGTCGCGCTCTTTCCGGGCGACGCGGAGACGGCGCCCGAACTGATTCGCAGCGCCGACATCGCCATGTACGAAGCCAAGACGGCGGGACGGGGAAGCGTCCGCTTTTTTTCGCAGGCGATGCGCGAAAATCAGATCGAGCGCGGCTTGATCGAAACCGATTTGCGCGCGGCGCTGCGTTCCGACGCGTTCCGCTTGGATTTTCAGCCCATCATCGACCTGCGTACCGGACGGGTGCAAAGTGCCGAAGCGCTGCTGCGCTGGACGCATCCGAGCCGAGGCCCCGTCTCGCCGGCGCTCTTTATCGGTATTGCCGAAGGTGCAGGCCTCATGACCAACCTCGGGTCGTGGGTTTTGCGAGAAGGCATTCGTCAGCGCGCGAGCTGGCGATCGTATGACCGAACGTTTCGGCTCGCGCTCAACGTGTCGGCCGGGCAGCTGGCAGACCCGGATTTCGCATTATTGCTTTCACGCGTCCTGCGAACCGAAGGCGTCGAGCCCGGGGCGATCGAGCTCGAGATCACCGAGTCGGTCGCGATGGAAGGCGCAACGGTTGACGAGCAAATGCGTCGCTGCATGGGTATGGGCGTGCGTTTCTCGCTCGACGACTTCGGCACGCACTATTCGTCACTATCGTATTTGCAGCGATTGAGCGTGGAACGCGTCAAAATCGATCGCAGCTTCATCGCCGGACTTCCCAACGACGTCAAGGACGCCGCAATCGCCAAGGCCGTCATCGAGCTGGCGCACAGCTTGGGGCGATCGGTCGTCGCCGAAGGCGTCGAGAACGCGCGGCAGCTTGCGTGGCTGCAGCGCGCCGGCTGCGATTTCGCGCAAGGCTATTTCCTCGGCCGTCCTATGGGCGCCGATCAATTCGATTCATGGATCGGTCAGCGCGCGCGCGAAAACGCCAGCCGGCAGACTGTCGCCGGCTAGCGGCCCCGCGCGCCGCTTCTCATTGGAAGAGAGCGCTTAAACGGCGCGCCGGTCGCCGCCGCGCCGGTCGCTGCCGGTACGGCGGTCGTAGCTCACGGCGATATTGATCACCCGGCGATCGCCTTGGCGCCGTTCTGCCTTACGCTTTTCTTCGGTGGTGGTGGGCGTATTCGACATGCGGCGCAGTATTTGACGGCACCGGTCCGGTTACTGCCTTACCGGTGATGCCAGCCGCCGCCCCAGCCCCACCCCCAGCCCCAGCCGACATTGATCCGGTACGCCGGATATGGATAGGGATACGGGTAGGCGTAAACCGGGCCGTAATACGGGTAAGCGTAGCCGTAGTTATGGAACGGTGTATCGATCTGATCCGCCAAGAACGTCGACCCGCTCGCGCGACCGGTAATCGTTACCGGGTACCCGGGCTGAAGCCGGATGCCGGTCGGGTTGATGATCGTCCCTTGGTGGAGCGTCACGTTGTCGATGAATCCGCGCACGTCGCGCACGTACATCGTCGTCGCGCCGTTGAAGCTCGAAATCGTTCCACGAATGACTTCACCACTTGGAACGGCGTAGCTCGGAAGCGACCGCGCCGGTTGTTGCGCTAACGCGATCGACGGAGCGATGAAAAGAACGAAAGCGACTGCCACTCTGCCCCAGCTCTTGATCATGGGCGTAGTATACCGCCGAAAGCTGAGAAATCGGATCGCGCGGGCGCACGTCTCAGGAATCGTTCTGCCCGATGGCGTACGCTTGGCCTCGATGTTCATGCGAGCGTTGAAACGAAGCGCCGCCGTCAGTGCGGCGATTTTTCTTGGTCTCGCCGTCGCCGCTTGCGGCGGTGGCCGGACGCGGCATCATCGCGGCGCCGGAGCCGGCGGCCCGGCGGCCATCCCCGTTGCGACGGCCGCGCCGGCCAGCGTGCAGCCCAAGGTTCAGATTGCCGGTCTCATCGCGCCGTATCAGAACGTATCGATATCGAGTTCGCTGAGCGAGCCGACCGACGTCGTCAACGTTCTTCAAGGCGACACGGTTCACGCCGGCGAGACCCTCGCCGTGCTGGACACGACCGACCTGCGTGCCAACTACGAGGCCGACGAGCGCAATGCGGCATCGGCCGATGCGCGCGCGACGCAGACAAAGTATCAATCGGAGCTCAACCTCGGCCAAGGCG
>DATJUC010000192.1:0-3452 GCA_035502675.1 Candidatus Acidiferrales bacterium | reverse complement strand
GGACTGCTTGAAGGTCTCGCTAAGCGTGCCGCCGCCGATATTCAGCAACGACCCGAACGTCCGTGGGCCGAGAATCTCTTGATAATACGAATTGACGATCGGATCGCTGACGATCTGCTTCTGACCTTTGCGCGTTACGGGAAGCCTGGATAATGCAGGTTTTTCCCCGAATGCGGAAAGAAGTGCCGTTTGCATGGTCTCACTTACGTTTGCAGAGAGCGCAATGTATGTATAGTATCGGCAGCGCGGGGGCGGTCCCTTTTCCCGAAGGAACGCGATGACCGATAAGCTCCTGAAAACGCTGCAATGTCCGCAATGCGCAGGCTCGCTCGAAACGGCGGCCGGCGCGCTGCGCTGCGCGAACGGGCATACGTTTCACGCCACCGGAGGGATCCCCGACCTGGTATCGCCGCCGGTGCTCGCGGCGTCCGACGCGGAGTTTCTCGAAAAGTACGATACGACTGCGTATGCCTATGAGACCGGTCTGCGTTGGCTGTTTACCAGCTTCCGGGAGGACGAAGACGCCGTTCGGTCGCTCATGGCGGATGCGCTCGGTCCCGTGACCGGTGGATTCGTCCTTGAGGTCGGCGCTGGGACGGGCGCGGACTCGCAGCGGATCCTCGAGCGCGTGGGACCAAACGGGTTCCTCGTCGCGACGGATCTTTCGCGCGGCATGCTCGAAATTGCGAGAACCAAACTAAACGCCGGCGACGAGCGCATCGCATTCGTGCTGTGCAACGGTTCGTATCTGCCGTTCCGTGATCGCGCGTTCGACGCGGTCTTTCATTTCGGTGGTATCAACGAGTTTTCGGAGAAGCGGCGCTCGATCTCCGAGATGGCGCGCGTGACGAAAATCGGCGGCCGCGTCGTCTTTGGCGACGAAAGCGTCCCGCCGTGGCTGCGCGACAAGACCTTCGGGCGCGTGCTCATGAACGCGAATAAACTCTACCGCCACGTCCCTCCCCTCGACGACTTGCCCGAAGCCGCGCGCAACGTGCAGCTTCGCTGGGTGTTGGGCGGCGCGTTTTACTTGCTTTCGTTCGACGTCGGCGAGGGTGCGCCGTACGTGGACCTCGATCTTCCGATTCCCGGCAAGGGCGACTCCCTTCGGTCGCGGTTCGAGCGGGCCTATCCCGACGAGCGCCTATGAAGTGGGAGAAGTACGGACGTATCTTCGACCCGACAAACCGCGCGCCGTGGATGCGGACGCATGCCGCCAATCCTGTCGCCATGCCGCTGGGCGGCGACCGCTTTCGCATCTATTGTTGTGGCCGCGACGCCGAGCAGCGCTCGCAGGTTGGGTTCTTTGAAATCGATCTCCGCAGCCCCACGGACGTACTTGCGATGTGCGAGGAGCCGTTCCTCGCGTTGGGTCCCTTGGGAGCCTATGACGATTGCGGCGTGCTGAACGCATGCTACGTGGAGAGAGACGGCGTGCAGTTGCACTACTATTCCGGCATTACGCTCGGGCAGAGCGTCCCCTTTCGCTTCTTTGCGTCGGTGGCGGTGAGCGACGACGGCGGAAAAACGGCGCGTAAGCTCTCACGGTCTCCGCTTCTGGGACCCGACGACGTCGATCCGTTCTTGACGGGTTCGCCGTGCGTGCTCGTCGACGACGGGTGTTTTCGCATGTGGTACACCTCCGGCGTGCGCTGGGAGATCGTCGAAGGCGTTCCGCGGCACTACTATCACGTGAAGTACGCGGAGTCGCAGGACGGCGTTAGCTGGCGTCGCGACGGCCGCATCGCCGTGGACTTCGCCGGTCCGAGCGAATACGTCGTTGCGCGGCCGTGCGTGCGCCGCGACGGCGATCTGTATCGCATGTGGTATTCGTACCGCGGAGATAGGTATCGCATCGGCTACGCGGAGTCGTCCGACGGTTTGGTCTGGGTGCGCAAGGACGCGCATGCCGGCATCGAACCCTCCGAAGACGGTTGGGATTCGGAGATGGTCTGCTACGCGTACATCTTCGACCACGGGACGGAGCGCTACATGTTGTACAACGGGAACGGCTACGGCCAAACCGGCATTGGGCTGGCGAGACTTGCGCGATCATGATCGTTTCGACGCGAGACGAGAACTGGTTGTCGTTCGTGAGCGAAGCCGTCCGGCTCGAGGGCTACGCGATCGTCACTGACGTTCTCACGCCGGCCTTCGGCGAAGAAGCGCGACGGCGCATGTATCTCGCGCAGGAGAAGATTCGGGCCGAGATCGGTGAGGAGCGTTTGAAGCGCAGCGGCGAGTTGGGCGTCATCCGGCTCCCGCTGAAATACGAACCCTTCCTGGCCGAATTTCTCGCGCTGCCCGCGCTGCACGCAATTCTCGACGAGGTGCTCGCGACGACGGCGGTTCTTCACACGCAGAACGGTTTGATACTGCCGCCGGCATCACCGCAAACCGCGGCCGGCGCGTTTCAAAAGACGTTTCACCGCGATTTTCCGCGGTACATGAACGGATACCGTGCATCGATCAGCGTGCTCTTCGCCATCGACGCCTTCACGGAAGAGAACGGAGCGACCATGTTGGTTCCCGGTACGCACGCGCACGCGGATCGCCCGGATGACGCCTACCTCGCCAAGGCGGCGATTTCGGCAGAGTGCCCTGCGGGTTCCGCGCTCGTCTTCGATGCCATGCTGCTTCACGCCGCAGGGCGCAATTCGTCGCATGAAGACCGTGTCGGTATCAACCATCAGTTCACGCGATCGTTTTTCAAACAGCAGATCGATTACGTTCGTGCACTGGGGGACGACTACGTTCGCTCGTTACCGGAGCGGTCGCAGCAGATCCTTGGCTGGCACACCCGCGTCGTCACGAGCCTCGACGAGTACTACGTGCCGCCCGAGCAGCGGCTGTATCGCTCGGGTCAGGGCTAGCGCGAGCTCGCCGCGCGTTCGTTCTCTCGTTCGACGGCGACGAGCTGCGTGGCGCGAAAGAGCGACTCGAATTGACCGGCGTCGGTCCACCACCCGTCGAGGATGTCGTAGTAGAGGTCGCCTTCCTTGATATAGGCGTTGTTGACGTCGGTGATCTCGAGCTCGCCGCGCGCCGAGGGCTTGAGGCGATTGCAAAAATCGAAGACGCGGCGGTCGTACATGTAGATACCGGTGACGGCGTAACGGCTCGCCGGCTTTTGCGGCTTCTCCTCGATGCGCACGATGCGATCGCCGTCGAGCTCCGGGCAGCCGAAGCGCTCCGGATCGTCGACTTCCTTTAAAAGAATGCGCGCGCCGGAGTCTTGCTCTTCAAACTTGCGGACGTAAGGCGAGATGTCGTCCTGGATGATGTTGTCGCCGAGGATCACGACGATCCGTTGCCCTTCGGCGAAGTGCTCGCAGAGTTTGAGCGCGTCCGCGATACCGCCCTCGCCCTCTTGGTACGTATAGTAGATGTCCTTCAGGCCGAAGTCTTTGCCGTTCCCGAGAAGGCGGAGAAAGTCTCCCGCCGAGTTACCG
>DATJUC010000191.1:0-7148 GCA_035502675.1 Candidatus Acidiferrales bacterium | reverse complement strand
TCATCTAATCGCCGTATTGAGGAGCCAGGCCGGCCGCCGCCCGCTCTCTTGCATTTTCGTAGCGCTCGCGTACCCGGACGGCCTCGACGTGGTCGTACGCGCGCGCCGCTTCGCGGGCGAGATCTTCCAGCAAATCGACCTCGTCGGAGTCCAGCTGGGCGCCGTTGGCGTGCGCCCCGTAGAGCGTGAACGTCACCAGTTCGTGACGGACGGTGATCGGCACGGCCAACACGTAGATGGCGCTGTTGGCCGCATCCAAATGCGTCCGTACTTCGTCCAGCCAAACCGGCTTTTCGCTCGACGCCATCATCCGTACCAGCAGCTGGTCGCCGTCGAAACCGGGCGGAGCGACCGGCGCGTTCGCCGACGTCGCCACCCCTTCGAAGCGATCGGCATCGATCGTCCGGCGGTAGAGTGCGGCCGCCGACAAACGCAGCGCTTCGACCGGAACCTCGATCAAACTCTCGGAGATCGCCTGTTCCTTGGTGGCGTACGGCAGCGCGGCTGCCGCGCGCCTCAGAAACGCTTCGGCGTTGCGGCGCCCGCGAAAGAAGATCGATTCGACGCCGCGCTCGACCCCGCGGTTGATCCGGTCGAGCAAGAATCCGATCGCGATCGTCGCGAACAGTTCGATCGGCAGCGCGAAGCGCCCCATCGAGATGATTTGCGAGGTCAGGAAGTCGAGCAGGGACACGAACGCCACGACGCCGACTGAGATCGTGCTGTAGACCAGCGCGCGGTTGAGCACGAAGTTCACGTCGATGACCCGCAGCGCGAAGACGGCATACGCGACGCAGATCGGCATGAGCACGACCGCAAAGCCGACGACCTGTCCGACCGCGAACGGAACTCCGGGCACGAAGTAAACCGCGTAGGCGACGAACGACGCAATCGTTCCCAGAATGAGAAATCCGTAACGCTTGCGATCGACGGGTTGCGCGACGCTGTAATTCTTCGCCAACACGACCGTCGCGAGCGCGAAGGCGGCCAACGGTACGATCTGATCGAGGTACAGGCTCCACCACGGAAGCCGCGCGTTGACCTCGATCCATCGCCACTCGAAGACGTAGAGCACGAAGGTCACCGCCATCGCGATCCAAACGAATTTGTCGACGCCCTTACGCCACCCCCCGAGGTCGCCGCGGGGGAACCGCAGGACGAACGGCAGCAGCGCCATCACGCTCCACGAGCCGCAAATCGTTCCTAGAACGAACGACATCGCGACGAACGCCGGACGCGACAGGATCTGGGACCAATAGTCGACCAGCGGCTGCGTGCCCGCATAGCCGACGGCGAACACGAAAAACGACCACGTCATCACCGACGGACGCACGAAGACCAGCGCAAACGCCACCGCGATGAAGACTGCAACCGGCAGGATCGAGGCGATGCCGCCGATGCGCGCCAAGAGATCGAATCCCGCGACCGGCTGCGCCTTCAGCGTCACCACGCGGACCGGCGCGCCCTCGCTTTTGACGGCGACGTTCTGGCGATCGCCGCGATACGGGCTGCGGAAGCGCGTTTGCTGCCAGCCGCTCGCGAAGATCAGCCGATCGCCGGGGCGGATCCCGGCCTTCGCAGCCGGCGAGCCGGCCAGCACCTCCGTGACGACGCTGCTGCGCGGCGCCAGCACGGCACCGTAGGTTCCCTCGCCCCAAGTCTCCAGAAAGTCGTAGTGTCCCAGGGGTGCGCCGTAGAACGCGACGATCAGCAGCGTCGCGACGATCAGAACGACGCGCGAGACGATCCGACTCACGTCAGAGAGACGGCATCATCTGCGACGGTATACTAGGGATGCGACCATTGCCGACTCTGCGGCGCGCAGGGCCGGCGGCCCTCCAGCGGCAACCACGACCATGAGCATGAGCGTACTCGACCTTCCGTACACCCCGGCCGTCGCGGCCGAGACCGACCCGATTTTCGAACGGGTAGCGCACGTGATTCCGCGGGTGGAGTGGCCGCTCCACGCGCCCTACGTCGCCGCAATCAACCGGCTCAAGCGCCAGCGAAATGCGGTCGTCCTGGCGCATAACTACCAAGTTCCGGAGATCTTCTACACGGTCGCCGACATCGTGGGCGATTCGCTCGCCCTGGCGATGCAAGCCGCCAAAACGGACGCCGACGTCATCGTGCTCTGCGGCGTCCACTTCATGGCCGAGACCGCGAAGCTGGTCAATCCCAGCAAAACCGTTTTGGTTCCCGATCTGAAAGCCGGATGCTCGCTGGCGGAGTCGATCACCGGTGCCGACGTTCGGCTGCTGCGGGAACGTTATCCCGGCGTTCCGGTCGTCACCTACGTGAACACGTCGGCCGACGTCAAGGCCGAGTCCGACGTGTGCGTAACCAGCGGCAACGCGCTGCACATCGTCCGCTCGCTCGGCGTGCCGCGCGTCGTGTTTCTTCCCGACGAGTACTTGGCGAAGTGGGTCGCGTCCAAACTTCCGGAAGTCGAAATCGTCGCCTGGAAGGGTCATTGCGAGGTGCACGAGCGCTTCACCGGGACCGACGTTCGCCGCTTTCGCCGGGGCGATCCGTCGCTCGTGGTGATCGCCCATCCCGAGTGTCCCCCCGACGTCCTCGCCGAAGCCGACTACGTCGGCTCGACGCAAGGCATGGTCGAATACGTCGGCGAGATGACGGTCCGCGAGACCCGCGACCGGCGCGCCTCGCGCGTGTTGCTGATGACGGAGTGCTCGATGGCCGACAACGTCTCGGGCCGCTACCCCAGTATCGACTTCGTCCGGCCGTGCAACCTTTGCCCGCACATGAAACGCAACACCTTACCTAAGGTGCTGCATAGCCTCGAAGCGATGGAATACGAGGTGACGATTCCCGGCGACGTGGCGCAGCGCGCGCGGCGCGCCGTCGACCGCATGCTGGAATACAGCGCGCAACCGCGGGACTAGCGAACCGCGGTGGAAGAGCGGCGAAGCGACGTGCTCGTCGTCGGCGCCGGCATCGCCGGCTTAATGGCGGCGCTCAAGCTGGTGCCCAAGCGCGTCACGGTCTTGTGCAAAACTCGGCTCGGCAGCGGCGCCGCAACCGATTGGGCGCAGGGCGGCATCGCCGCGGCCATCGGCAAAGACGACTCTCCGCGCCTGCACGCCATCGACACCGAGCGCGCCGGCGCCGGCATCAGCGACGAGAAGATCGTGCAGATCCTGACGCAAGACGCGCCCGCCCGAATCGAAGAACTGCTCGAGCTCGGAGCGGCCTTCGATCGGAGCGATAGCGGCGAGCTGGCACTCGGACGCGAGGCCGCCCATCAGCGACGGCGCATCGTGAAAGCCGGCGGCGACGCCACCGGCCACGCGATCCTGCACGCGCTCATCGAGGCGGTGTTGGCGCACCCCTCGATCGAGATCGCCCAAGAAGCGATTGCCGAAGATTTGATCCTCGACGGGGACCGCGTGCTCGGCGTCTTCGCCCGCGCCGGCGACGGTCCGGCGATCGCGTTCCGCGCCGAGTCGGTCGTTTTGGCGACCGGCGGGGTCGGCCGCCTCTACCGCTACACCACCAATCCGGTGCAGGCGACGGCCGACGGCATCGCCATGGCGGCGCGGGCCGGCGCGTTGATGGCCGACATGGAGTTCGTTCAGTTTCATCCGACCGCGCTTGCGATCGGACGCGACCCGATGCCGCTGGTGACCGAAGCGGTGCGCGGCGAGGGCGCCGTTTTGGTCAACGATCTCGGCGAGCGATTCATGCTCGGCGTTCATCCCGACGCCGAGCTGGCGCCTCGCGACGTCGTCGCGCGCGCGATTTTCGAGCAGCAACAGCAAGGGCGAACCGTCGGCCTCGACGCGCGCGCCGCGATCGGCGCGCGCTTTCCGGAGGCGTTTCCGACGGTCTTCGGTTTCTGCATTTCGGCGGGCATCGATCCGCGCGTACAAAACGTTCCGGTCGCGCCCGCAGCCCATTACCACATGGGCGGAATCGCCGTCGACGAATGGGGCCGGGCGTCGCTGGCACGCCTGTGGGCGTGTGGCGAAACCAGCGCTACCGGCGTTCACGGCGCCAACCGCCTCGCCAGCAACTCGCTGCTCGAAGCGCTCGTCTACGGCAGCCGCGTGGCAACCGACATCAAAGCGGCGCCGGTCCCGCCGTCGCACGAGGCGAAGGTCGCGTATCGGACGCACCACCCGGCGTCACCCGCGCAAGCGCAGGCGATCGCGGATCTGCGCAACGTGATGTACGCCAACGTCGGCTTGGTTCGCAACGAGCGCGGCTTGCGCGAGGCGCTGCTGCGAATCTCCGAGCTCGACGCACAGTACCCCAACGCCGGAGACGAGCTGCGGAACCTGCTGGTTGCCGGACGGCTGATCGCGGAAGCCGCCCTGGCCCGCCACGAAAGCCGCGGCTCGCATTTTCGCAGCGACTACCCGCGCGCCGAGGAGGCCTATGCCAAGCGATCCTTCACCCGGCTGCGAAGCTTTGCCGGCTCTTAGCCGCCTCGCGGTCGAGCCGCTGATTCGCGCCGCCCTGCTCGAGGACGTCGGACGCGGCGGAGACATTACGACCGACGCAATCGTTGCGCCGGAGACGCAGGCACGCGCGCTGCTGGTCGCACGGCGACCGGGCGTGGTGGCCGGTTCGTTCGCCGCGCTGCTGGCCTTCGAGCTGCTCGACGCTCGCGCAACCTTCGATCTCGCGGCCGGCGACGGGGCGCGCGTCGGCGAGGGCGCGACGATCGCCGCCGTGCACGCGAGCGCGCGGGCGCTCCTCACTGCCGAACGAACCGCGCTCAATCTGCTCGGCCGCCTCAGCGGCATCGCCACCGCGACGCGCGCGCTCGTCGACGCGATCGCCGGAACCGGCGCGCGCATCGTCGACACCCGCAAGACGACGCCCGGCTTGCGAACGCTGGAAAAATACGCCGTTCGCTGCGGCGGCGGCAGCAATCACCGGTTCGGACTCGATGACGCCGTGCTGATCAAAGACAACCACCTCGCGCTCGCGCCTTCGGTTCGCGCCGCGGTTCGCGCCGTGCGCGAGCGCGTCGGTCACATGGTGAAGGTCGAGATCGAAGTCGACACGCTCGAGCAGCTTCGCGAGGCGCTGGACGAGCCGATCGACGCGGTCTTGCTCGACAACATGTCGCCGGCGCAGCTGCGCGAGGCCGTCGCGCTCGTCAACCGGCGCGTCCTCACCGAGGCCAGCGGCGGGGTCCGCCCGGAGAACGTCGCCGAGATCGCGCGCACCGGCGTCGACTTGATCAGCGTGGGCTACTTGACGCACGGCGCGCCGGCCTTGGACGTCGGTCTCGACGTCGTTTTGGATGAGCGCTACCGGTAGGCCAATAAAGCGAAGGCGACGACCGCGCCGATCGCGGTCACGACCAGCGAGACGAGATAGCCCAGGCGCGTCGAGAGCGTCAATACGGTACCGCGCCGCAATCCGGCGTCGGTCGCGGCGTACCGCCAGGCGCCCAACAGGGCGATCGCCACGCCGAACACGGCCATGGCGACGCCGAAGACGACCGAGAGACTCTTTTCCGGTGCGCTGGCGTGCACCAGTTGCGCGAACTCTCGGGCGAAGAGCGAAAAGCGGGCGATCACGAACCCGAAGGCGATGAAGGCCAGCGACGTGCGAACGTAAGCCAGGTACGTTCGCTCGTTGGCCAGCGTATCGTTGGCGCGCACGTCGGCGTGCACCGGGCTCCCGTCCATGCCTCTCCTTGCCCCGGCGGCGCGCTCGGGGTACCAGCCACCCCTTAGGCGAATCTCATTCGAACCATGTCTACGCACGGCACCAGCACGACGGGCGCTCCTTCCACCGTCAAAACCAACTACGACGCCGACGCGCCGCCGGCCCTGATCGAATTCATGTCGGGCGGGTGGATCGACCGGCCGCTCGCCGCGGCCGTCCATCCGCAGCTGGCTCGGCTCCGGGAACGGCGCGAGGCGCTCTCGGCCGCCTACCGGGGACGCTACTTATCGTTCGCGGCGGGGTCCGAGCACGTACGCGCCAACGACACGTACTTTCGTTTCCGCCCGTCCAGCGATTTCGCGTACCTGATGGGCGGCGGCGAGCCGGGCGCCGTACTCCTGGTCGAGCCGCACGGAGACAAGCACCGGACCGTGCTCTTCGCGCGCGAACACAATCGCGGAACCGAAGCCTTCTTTACCGATCGCGTCGCGGGCGAGCTCTGGGTCGGGCGTCACCGCGGCGTCGACGAGAGCCAGTTGTTCTTCGGCGTGGACGCCTGTCGCCCGCTGGGCACGTTCCCCGCCTATCTCGAGGAGCTGCGCGGTTCGGGCGCGCGCATCTCGGACGTGACGCAGGATTCGGAGCTGGCGACCCGCCTCGCCGAGATGCGTCTGATCAAAGACGCCTACGAGCTCGAGGAGCTGCGTAAGGCCTGCGCGATCACCAAGCGCGGCTTCGAAGACGCCATTCGGGCAATGCGTCCCGGCGGCAGCGAGCGCGAGATCGAGGCGGCGTTCTGGTCGCGAGCGCGCATCGAAGCCAACGACGTCGGGTATCTGACCATCGCGGCGGCCGGCGAGCACGCCTGCACGCTGCACTGGAATCGAAACGACGGAACGCTGCGCGACGACGCGCTGCTGCTCCTCGACGCCGGCGTCGAGTGCGACTCGCTGTACACGGCCGACGTCACGCGTACGCTGCCGGTCGGCGGGCGGTTCTCGCCCGAGCAGCGCGCCGTTTACGAGATCGTTTGGGAGGCGCAGCGCGCCGGCATCGCCGCGGTCGCTCCGGGCAACGATTTTCTCGAGCCGAATCGCGCCGCGATGCGCGCGCTCGCGCAGGGGCTCATCGACCTCGGGATCCTCTCGTCGTCGCTCGACGAAGCGCTCGATCCGCAGCGCCCGCTCTACCGGCGCTACACGCTGCACAACGTCAGCCACATGCTGGGTCTCGACGTCCACGACTGCGCGAAGGCGCGCATGGAGACGTACAAATACGGCAAGCTCGTGCCCGGAATGGTGCTCACGGTGGAGCCGGGCATCTATCTGCAGCCCGACGATCTCACCGTCCCGCAGCGCTACCGCGGTATCGGCGTGCGCATCGAGGACGACGTCCTCATCACCGCCGACGGTTACCGAAATCTCTCCGACGGATTACCGCGCGATCCCGACGCGATCGAACGCTGGATGGCCGCCCTCTGGGCGTGAGGTTGGAGCGAC
>DATJUC010000190.1:0-4320 GCA_035502675.1 Candidatus Acidiferrales bacterium | reverse complement strand
CTTTCGATCGGCCGTGCAACCGCAGTTACCGGCGGACGTCCGCGGTTGACGGAGGCGTAGAGCGAACGATCTTCCGAAGCGATGCGTGCGTGCTCGACTTGCAGACGGGTGGCCGCGATGTGCCGTTCGCGAGCGTACGCCAGTTGCGCCGCGGTCGGCCGGGCGATCACGCCGCCGGGACCGTTGTAGCTGTAGCGGTTGACGACGTGCCGGACGACGACCGTCCGATTCACGTACACGTTGCGCACCACGCGCTGGTTGACGTTGGTAACGGCGGTGTTGTAGGCGAAAGCGCCGTTGTTCCACATGCCGCCGACGTAGCCGGTGCCGGGATAGCCGAAGCCGTAGTTGATGCCGCCGTAGTAGCCTACGCTGGGGCCCCAATAGCCGTTATTCCAGGCGTAGCCGCCGTTGTTGTAGCCCCAATAACCGGGCGTCCAGTACGTGCCGGTGCTCGGAGGAGTCACCCACGTGCCGGGAACCCAATAGTAACCGGCCGGTCCCCATCCCCAATAACCGGGCTGCCACATTTGGCCGGGCACGCTAAGCGCCGGCTGCGAGTAATAGGGCAGCGGCGGGGGCGGCGTGCCGATATTGAATCCGACAAAGAGTTGCGCGGAAGCTGAGAGCGGAATCGCCAGCATGCACAGCGCTGCGACCAGCGCCGCCGATTTGGCAATCCAGCCGAGTGGACGAGAGAATGAGTACGTCATGCTCTCAGTCTCCCCGGTACGGCAGGGTGGTTTAACGCACGCTCGCTGAGAATTCGGCTACAAAAGCATGAAGCGGGGATGAAGCAATCGACGGGACGCCGCCGAAGCGGGCGGCGATTCAGGCGCGCCGTTGCAAGCTTTCCAGCTCTTCCAGCGTTCGCGGAAAGTCGTTCTTGAGCAAGCGTGAGAGACTCCGGTCGGCCAAGATTTTTCCGTCCGTCTGGCAGCGCGGGCAATAATCCGTCTCGTTATCGGCGTAGCGGATTCGCTGAATCGGCGCACCGCAGCGCGGGCACGGCTTGCCGAAACGGCCATGGACTGCCATCTCGGGTCTGAAAGCGGTCACTTTGCTTGGAAACTTGCGGCGCGCTTCGCTGCCGAGCCGGTCGATCCACAGTTCGAGGGTATGCCGCACGGCTTCGAAGAGCCGGTCCCACTGGGATGCGTCGAGCTTGCTCGCGAGCAATACCGGCGAGAGTTTCGCCGCGTGCAGAATCTCGTCCGAATACGCGTTGCCGATTCCGCTGAGAATTCGAGGATCGGTCAGCGCCCGCTTTAGCGTGCGGTTCTCGGCGGTCAGCGCGCGCCGGAACGCCTCCGCGTCGCACGCGAGCGGGTCGATGCCGCCCGCGTCGAAGGCGCGCAGCGCATCCGAGCCTTTCACGACGTGCAGCGACGCGCGCCGTTTCGAACCGGCTTCGGTCAACACCAGGGTGCCGGTTTCGAACGTCAACGATGCCAACGCCGACGGCGGGGTCGCGGCGTCCGCGTCGCGCCACCGCAGCCGGCCGGCGATCATCAAGTGAATGACCGCCCAGAGGTCGCCGTCGAGGCCGAGGGCGATGCGCTTGCCGATGCGTCGCAGCTCGACGACGCGCTTTCCCTCCAACGCGCCGGGAGGCGGCTCCGCGGTTCGCAGGACGAACGGTTTTGCGATCGAGACGCGCTCCAGCCGGCGTCCCGCGACGCGCGGCTCGAGCGCGGTCAGGTACGCGAGAACGTCGGGCAGTTCGGGCAAGCTACGGCGTCAGCCAACGCGCGAACCAGCCGGCCAGCACGTGCAGACGCTCGACGCGATGGATCGGACTTCCGGTGCGGTTCAGATCGTGCGTTTCGTTGGGAACCTCGACGAACACGGCCGTCTTTCCCAGCTGACGCAGCGCGGAGAATTCGTCCAGCGTTTGATCGATCGGCGTTTCGGTGTCCAGCGTCGAGTGCAGGATGAGCACCGGCGTGCGTACGCGCTCGACGTAGGTAAAGGGTGAGTCGGCAGAGTTGGCACTGCGCGGATCCCACGGCTTGCCCCACGCGTAGTAGCCGCCCAATCCGTTGGGGCTGGCCAGGAACCACGTCATCGACTGGGTCGCCAAATCGCTGGCCGGACGTTCGGCAATCGCGGCCTTGAAGCGATCGGTGTGCCCGATGAGCCAAAGTGCGGCGTAGCCGCCGTAGCTGCCCCCGGTCACGCCGAGACGCGACGGATCGACGTCGGCGCGCCGCTGCAGGACCTCGACCAGCGCCATCACGTCGCTCTGCATCGGCGGTCCCCAATGGCCGACCAGCGCTTCCTCGTAGCGATATCCGTACCCGATACTGCCGCGCGCGTTGAGCAGCGCTACGTTGTAGCCCAGACCGCACCAAAACTGCATTTCGTGGAAAAACGTGTCGCCGGCTTCGGCCTGCGGGCCGCCGTGAATCGCTACGATCGTCGGCCGCCGCCCGGACGCCTTCGGTCCGACCGCGGGCATGAACCAGGCCGGCACGTGAAATCCGGCTTCGTCGACGACCTCCAGCGGCTGCGGCTGCGAGAGTTCGACCGAATCGAGATATGCGGCATTGAGCGCGGTCAGCGCGCGCGCTCGGCCGTCGTGCATATCGAAGACGTAGACTTCGGACGGGTGAGTGAAATCCGCCCAGGTGTACGCGATCGTCGATCCGTCGGCGCTCGCACTGCAATCGGCGGCCTCGCCGTGCGACGTCAACGGCCGTACGTATCCGTGTTTGGTGTCGATCAGCACGAGCTGCGTGACGCCGGGGCCGGAGAGATTCGTCACGATGCCGCGGCCGCCGCGCACGACCAGCGGCCCGCAGACGGCGCCGGGCATCTTCAGATCGGCCAGCAGCCAGTCTCCCAGCTGATGCAGGTTTTTGCCGAAGATCCAGCGCCGCGCGCTGCCGTCGAGCGCGCTCGAAACCAGCGCGGGATGCTCCGCCGAATCCTTGACGCCGCCGGACAGATAGAAGAGGTGCGTTCCGTCGGGTGCGAACGCGGCGGCGGTGTTGGAAGCCTCCGGCGACGCCACCGCCTGCAGCGGGCCGCCGCCGGAGGAGACGGTGTAGAGATCGCTTTCGTTGGCCAAGACCGTGTCGCGCCGCAGCGACGAGAAGAGGATGCGGTCGTCGTTCGGCGACCACGCGAGCGGCGTCTCCGACCAGCGGTCGTCGCTGGTGAGCGGCCGCGCCTGCGTGCCGTCCGCCCGCATGACCCAGAGATGCGCGTGCCGGTTGTAGGTGTAGCCGACGCCGTTGGCCTCGTAACGCTCTTGCGTGATCCAGCGAACGTCGCTGGTCTCTTGGCCGGGTTTGGGGGTGAAGCCGGCGGCGGGGAAATCGATCTGCGCCTTCGGCTGCGGATCGACCGAGATCGTCGTGTAAGCGATCCGGCGACCGTCGTGCGAATAGATCGGGGCGACCGCGGCGTCGGGTCCGGATGTCAGCGGCGTCGACGCTCCGGTTGCGACGTCGAGGACGTCGATGCGCGACACGCCGTTGGCATCGTCGGCATACGCGACGTGCGCGCCGTCCGGCGACCACGAAGGAGCCTGCGCGTGACCGTCGTGCGTCAGTTGCTGCGGCGCGCCGCCGCCGGCGGCGACGACCCACAGATCGGTGTCGTACCGGTTCTGCGGGCCGTTCATTCGCGAAACCACGAAGACGACGCGCTTGCCGTCGGGCGAGATCTGGGTCGCCGAAATCAACGAAAGCTTAAACAGATCTTCGGCCGCCACCGGACGCCGGGCCGGTCCTTGAGCGGTTGCCGCAGCCGGCGCGCCCGAGGCGACGGCCAGTGCCAGCAGGACGCCGCAAAATTTCACTCCGAGTCGGGCGGTTCGAACGACGCAGCGTGGTGGATGAAGAACGAGCGCGGATAGGGGGCCGAGATCGGGGTAAACGACCGCGGCGCTTGCATGAAATCGAAGCTGTCGACGATGCTCTTGGCGCGCGTGTCGGTATATCCGTCGGCTTGTGAGCCCAGCGGCGGCAGGTCGAACGTTTGCTCGACGAACTTCAAGATGCTCCCGAACTCATACTGAGTGTGCACGACGCGAGCTTTGACGTACGGCGAAACGATCAAGCATCCGACCCGGATGCCGAGCCCGCGAAAGTCGAGTTGCGGCGGCGGCACGTTATCGTAGAAGCCGCCCCAGTCGTCCCAGACGACGACGATCGCCGTCGATTTCCAGTCGGGCGAAGCGCCGGCGGCATTGACGACGGCGGCGACCCACGACGGCCCGTAGGGCGTGCCCGCGTACGGATGGTCCGACCACAAGAAGTCCGGAACGACCCACGAAACCGCAGCGAGGTGACCGCTGAGCGCGTCGTGGAT
>DATJUC010000189.1:0-4565 GCA_035502675.1 Candidatus Acidiferrales bacterium | reverse complement strand
GCGCGGTCCATTCCAACTATGTCTCTGGAGCTACATACGTCGAGCTTTCGAACGGAAAGAGCTTCGGCACGCCGCAAGAATGGTCGGACGCACAGCCTTCCGGAGCAACGTACGATTACGTCGGGAACGTCGTTGGTAACGGGAAAGCCGGCATCGTCGAAATTTCCCAAAACAGCAACGACGTCTACGTGCAGACCTCGACCGGATCGGCGTTCAACGCGCCCGCGCTCTGGACGTCGAATTTCGCCGGTACCTTCAACGAGGGCGGATTGTTCGATGGCGTCGCGGATTTCACCGGTAGCGGAAAGGACGACGCGATCGTTTGGGACCCGGACTATATGAACGGAGAAGGTAGTTTTCTGGTCGGCGTCTCTAAGGGATCGAGTTTTAACGTCGAGCCGTGGTCGTATGCCGGCACGTGCGGGTGTCCTACCGGGACGGATGCGGCGTACTATGCGGATGTTACGGGTAGCGGTAAGGCGGCCCTCATTTACGTGGACGGCGGTCCGCCCGCGGCGTACACCATCTGGGTCGCACCTTCTACAGGATCAGCGTTCGGCGATTTCACGGAGTGGGGAACGCAAACTTCGACGCTTACGCCGGAATGGTTCGCGGATGTGACCGGAAGCGGAAAGGCTGATGCGATCGCGATTGATTCGAATTACAACGTGTGGGTCGCGACATCCAATGGAAAGACCTTCGGCTCTTGGAAGAAGTGGTTTACGCCCTCGGGTGCGATTGCTCCGCAATCCGGTTACCCCTCCGGTCCCGTTGCCATTGCCGACGTCGCGGGAAGCGGCAAGGCTGCGCTCGTCTATCAAACATACAGCTCGGACGGGAATCGGGACGGTCCAGTGTACGTGGCGCTCTCTACGGGGAGCAAGTTCTCAACGGCAACGGAGTGGAGCAGCACGTCTGGGCTACAAATTGCCTATGGCGGAGAGGATGCAGAGGGCGAGTCGGTCATCGACGTCAACGACGACAAGAAGGCCGACCTCATCCTCCAGGTTCCATAAGAGACGACGTCCGTCGTTCGCGTAGTGCAGCGGTGGGAAGGCACCAGATGCATGCCGTTCCGAGTGCAAAGGCAACGACGGAGAAGACGATCGCCGCGCGCGGGCCGAGTCCCGCGCGCGAGGCGTCGAACGTAAGGACGACTCGCGCGCCGAGGATGGGCGCAATGATCTGCGGCACCGTCGTCGCAATGTTCCATACGCCCATCGCGGTCGCCATCGCGCCGCGCGGCAGGAGGTGGCACGCAAGCGCCCAGTCGGCGACGGCGAAGCCGCCCCAGGCCATACCGGCGACGCCGGCCGCGGCGTACGCCACGGCGAGCTGCCGCGTACCGCAGAGCACCGCTACGGCAGCGATGATGACGAGGCCGGCGATTGTCACGACGAGGCGCTTGTCGTAACGGTCGGTTGGCCTCGCGGCGACGGCCGCGCCCGCAATTGCCGCAAGCGTAAAACTGAGGAAGAGCAGCGCCGTCTGCATCTGCTGCGCCTCAATGCCGGCGATTCCCAAACTCTCGCGAACGAAGAAGAGCAAGAAACCCAGCAATGTGTAGAAGCCGAGGTTGAAGAGACCGCGCGAGAGGAGCATAACGCGCAACGCGCGGTCGAAGCGGACCGGTTCGGCTGGAACTGCGTGCGCGACGAGTTCACGCAGATGGACGATCGTGAGGAAGAAGGAGGCCAGGAGTCCGACGCTCAGGATGAGCGCGACCAGCGCGTTCGCGTGCACGAAACCTGCGACGAGGAGCCCGGCTGCATTGCCGAACGACTGGTAGGCGCTCATGTACGACGAGAGCTCGCCTTGACGTTGCGGCGGCGCGTGGTCGGGAATCGCGGCTTGGTATGGTCCACCCGCGACGTTCAAGACGACCTGTAAGGCAAAGAAGGCCGCCATGAGCTGCGCGAAAGTCGGAGCGAGAAAGAACCAGCCAAGCGTCGGCACGGCGGCGACGGCAATCCAATAGAATTCCCGGCGGTGGCCGAGACGCGCCGCGCGCCGGTCCGCAAGACGGCCGGCTACTACTTGCACGAGAGCCGCGAGGGCGGCACCCACCGAGGCGATGAGGGCGTAGGCGCGGACGCCGTCTCCGCGATCGAGTTCGATACAGCGTGCTTGGAGCGAGACGGCGAGGATCGCTCCCCAGACGAACTGGATACCGAAATTGAGCGCGCAGAGGCGCGCCGGTTTAACCCCGACGTCCAAGGTGTTCCAATGCGTACCTATAGTCGTCCAGCGTGTCGACGTCGTAGCAGAGCTCCGGCGCGCAATCCATGACGGCGCGTGCACGAATCTGCAGGTGCGCCGCAGCGTACGCTTCGACGTGCCGTATACGCAATCGCCCGAGGAAAAAGCGCGCGATCAGCCTCGCGTCTAGGAGGAGGGCAAGCCGAAGTAGGCTCTTACGTGCCGCGAAGAGCTCACGCGCGATCCGCACGGCGCGCGGCGCGGAGCCCGGCGCGAAATAGAAGACGCTTCCATTCACGACCCGTTCCCCGCCGAGCGATGTCGTGTGGTCGGCAGCGCCGGGGTAGGTAGCGAGATACGCGGCCGGGGTCGCCAGCGGCATGGCGATCTCGGCGTCACCAACGCGGGATAGAAAATCCGCCAGCGGCGCCGCTGCCAGAAACGGGAGATCGCTCGTAAGCAATAGGAGGGGCTCATCGGCGCGAGCGACGCGCAATGCCGTTTCAAGGTTAGCGCGCCCGTCGGCGACCGCCGGAAGGAGTGCATCGATCCGCGCTCCGCAGTACGCTCCGACCTCTTGGTCGCCAACAACCGTGATCGAAGAAGCGCCGCAACGGCGGCTCGTGTCGATCGCCGTGTCGATGAGCTTGCGCGAGCCGAGCGGAGCGAGCGCCTTGACATCGGTACCGATTGCTTGCGCGAACGCGCCGTCCACGCGACCCCCCGCGGTAATGACCGCGATCATAGAGAAAGTAAGGCGCGCGGGCCGCCAACGGGAGGGTCACAAAACCGCCTGAGCAAAGCTGAGCGGGTCGCCCCGGTCTGAGCGTCTCGGCCGGGGCGCAATAGATAAGGGACCATTGAAAAAATGAATCGACGTTCTACGCGTTGGAGAGATGGCCGAGTGGCTGAAGGCGGCGGTTTGCTAAACCGTTATACGGGATAAACCCGTATCGAGGGTTCGAATCCCTCTCTCTCCGAAGGTTTCGTGCCGTCGGAACGTAAGCACGTGCGGTCGTAGCTCAATTGGATAGAGCAACAGGCTACGAACTTGTAGGTTGGGGGTTCGAGTCCCTCCGACCGCACCAGCTCGCCTATACGCATCGAATCATCAAATTTTTGGACGCACTTGTGCGTCTCTTTTCATTTTGCGAGAGGGGGCGCGGCTATCGCCTCCATGGTAGCGTTCGCTCTTATATGGAAGCTGTCGTTTCACATAGCCCAGGTCGTATCGATCGGGAGGTGCAGCGCCTTCTTTCGGGATTTTGACGAAAGCGCCACCCCAATTTGGACGAAAAGCGCCACCCCTATTTGGATGTAATTTTTGGTAAATTGTTCAGGAAAAGGAACATTTATTGACCGAGGTCGGGATTGCATGGTAGCATGCTTCGACAGCTAACGATTTGGTGAAGGCTGGTGCCAGGCGTCCGCGCCTGGGTTCTTCACGTCGGATGGCCGGTTGCTTTCTGGAGGGGTATTAATCTATGAGATCGTTGAGCCGAGCGCTCGTCGGCAGCTTTGCGGCTGCCGTACTGCTCGCTGCCTGTGCAGGCGGCGGCGGCATTCCCTATATTCATCAAACGCCATCGCCGGGGGCGTCCACGAACGCGTCGCCGTCTCCTGGGACGTCCGGTTCGCCGACGGCAAGCCCCACTGGCACGAGTTCGACCACAGGTCCGACCTCTACGCCGACGGCGACCTCGACCGCGAGCACCTCGCCATCGACCTCGACTCCGGTGACGACACCGCCGACTTCGCCAACGCCAACGCCGCCCCCGACCGCCGCACCGAGCCCCGGCAAGAGCAGCAGCCCGACGCCGAGCCCGAGCCCGACGAAGAGCAGCTCGACTCCAACCCCGACGCCGACGCCGGCCGCCAGCGCGACGAGTTCGTACACGTGTCCGGCGAGCGGTTGCCCCCCCGTGACGCCAATTCCCAATCCGTATATCGAATCGGGCTGGCCCACGGGTCCCATCGTGATCCCATCTGCGTCGTTCCCGCCGTGCCCCTCGCCTTGTCAGGGCGTCCCGGCCGCAACGACGGCTCCGTCCGGCCAGCCGGACTCGTATCAGAGCCAGTATCTCGATCCGCAGATCATCGGAAACGCCATCGAGGCGGGCCCCCTGATTCAAGGACCGTGCCCCGGCGGTGTCGCGGGCTCGGCGGGTTCGAACCTCGGCACCTTCCCCAACGTGCTCAATGAGGCGGCGGCTTTCTACACCCTCGCGCTCGAGACATATCTCACCAAAGGCGCGGATACCGAAGCTCTCAGCGCCGCGACCAAGGACTTCGACGTCGCGATGACGGGCGGAAACGAACCGGGCATGTGCCACCCGATCTATGACTGGGCGGAAGCCACGGAGACC
>DATJUC010000188.1:0-15553 GCA_035502675.1 Candidatus Acidiferrales bacterium | reverse complement strand
CACTGGTGTTGGCCGCTACGGCACGCCGGAGGAAATCGCTGAGCTCATGGCATTCCTCGTCTCCCCCCAGGCGCGCTGGATGACCGGTTCGGCCATTCGCATGGATGGCGGAGAGGTCGCAGCAGTATGACGTCAGCGACGATGACGAACGATATGAGGGGAAAAAGGCCGCTAATCGTATTCGACGTAAACGAAACGCTGCTAGATCTTGACTCCGTCACCCCGGTGTTCGAGCGCATCTTCTGCGACAGATTTGCGATGCGCCTCTGGTTCGCGGATCTTATCCTCTATTCCGAAGCGCTGACCTTGGCCGATGCATACGTCCCGTTCACCGATATCGGCGTCGCCGTCATGCAGATGCTTGCAAACACTCGCGGTATCGATGTCACCGACGGCGACAAACGCGATCTTACCGAGGCCTTCGCGTCGATGCCGCCCTATCCCGACGTTCCCGCGGGGCTGAGTCGGCTACGCGATGCGGGTTTTCGGCTCTTCACCCTCACGGACAACCTTCTCGAAATCCAAACCCATCAGTTGGAAGGCGGTAACATCGCTCACCACTTCGAGCAGCGCTTGAGCGTCGACGTCGTCAAGCGCCATAAGCCCTCGCCCGAGGCCTACGCATACGTGGAATCGCAGCTTGGGGTCGAGCCCAGCGAGCTACTATTGATAGCCTGCCACGCATGGGACGTTCTTGGTGCCGTGGCGGCCGGATGGCGAGGTGCTTTGATCAAGCGACCCGGCAACGATGTGCTTGCCGTGGGTCCGCAACCCGAGATTGTTGGAATGAACCTGGTCGACGTAGCCGATCAGCTTATCGCGCGTTGGGCGTCGCAACCGCAACGTTCGATGTGACGACGGATCGATGATCACCCAAGGACAATGCTTACCCTTATTCCGCCGGAACAAGCTCTTCGCGGGCTTGAACGATGCTACTATCATCGAATGTGCGAAGCAGTTTACGCTGGTCCACGCGTGTCGACGTCAAACCGTGTACCGTCAAGGCGATCCCTGCAAGCAGGTATATTGCTTGCTGCAAGGGTCCGTTAGACTTTCCAGGTTAGCCGAAGACGGATCGGAATTCACAACGGGCATAGTCGGTCACTCGGATATATTTGGCGAAGGCGCCCTATTCGACGATGAAGCTTTCCTGTCGACGGCGACGGCCCTATCCGACGGAATCGTCGCGGTTTGTTCTGCGGAGAGGGTGCGATCGCTGGTCAGACGCTACCCCGCATTGTCTATCAACATCGCTCAGCACTTTCGCGAAGAACAGCATCGTGCGCTCGATCGCCTCGAACTCCTTTCGAACAAGCCGGTGCGCGAACGGCTTCTCGCTGTCCTTCGAGAACTCGCCCTCCAGTGCGACGTCGGCGATGCGCAGGACGGGAAATACGAGCTCAAGCTGACGCACGTTGAGGTCGCGTCACTCGTAGGATCTACGCGCGAAACCGTGTCCTCGGAGTTGAGCAAGTTGGTGCGGGCCGGATTGATCGCAAAGCGCGGTCGAAAGATTTTCGTCGATCTCGCTGCGCACGTGGCTGCTTAACCGTCAGCCTCCGTACCGCTCCGTCCTTATATCGGTAGCCGTTGGGATGTCCGCCTCCATTGCGGCATCGACCGCCACGTCCACGAACTGGTTCGTCCCGCATGCGTACGCAAGGGCGGGCGGTGAAGGCAATCTTGCGAGGACTTCTCTCATCATGTCGCCATCGATATGGCGTTGATAGTCGGTCGTACGCCGACGAGTGTCTCGGGTAAGCGTTAGGACGAGTTCAAATCCGTCGTGTGCGGCGTCAAGCGCAAGCAGTTCGTCGCGAAATGGAATATCTGTCCACGTCCTCGCGGACAACAGCAAGATAGCCGGCACGCGGTTTTGCAGCGACTTGCGAAGTCGAAGCATAGAGATCAGCGGAACGATTCCCGACCCGCCGCCGATCAATAGGAGCGGGCCTCCGCGATCAGTGCTCCAAATGAAGTGACCGCCCAGGGGTCCCCGGAGATCGATCGCGTCACCGACCGCAACCGTCTCGTGAAAGAAGGGCGAGACCTCTCCGTTTTCCAGGAGTTCGATCGCAAGCTCGATCCTAGGGTCCTCGGGTGCGGAAGCTATGGAATAACTTCGTACCGCGGAGTACCCGTTTGGCGCCGTAAGGCGCACGTCGACGTGCTGGCCGGCGAAGAACGTAATCGACTGAGGCAAGTTGAAGAAAAAGCTCTTGATTTTCGGGGTCTGCTGAACGATCGCGCTCACCGATGCGCTTTGCCAGGATGTTGCGGGCGCTGCGGGCATTTGCTCATTCATCGCTGGTGTATCGCTGTTCGCGCCACGGATCGCCGTGAATGTGATAACCGCGCGTTTCCCAGAATCCGGCGACGTTCCGATCGGTGAACTGGAGGCAACTGACATACTTAGCTGACTTCCAGAAATACAAGTGCGGTACCAAGAGCCTGGCGGGTCCGCCGTGATCGGGGGTGATCGCCACACCCTCGTAATTTAAGGCCACCATCCCCTTCCCACCGGCAAGGTCAGGCAACGGAACGTTCGTCGAGTAGCCGTCAACGCTTGTCGCTAGAGTAAACTCGGTCGGCGGCGCGAGCGCCGCGTCGGAGAGCAAGTCGTCGACGAGAACGCCCCCCCAGTGGGTGTCGAGTTTCGTCCATCGCGTGACGCAGTGTATGTCGCATGTCAGCTGCGTCTGAGGAAGCGCATTGAACTCGTTCCACGACCATGACTTTATTGGCTTCGATCCGACTTTGAGTGTAAAATTCCAGCTGTTAGGCTCGATGTATTGCGTGGGGCCGCTTGTCAGGACCGGAAAGTCCGTCACGATGTGCTGTCCCGGGGGAAGTCGACCGACGAGTTCGGGTCGTCGCCCACGCCCGGTGAAACCACGCGTCGCCATCCTCTGCTCCCTCTAAGGAATTGCTGCAATCATAATACCTAGCGGTCGATCGAGCGATGTAGGATCGCTTACGAACGCACGTGCCAAGGTGTGACACGATATCGACAGTTCGTCTTGGTGACTCGGTTTGCGATGCCGAACTGCTTTTGCGTCAGGTTCATACGATAACAATGGCTAGCCTTGAAGATCGCTTGGCCGCCCTTCGTTCGAAGCATGGCCCCATACTTAAGCCCGATATCAAAGCGCAAATAGGCCGCCAAACCGAGGAGTTGCTTACCCATAGAGCGCTCAACAAGGTCCTAAAGCCCGGCCAACAGGTGCCTCCATCTTCGCTGAACGATCAGCTTGGGCAAGAGATATCTTCCGCGGATTTGTTGGAGAAAAGCTGGCTGGTCGTCGCGTTCTTCCGGGGCGCATGGTGCCCATATTGCGATGAAGAGGTGCAGGCAGCTGGCTGGTGCCTATCCGGAGTTTCGCCAGGCCGGTGCCGAGCCGGTGCTGCCGCAGTCTGTCGAGAACGCAAAGCCCTACCGCGACAGACACCCGGTTCCGTTCCATGTGCTCGTTGAGAAGAACATGACGGTCTCGGGCGCTTTCGGGGTTGCGTACACGATGCCCGAATACTTCGCGATCTTGTATAAGACCGTCTTCTGAAACGACCTCTCACTCATCAACGCCAGCGGGCGTGGCAACTGCCGATCCCGGCGCGCTTTGTCATCGCTCGCCGCGGAACGATCGTCGACGTCGAAACGAGTCCCGACTATCGTCGCCGCCGCGATCCCAGTGAAACGCTGGGCGTTCTCAGGAAAGTGGCCGCGACAAACTAGGCTTTAGTGGCGCGCTACCGTCTCATGAAGCCGCGCTGACTACGAGCCATGCGCGAGTAGCGATGATGCGAAGTTTCGTCGCCTCGTCGATGCGAGCGTTGGCTACGGCGTTGCCCTCGGGAGGCGTGGCGGTAATTCTTCAGGTTATCGTTTTCAACTCTGATGAATGTCGCTGGGTCCGAAGCTGCCCGTTCTGCCCAGCCATCGCCATTTTACCAAGCAGCGCGAGTTGGAACTCCCGCCGCGCGTCGCGGATTTGCTCGAGCGCAGAGTATTTCCCGGCAAGTTCGCGCAGTAACGGAAAGACGTGCTGGCCGACGGCGCGGGTACATTGGGCGGGCCGAACGTCGCCCGCCAAAAAACAAGCCAGCGTAGAGCCAAGTATGCGGCTTCAGCCTTGGATCCGAGGGCTTACCTGGGCTAGACGGCGAGGGTCGGCGAGGGTTGAACCGAGCACTTTGTTCGGTAATGGTACTCGTAGGCTCGGCGGCGTTGTGACCTCGGGGCGGCGCTGCTGCAGCGTACCCCTCCTTCGGGCCGCCCCCTTTCCGTTTTGGACCCGTGATTGGGCGTGTGCGTCCGCCGTGATCGAAGGCGTCCACCCGCTCCTCGGGGTTCCCCGCGTCGCGCAAGCCATTTCTCGGTACGGGCCGCACTCTTCTCGTCAACAATTTCTCACGTGGGGGGCTTGACGGGTTCGTACTGATACGCTATTGTACTAGTGTACTAGTACGACAGCATGACGGTACTAGTGGAGAAAGGCAAGAACGATGACGCACTTCACGACGATCCGCCCGGAAGCGGACATGGCCCGCGAGGCCCGCACCCCGGTCCGCCTGCCGGACCAGATCTCCAGCGGCTTGTTCCCCGGCTGGGGCCCTAAGTTCTAAGGAACGAACCCGAAAGATGCCGGCCGTATTGACGGTCGATCCGCGCAGCGGCGTCCCGATCTACCTGCAGATCATCGAGCAAGTCAAGCGATCCGTCGCACTCGGCGTTCTCCAGGCGGGCGAGCAGCTGCCGACGGTCAAGCAGCTCGCACTGGACTTGACGGTCAATCCGAACACCGTGGCGCGCGCGTACCGCGAGCTCGAACGCGACGAAATCATCGAAACCGCCCCCGGGCGGGGCTCTTTCGTCAGGAGTAACGGATCCGCAACGTCACCCAAGTCGGCGGCAGTCGACGTAGCTCGCGACGCGCTCGACGCAGCGCTGCGGGAGGTGAAATCGGTGGGCCTCTCCCGCGCCGAGGTACGCGACCTGATCGATGCCGCCGTCGACCGGTGGTTTCCGGAGGAACGATGAGTACGATTCAGATTTCACATCTGCGCAAGGCCTACGGAGGCTCTGCAGCCGTCGACGATCTCTCGCTGGAGATTCCGGCCGGCAGCGTCTTCGGGCTGCTCGGCCCTAACGGTGCCGGCAAGACGACGACCTTCAAATGTATGCTGGGTCTGGCGCGAAGCGACGGCGGAGCGATTCTGTACGACGGCAAGCCGCTCGTCCCGGCGACCTTCGAGCGCATCGCCTACGTGCCCGAGCGCAGCGTTCTCTACGACTGGATGACGGTAGCCGAGCACGTCGAGATGATTCGCCGTGCGTTTGCCTCGTTCGTCCCGGCGCGCGCGCTCGAGCTGCTCGCACAGTTCAACGTCGATCCGCGCAAGCGCGCTCGCGCGCTTTCCAAAGGCATGCGCACCGCCGTCATGGTGGCGATTGCGTTCGCGCGCAACGCCGACGTCCTGATTCTCGACGAGCCGACCAGCGGGCTGGATCCGGTCAATCAGCGCCACGTCTTGAGCCTGATCATCAACGAAGCCGCGCGCGGCTGCTCGGTCGTGTTTTCTTCGCATCAGATCGGCCAGGTCGAGCGCGCGGCCGAGCAGATTGCGATTCTCGACCACGGCCGGTGCGTACTGCAGGGTTTGGTCGACGATCTCAAAGCCGACCGCAAAATCGTCGAAGGCATTCTTCCCGACTCGTCGTTCTCGCTCAACGGAATCGTCTCCGATCCGCGCATCGCGCGCGTCGACCGCGTCGAGCGAATCGTTCGCCTGCTCGTACTGCGCGATGCCGACGACATCGCGGCGAAACTCTCGGCGGCCGGAGCGGCCGGCGTCCGTACCGTCGATCTCAACCTCGAAGACATCTTCTTGTACGCGGTTTCGCCGGCCGACGCGACCGCCGACGTCGTCGCCGCGGAGAACCTGCCATGACCTACGTCGAATGGCTGCGCGTCGGGCGCTGCCTGAAATGGACGGCGATCGCGCTGGTCGCGTGCGTCGCGCTGGTGCTCTACGCGCGCTTCGGGTTCGCCAATCTCATCACGCACGAGCCGACCTATCTCGAAATCCACGGAATGTCGTTCAAGCAGTTCGAACGGACCGCGCAAACGACCCATTCCGTACTCGCCGACGGAACGAAACGCACCGTCTTTTCGAACGTGCGGCAGGGCGTGAGCGTGACCGTCGACGATCGCGGCTACTGGGGGCAGCGCGTCACCGTCGTCGACCGCGACCCGACGCAAACGTTTCGGGCTCGCAATTTCTCGTTCGGCGATCTGAACGTCCGGCGAACGATCCTTCCGAACGGAACGCTGATCTTTTCGATCGATTCCAGCCGGCCCGAACATCTCGCCTACTACTTCGCCGCCGCCGCCTTCGTCGCGCTGATCGTCGCAACGGTGCTGGGCGCGCCGTTCGCCCGCGAAAACGAAGGGCATTTGGAGATCGCTCTGACCAAGCCGGTGCGCCGCGAAACGCTGGGGCTCGCTACCATGGCGACCGACGTTGCGGGTATGGCTGCGGCGTTCGTGCTGACGATCGTGTTCTTCACCATCGGACACACCATCTTCGAAGCGCCTCGCTACGTATTCGACGCCGGCGACGCCCTGGTGCTGGCGGGCGGTTTTCTGGCGGCCGTCGGATGGTACGCGCTGCTATGTGCCGCAACCGCCTCGATGCGCCGCGCCTACGGCGTCATCCTCGGCCTGTCGTGGCCCGTAGCGGCCCTCATCAGCATCTTTGCCAGCTCGAATTTCGGCGCTTCGCCCGTCGCGCGCGTCCTGCACGCGATCGCGACGCCGATCGCCTGGGTGCTGCCGTTTTCGTACCTGCACTTCGACGCGGCCTTCGACGTCTCGGCCGAGACCCACGCGGCCGGCGCCGGGCTGAGCTCGCTGCAAGATCTTCCGATACTCCTGGCCCTCGTCCTTATCTACGGCGCGGTCGCCATCGTTACGTGGCGCCGCGTGGAGGCTTGAAACACGTGGAAATCATGGGAACGAACTTTACGCTCTCGCTGGGCGGCTGGCGGCTTCGATTCGTCCTCGCCATCGAGGATGCCGATACTCCGCCCCCGCCGAAACCGCGCAGTCCGCACAAAGTTCGCATCGTTCAGGAAGACCAGTACGTCAACTGATGGACTACGTCGAATGGCTGCGCGCCCGATGCGCGCTCAAGTGGACGGCCATCGTTCTCGGTGCCATCGTGGTGCTCGCCGCAATCGCGCGGATCGCCGTGTGGCAGACGCACGACAACGTGCTGTCGTGGGCCGAGTCGCAGGAGCGCGATCCCGACGCAAAACGAACGGAGACGACGCTCCCCGACGGCACGCACCGGACGGAGTACGTCAACGCGCGCACCGGAGTGCGGGTGACGGTCCTCGACCGCGGCTGGAACGGTAAAGAGATCACCGTCTACGACCCGAGCGGGCGCAACGACCGCGACGTCGCGGTCGCCGGACCGGTCCGCGTTACGGAGTTGCCCCACGGCCGCGGTTCGCTGATCTCGGTTCGTACCGACCAGCCCGAATCGTTCGCGCACTTCTTCGCGCTCGGATGTTTCGTCGCGCTGGTCGTCGCCACGTGCTTGGGGGCACCGCTGGCTCGCGAGAACGACGGTCACCTGGAAACGGCCTTCACCAAACCGATCGAGCGAAGCGCGCTGGCGTTGCGGATTTTCGCGGCCGACGCCGTAGCCGTCGTCGGAACCTTTGCGATGGGAACCGTCACGGCCGTCGTCGCGCAGATACTCTTCCAGCGGCCGAACTACGTTTTTGGGTGGAGCGAGTCGGTTGCGCTCGCCGTGGCGTTGCTTGGGGTTCTGGCATGGTACGCCATGCTGACGGGCGCTACCGCGTCGGTGCGCCGCGGCTACGGAGTGATCGTGGGATTGGCTTGGCCGGTCGCGCTGGGCGTTCTCGGATTGGCGTCGGCCGACTCCTTGGGCGGCAACCCGATTCTGCTGGCCTTGCACCAAGGCGCGCGCGTCTTGAACGTCCTCAACCCGCTGGGATACATGCACTTCGGCGACGACGTAGGGGCCGGCCCGGCAATCCTGACCGGGCTCTGGGTAAAAATCGCCGTCTTGGCGGCTCTGCTGGTCGCGTACGGACTCGCGGCAATCGTGCAGTGGCGGCGCGTGGAAGCCTGACCGGCTAAAGCACGTAACCGTTGAGGATTGCCGGACGCGCGAATTTGAAGCCGCCGGCCGAGACGGTGTAGAGGTAGATGTCGGGGATCTGCGGATCGCCGTTGATGTTGAAGCGGAACTGCCCCACCAGCGTCGTGAACGTTCCGCCGTGCTGCAGCGACTGGAGCAGCGTCGTTCGCGTATTCGCGTTGGAAATCTGTGCGGCCGCGATGATCAGCTGCGCCGCCGCGTAGCCGAACGCCGAGAAAGGCGTAATCTGCCCGACCTCGTTTTGAAAGTCTTTCAAGAGCTGGATGATCGTCGGGATTTTGTCGAGCGGCGGCATCGGCGAGGCGACGTACGCGCCGTCCATCGTCTTGGCGTAACGTTCGATGGTCTGCTGAGTCCAAAATCCGTCGCTGGCGCCGAATTCGCCGGTGTAGCCGGCCAGCCGCATCGCTTCGGCGACCGGACCCAGCTCGGCCGTCTTCCCGCACAGGAAGACGTACGCGGGCGACTTGTCGAGCACGGTGCGCGCGGCGGCCGCCGGATCGATCGTGCCCTTCGGAAAGAGCAGCACGTCGGCGGGATGGTGGTCGCTCTTGGCTTGCTGCACGTACCCGCGCGCGACGTCGTAGCCGTAATCGCCGTCGAGCGCGACGGCGATCGTCGGCACGCTCTTTCTCGATGCGAGAACGGTGCTTGCGAAGAGTTGCCCGGCGCTGGAGTCGTTGGCGGGTAAGCGAAAGATGTTGAAGAAGCCGCGACGCGTGATCACGTCGGCGGTCACGGTGGGAACGACGACGGCGAAACCGACGTTGGCGTAGCGGGGCAGGGCTGCGATCGTCATCGCAGCCGTCAGATTTCCGACGATGCCGACGACCGTCGAATCGGCGGCCGCGACGCTCGCGTTGGCCGCGGCCTGGGCGGTATCGTTGCGATCGTCGTACGAGCGCCAGCCCCAAACGTGCGAGATCGGCGCGGTGAAGCGGTTGGTTTCGTCGACCGCCGCTTGGACGCCGGCCACGACTTGCTGACCGTACTGCGCGTAGTCGCCGGAAAGCGTCACGTTGACCCCGATCGTGAGCTGCTGCAGAAACTGGCCGGGCTGTACCGGGCCGTAGGGCAGGGGCGTCGGCGGAGGCAGCGGCGTCACGATCGGGAACGGAACGACGGCCATCGCGGCAGCCGACGTCAAAAAGCCGCGGCGGTTCACGAGGCGGCTCCCGCGGGCGCCGCGTACGACAGCAGCGTCGTCGCCAGGAACGCGACCGAGAAGATCATATTCGCAACGAAGACCCGTTCGTTGAGCGCGAAGACGTTCGGCGCGGCGCGCACGCAATACCGTTCGTAGGCGATCAGCGCTCCCGCCGCCGCCACGCCGGCGTAGTACGCGATCCCGGCGCCGGCCGCAACGCCGGCGCCGATCAGCAGCAGCAGCATGGCGACGTGCGATGCCAGCGCCGCCCAGTTCCCGCGGCCTTCGCCGAAACGCGCCGGAACCGAACGGATCCCTTGCTGGCGATCGACGCCGACGTCCATCAGCGCGTACGTGATGTCGAACCCCGCGACCCACACGGTAACCGCCAGAAAGAGCAGCAGCGCCGCCCAGCTGACGCCGCCGGCCACGCCGATGTAAGCGCCCAGCGGCGCCAGCCCGTCGACTGCGCCCAGCACGAAGTGGACCAGCCAGGTGAAGCGTTTGCAGAGCGGATAGATCAATAGCAGGAGCGCCGCAATCGGCATGAGTTTGACGCAGAGCGGATTGAGCATCCAGGCTGCCAGCAACAAGACGATCAGACCGATCGCCACGGCCCACAGCATCGTTGCCGGCGCCAGGTTTCCGCTCGCGACTGCGCGGCGCGCGGTGCGAGGATTACGCGCGTCGATGTCGCGATCCAGATAACGATTGGCCGCCATCGCCGCGGTGCGCGCCCCCAGCACGGCGATCGTGATCCACAGCAGCGCGCTCCACGACGGCAGCCCGCGCGCGGCCAGCACCGCACCGGTATACGCGAAGGGCAGCGCGAAGAGCGTGTGCTCGATGCGAATTTCGCGAAGGAAGACCGTCGCAGCTTTCAACGCATCAACCGATCGAACGCGGCCGGTCCTTGCCCGGACCAATCGTCGGCGCGCAGTGCGGCGCCGATCCGGTCGAGCCCCAGCTCCCGCCACCGCTGCGAGACGCGCCGTCGCGTCGCGTCGTCCATGCGAATGTCGGGCGGCCACTCGCGGTGGTAGCCCTCGGCAGCGGTCTTGCGCGTCGCGTCGATGCCGATCTTGGTTCCGTATGCGACGTTGTACGAGCCGTGGTCGAGATCGTCGACCGGTCCCGGCATGGTGACGACGTCGCGTTCGGGCGCCAGATTGTTCAGGACGAACCACGCGACCTCGCGTGCGTCGCCGACGTCGACGTCGGCGTCGACGACCACCAGCACGCGCGTCAGCATCATCATGTGTCCCAATCCCCAAAGCGCGTTCATCACCTTTTTGGCGTGACCCGGATACGCTTTGCGGATCGAGACGATGGCGAGGTTGTGAAAGCCGCCTTCGACCGGTAAATTCATGTCGGCGACTTCGGGCAGCACCATCTGCAGCAGCGGCAAGAAGATGCGTTCCGTCGCCTTGCCGAGCCAGGCGTCTTCCATCGGCGGCTTCCCGACGACCGTCGCCGGGTAGATCGGCTTGCGGCGGTGCGTAATGCAGTTGACATGGAACGTCGGGTACCGGTCGGCCAAGCTGTACACGCCGGTGTGATCGCCGAACGGCCCCTCTTCCCGTAAATCCTCGTTGTCGACGTAGCCCTCCAGCACGAACTCGGCGCCGGCCGGGACGTTGAGATCCACCGTCTTGGCGGCGACCAGTTCGACCGGTTTGCCGCGCAGCAACCCGGCGAACGCGAACTCGTCGAGCGCCGGCGGCAGCGGCGCCGTTGCCGCATAGGTGAGCACCGGATCGGTTCCGACGGCGACCGCAACGGGGATGCGGGAACCCCACGCGTCGGCGTGTGCGCGGCCTTGTTTGTGACGTTGCCAGTGCATGCCGGTTTCGCGCGGGCCGTAGACTTGCATGCGGTACATGCCGACGTTGGGCCGGTTCGTGCGCGGATCCTTCGTGATGACCAGGGGCAGCGTGACGAACGGACCGGCGTCGAGCGGCCAGGTCGTCAGCACCGGCAGCTTGGTGAGATCCGGTTCGCGCACGACGACGTCCTGCGCATCGCCGTCGGGCACGATCTTCGGAATCGCGTTGGCGAGCGGAGCCAGACGCGAGAGCGCGCCCAGCTTGTCGAACAGCGACGTCCCGGGCGGCGTAACGTCGATCAGCCGCCGTACGCGCTGCGTCACCTCGTTCAAGTCGGCGGCGTCGAGTGCCATCGCCATGCGCCGGCGCGTGCCGAACTGGTTGGTGAGCACCGGAAACGACGAACCTTTGACGTTCGTGAAGAGCAGCGCCGGACCGCCCGCCTTGACGATGCGGTCGGTGATCTCGGCGATCTCCAAATGCGGATCGACGCAGGCCGAAACGACGTGCAGCTCGCCGCCCGCGCGCAGCGCTTCGACGAATGCGCCCAAAGACGCGTATGGCATGGGAGGCTACTCTACGCGCCGGCACTGAGGGAGGCCTGTGCGGCGGCTTCCACAAACGGCGCGGCATGGAAGTTCTCGTAATTGCTCGGCGGCGCGTGGAAGCGTTTGCCGAAGAGGAATTCGCTGCACTGCTGGAGCCCGAGGCCGAAGCCGTACGGCGCCTTTACGCTCGCGGCTTCGTACGCGCGTGCTGGAGCCGAGAAGACGTGCTCGGTGCCTGCCTGCTGTTCGAGGTCGAAAGCGTCGAACGCGCGCGCGAGCTTTTCGAGGAAGCCCCGCTGGTCGCGCGCGGAATGGTCGAGGCGCAGTTCGTTCCGTTACGCGGCTACCGCGGATTCGGGCCGAGAGTCTCTTCGTAGGCGGGAAGCGACGCGACGAAGCGCGCAGCGTCGCAGCCGTGCGCGGATTCGTCAACGGGATCGTCACCTGGGACGGAGTCTCGGTCGCGTGGCAAATCGCGCCGATGCTTTCGCTGCGCGCGTGGACGATGTTCGTCGACGACGCGACGTACGCCACCGCGCAAACGCCGTCACCGGTACGTCGCCCGCGGTCGCGGCCGCGTGGCTGACCTCCCGGAACGGCGCCGAAGACCGGCTGCGCTCGCCCGGCGTCGACGCCGGCCTGCGATTCTCTCCCTAACGCTCCTCGAGCCCGATGGCCCTGCGAACGAGCGCGTCGCGCGTCGCGTGCGGCAAGAGCGCGACGGCGGCCTGGATCTTGGCTCGTTTGCCGATAACGTAACGCGCTTTGGGCTTGGGCGTCGCGAACGCTTCCGCAATCGCCGCCGCGACCACCGAGGGCTCCATGCCGTGCTTCTCCTCGGCGTCGATCGTTTTCATGATGGCGTCGACCCACCGGCCGTAGTCTTCGAGGGCCTGCGCGGGGTAGCGCGTGCCGAGCTCTTCTCGATGCGCGCGTCCCTTGCTCCAAATCGGCGTTTTTACGGCCGCAAACTCGAAGAGAGAAACGCTTACGCCAAACGGCGCCATCTCCATGCGTAAGGCGTCCATCAGAACCGCGAGGGCGGCCTTCGAAGCGGCGTACGGACCGACGAACGGCGAGCCGAACCGGCTGGCGATCGAGCCGACGGTCACGATCCGGCCGCGCGCGGCTCGCAGCAGCGGAATCGCCGCCTGGGTCACCGCCATCGTTCCGAAGACGTTCACGTCGAAGACCTGACGCAGACGCTCGGGCGGAAGATACTGCAGCGGACCGCCGCCTGCAATCCCGGCGTTGTTCAGCAAACCGTAGAGCGGGATACGGCTTTCCTCGACGGCGCCGACCGCGCACGAAACGGAGTCCGCGTCGGTCACGTCGAGGATGACGGGCCGAATATTTTCGCCGGCGGCTGCCAGCGCTTCGGCGTCGCTGCGCGTGCGCACGCCGGCGAAGACCGCGTATCCGGTCTCGGCGAGCTTGCGCGCCGTCGCGTTCCCGATGCCGGTCGACGCACCGGTGACGAGAATGGCTCGATCGCTCATGCGCTCAACGTTAGGGCCCGCATCGCTGCGGGCCCTTCTCGCTTCGCCGGAGTTTCAGTCGTCGTGGCGTCCCGGCGGACGGCGCCGGCGCCGCGTCGGCAATCCCGGCGCAACCGGCGCTTCCGCCGGCTCGCGCGCCTCGCGCGGTTCGCGCGGACCGCGATATCCGCCGCGATCGCCGCGTCCGCCATCCCCGTTGCCGGAGACGCCGCCGAGCAACGCTTTGCGCGACAGGTTGATGCGGCCTTGGCCGTCGATCTCGAGGACTTTGACCATGATCTCGTCGCCGACTTTGACGACGTCTTCGACTTTCTCGACGCGCTGCGGCGCGAGTTGGCTGATGTGGACCAGCCCCTCTTTACCGGGGAGAATCTGCACGAACGCGCCGATGTTGATGATCCGCGTCACCGTGCCGAGATACGTCTCGCCGGCGAGCACCTCTTTGGTGAGGTTCTCGACGATTTGGCGCGCCTTGTCGCCCGACTCGCCGTCGAGCGAGGTGATGAAGACCGATCCGTCGTCTTCGATGTCGATTTTCTCGACCCCGGTTTCCTGGATGATCTTGTTGATGACCTTGCCGCCGGGGCCGATCACGTCCTTGATCTTGGCGGGATCGATCTTGACGACGATCATTCGCGGCGCGTACTTCGAGAGCTCGGCACGCGGCTTTTCGATCGTCTCCGCCAGCTTGTCGATGATGAAGTAGCGCGACTTGCGCGCCTCTTCCATCGCTTCGCGCATGATCTCGATCGTGACTCCCTGGACCTTGATGTCCATCTGGATCGCGGTGATGCCCTTCTTGGTGCCGGCGACCTTGAAATCCATCTCGCCGAGCGCGTCTTCCAGTCCCTGGATGTCGGTCAGGACGGCGTACTTGTCGTCCTTGAGAATGAGTCCCATTGCGACGCCCGCGACGTGCTCGCGGATCGGCACGCCGGCATCCATCAGGGCGAGCGTCGACCCGCAGACCGAGGCCATCGACGAGGAGCCGTTCGATTCCAGCACTTCGCTCATCAAGCGAAGCGTGTACGGAAACTCGTCCTTGGGCGGAAGCACCGGAATCAGCGCCCGCTCCGCGAGGTGACCGTGGCCGATTTCGCGGCGGCCGGGCCCGCGCATCGGGCGCGTCTCGCCGACCGAGTACGGCGGAAAGTTGTAGAAGTGCATGTAGCGCTTGTCTTCCAGAGCGACGATGCCGTCGAGCCGCTGCGCGTCGCTGGTCGAACCGAGCGTCGCGGCCGTGAAGACCTGCGTCTGCCCGCGCGTGAAGATTCCCGAGCCGTGCACCCGGGGCACGTAATGCACCTTGCACCAGATCGGGCGGATCTCGTTGGGCTTGCGGCCGTCGGGACGAATCTTTTCGTCGACGACCATCGTGCGCAGTTCGTCCTCTTCCATCGCCTTGATGACCTTGGCGAACTCTTTGCCGGTGTTCGGATCCTGCAGCAGCACCTTGACGTCGTCGTCCTTCTTGCCGCAGCGTGCCAGCGCTTCGTCGACCGTGAGCTGGGAGAATGCTTCTTCGCGCTTCTGCTTGTCGACGACGCGCATCGCTTTGGCGACGTCCTTGCCGAAGCTCTTGCGCACCCATTTCTCGAGATCGGCATTGACCTTGGAGAGCGGAAACTCGCGCTTCTTTTTGCCGGCTTTCTTGGCCAGCTGGTCGATGGCTTTGACGATTTTTTTGATCTCGCCGTGCGCGAACTCGACCGCTCCGAGAAAGTGTTCCTCGGAGATCTCGTGCCCGCCGCCCTCGACCATCATCACTGCGTCGGCCGTGCCGGCGATGACGATGTCCATGCCGCCGCTTTCGTATTGCGGAAGCGCCGGATTACAAACGTAAGCGCCGTTTTCGTCGCGACCGACGCGGACCGCCGCGACCGTCTTGTCGAACGGAATGTCGGAAAGCGCCAGCGCGGCGCCGGCCGCGCAGACGCCCAGGACGTCGGCGTCGAGTTCGGGGTCGACCGACATTACGGTGGCGACGATTTGAACGTCGTTGTGGAAGCCCGCCGGAAAGAGCGGACGAATCGGGCGGTCGATTTGGCGCGAGCTGAGCACGGCGTGCTCGGGCGGACGGCCTTCGCGCTTGATGTAGCCCCCCGGAATCTTTCCGGCAGCGTACATTTTCTCTTCGAAATCGCAAGTCAGAGGGAACCAGTCGATGCCTTCGCGAGGTTTCTCGGAGGCAGTGACGGCGCAGAGCACGACGTTTTGATCGCCATAACGAACCAAAGCGGAGCCGTTTGCTTGCTTCGCGAGTTCGCCGGTTTCAATGGTCATCGTGCGCCCGCCGATCTCAATTGAGACGGACTCTGGCACGGTTTCTCCTAGATG
>DATJUC010000187.1:0-8992 GCA_035502675.1 Candidatus Acidiferrales bacterium | reverse complement strand
ACTGCAACTTCGAATACCGCGACATGACGCATTGGGGCCGCAAGATGTTCGTCACCCCGGGCATCGTCGTCGACGGGAAACTGGTGACCACCGATTTGGTGGAGATCAACCTCGGCATTCGCATCTTGCTCGGGCACTCGTACTACAAGGATTGGGAAGGCGAGGAAATCTTCGTCGACCGCGACCCGCTCGGCAATCCGGTCGACCGGCGCCACCCCTGGAACATGCATACTCGCCCCGAGCCCCAGAAGCGCAACTTCGACGGCAACTACAGCTGGGTGATGTCGCCCCGGTGGTTCGACGGTAAAGATCATCTCGCGCTCGACACCGGCGGCGGCGCGATCGCCCGGCTGTGGTCGACCGCGCTGGCCGGCCTGGTCGATAACGGCTACGTTCGTTCCACCGGCAACAGCGTCGTCATCAACCTGCCGCGAACGGCGCTGCTGCCCGAGAAGACCTTCGAGTGGAAGGTTCCCAAGTGGAGCAACGCCATCGAGCGCGACCGGGCTCGCACCTATTTTCAAGCCTACTCGGCGGCCTGCGCGCTTCATTTCCTCGACAAGGCTTTCGAAGAGATTCGCGGCGGCAACACCAAGACGTGGGAGCGCTTCGAGGTTCCCAAGGACGCCATCGGGTGCGGCTTCACCGAAGCGGTTCGCGGCGTGCTCTCGCATCACATGGTCATCCGCGACGGGAAGATCGCAAACTACCATCCGTGGCCGCCGACCCCGTGGAACGGCAATCCGCGCGACATCTATGGCACGCCCGGTCCCTACGAGGACGCCGTGCAGAACACGCCGATCTTCGAAGAGAACGGCCCCGAGAACTTCAAAGGCATCGACATCATGCGTGCCGTGAGGAGCTTCGATCCTTGCTTGCCGTGCGGCGTGCATATGTACCTCGACGGCGGGCGCGTGCTCGAGCGCATGCACTCGCCGCAGTTCGCAACGCCTTGAGCGGTCACGCGGCGGACTCCGGAAGCGGTACCGTTCGCGCTTCCGGGGTCCGCGTCGAGGAGCTGCTGGCGGAGTTCGAGCGCCCGTCGCCGATCGCACACGTTCGCGGGCGTGCCGAAGAGCTGGTCAGGACGCTGGTCGGGCTGTACGGGGCCGGCATCGAGCGCATTCTCGAGATCGTCGACGCGAACGCCGGCGATCGCGCCGGCGCCATCTTCGCCGCGCTCGGCGAGGACGAGCTTTCCTCCGGACTCATGGCGATCCACGGCCTGCATCCCGAGAGCACCGCGGACCGCGTGCAGCGCGCGCTCGACGGAGTCCGGCCGTACGTCGAATCGCATCGCGGCAGCGTCGAAGTTCTCGCGATCGAGGACGGCGTCGTTTGGCTGCGGATGTCCGGCAGCTGCGACGGTTGCCCGTCCTCCGCGGTGACGCTCAAGCTCGCGATCGAGAAGGCGATTCTGGAAGCCTGTCCCGAGCTTTCGAGCGTCCGCGCGGAGGGCGTTTCCGACGCGGCCGAGGCGCCGGCGACGCTGCGCGTTCTCGACCCGCTGCCGACGTAGACGATCGTGTCGCTGGCCCGGTTCACCGCAGCCAATCGGCCGCCCGCGCGAGTCCCGGAGTCGTGCTGCGAGTTTTGCGCGCGGCCGATCGGCGAAGATCACGGGCACGTCGCCGACGTGCGCGAGCGGCGCATCGCGTGTGCTTGCGGTCCCTGCTACGTACTCTTCACCGCCTCGGGCGCCGCGCAGGGACGCTACAAATCGGTACCGCGGCGTTACGTGCGGCTCGACGACGTCCGAATCGATCCTTCGAGTTGGGAAGCGCTGGCGCTTCCGGTCGATCTCGCCTTCTTCTTTTTCAGCACGCCGGCATCCAAACCGGTGGCGTTCTATCCCAGTCCGGCCGGTGCGACCGAATCGCTGTTGCCGTTGGGTGCCTGGGACGAACTGGTCGCGCGAGTCCCGCTGCTGGCCGGCATGGAGCCGGACGTCGAAGCCTTCCTTACGGATCGGACGGGGCCGCATCGCAGCTATGTGGTGCCCATCGACGTCTGCTATCGGCTCGTCGGGTTGATCCGCTCGACGTGGAAGGGCTTCGACGGCGGCGACGAGGCGCATCGCCGTCTCGATGCGTTCTTCGCCGAGCTCGACGCGCGCTGCGGTCCGGCCCGGCCGCAAGCGGTTCGCGCGTGACCGCGCTCGCCTTCGAGATTGCCGGCGCCGAGGCTTCGCCGGCGTTCGCCTCCCCGACGGTCTCGTTTCGTTTGCGCGTGCGAGAGATCGACGGCGGCCGCGTCGACGCGCTGGTGCTGCACGTAGGCGTTCGAATCGAGCCGCGCCGCCGGGCGTACGCCGAGCGCGAGCGCCGCCGCTTGATCGAGCTCTTCGGGTCGCCGGAACGTTGGGGCGAAACGCTGCACGCGGTCCAGTGGGCGCAAGTCGCCGTCGCAATTCCGTCGTTCGCCGGGACGACCGAAGCCGCGCTGCCGGTTTCGTGCAGTTACGACTTCGAGATCGCGGCCAATAAATATACCAACGCGCTCGAAGACGACGCGATTCCGTTGCGCTTTCTCTTCTCCGGAACGATCTTCACCGGCGGCGAGCGGGGGCTGCAGGTCGAGCGCGTTCCTTGGAACCTCGAAGCGGAGTACCGCCTTCCGGTCGAGGTCTATCGCCGCGCGGTCGAGATGCATTTCCCGAACGCTGCTTGGATCCGCGTCCGCAGGGATCTGTTCGACGAGCTTTACGAGTACAAAACGGCGGCCGTGCATCCGACCTGGGACGATTCCATCGAAGCGCTGCTCGACCGGGCTCGGACGCGATCGTGACCGCATTCGATCCCGCCCAAGCGATCGCCGACGCGGTCCTCTACGAGGGGTACCTGCTCTACCCGTATACCGCCTCGGCGCTCAAGAACAAAATGCGCTGGCAGTTCGGCGTGCTGGTCCCGCGCGAGCGCGCGCTGGCCGGAACCGGCGAACACGCTTCTCTGCAAGCCGAAGCGATCGCGCGGCTCGGCGGCCGCGCGCAGGTCACGGTGCGGGTTCGCTTTCTGCAGGTGCAAGCGCGCAGCGTCGAAGCCTACGACGAGGAAACCGGCGAGTTCGCCGCGGTCGCGGCGCTGACCGTCGGAAGCGAGGACTATACCAGCTTCGACGAAGCGGTGCCGCGCGAAATCGACGTCGCGGCCGCTCTTGACGCCGGCGAAGTGCTCGCACCCTTCGAATTTCCCGGCGGCGTGGAGACCGCCGAAGTGGTCGACGCTTCGGGAAAACTCCGCGGCCGCGTCCTGCGCCGCCGCTGGCCGCTGGCGGGATCGATCCGGCTTGCGGCGACTCCGGTCGCGGACGGGCGCGTCAAAGTTCGCGTGCGCGTCTTCAACGACTCTGCGGTCGTCGCGGCGCCGGACCGTACCTCGGCGCTGCGCACCGCGTTTCTGTCGACCCACCTGCTGCTGCACGTCGAACGCGGGGCCTTTCTGTCGTTGCTCGATCCGCCGGATGCCGATGCCGCGCTGGTCGCAGCCTGCGCGAACGAGCGCGTCTTTCCGGTGCTCGTCGGCGACCAGCGCGACGACGCGCACGCGGCGGAGCTGGTGCTGGCGTCGCCGATCGTCCTCTACGACTTCCCGAAGGTCGCGTCGCAGAGCCGCGGCGACACCTTCGACGGTACCGAGATCGACGAGCTCCTCAACTTGAGCGTGCTGAGTTTGAGCGAGGCCGAGCGTCGGGAAGCGCGCGCGACCGATCCGGCTGCGCGCGCGATCGTCGAGCGCGCCGAAGCGCTCGACGCCCAGCTCCTTCGCGAGCTGCACGGCGTACTGCACGCGGCCGAGCCCGAGCCCGGCTCGGAGAGCGTCGTGATCGACGGCGTCCGGGTCGAAAAGGGCGCGCGCGTTCGGCTGCACCCCAAGCGCCGTGCCGACGTCTGGGACGAGTTCGTCGACGGCAAAGAGGCGCACGTGGCCGGCGTCTATCGCGACATGGAAGACCGCTTGCACGTCGCCGTGACGGTCGACGACGACCCCGCTACCGAGTTCCACGCCTGGTACGGCCGGGCGCTCTTCTTTGCGTGCGACGAGATCGAGCCGCTCGAGGAGGCGCGCCAGTGAGTGCGGCGCGCGTTCTCGTCGCGGGCGTCGGCAACGTCTTCTTCAAGGACGACGCCTTCGGCGTCGAGGTCGCCGAGCGGTTGGCGCGCGAACCGTTTCCGGCGGACGTGCGCGTCGCCGACTTCGGGATCCGGGGCGTGCATCTGGCATACGAGATCGCCGGCGGCGCCTACGACGTCGTTGTCTTCGTCGACGCCGTCGATCGCCGCGCCGCGCCGGGCGAGCTTTTTGTGATCGAACCCGAGCGCGACGTCGCGGGTTCGCCGGTCGCCGACGCCCACAGCATGGAGCTCGAAAACGTCTTTGCCCACGTCGCGCGCTTGGGGGGAACGACGGCGCGATTCTTGTTGGTCGGCTGCCAGCCGGCCGACGCCGGCGACGGGATGGGGCTCAGCCCGGCCGTAGCGGCGGCGGTTCCGGCAGCCGTGCGGCTCGTCACCGAGCTCGTTCGCAAACAGCGGTCGGAGGTAACCGTATGAAGCGAGGCATCATTTTCGGCATCGTCGGGTTCGCGCTGGCGTACTTCGTCGAAAGCCAGCTTGCCGGCGTGCAGCGGGATATGAAACGCTACGACGACTTGCGCGCCATGTCGGGCGAGCCGCCGTTCGTAAAGGACCAGTTGTCGCGAATCGCCTCGATCGTCACGTCGTTCGTCGGCGAGCAGACCAGTTCGCACGGTCTCCTCGGCTCCATTCCGAACGACCTCGTACGATATGCCAGAATCAGTACGATGTAGCCGCTACGAGGTCGATTCCGCGCGCTCGTTCGTCCGAATCAAAGCGCACAGCACCTTGCACGACATCGACGGCCGCGGACCGATTTCCGGATTCATCGAAGCCGCGTTCTTCGGCGACCGGCTCAGCACCGACGCAGGCGTCCACGCGCACCTCGAAATTCCGGTCGAGCGCCTGGACTCCGGCAACGCCGCGCAAGATCGCGAAATGCATCAGATCATCGGCAGCAAGAGCTTTCCGAACATCGTCGCCGATCTCGTCGACGCCAAGCCGAGGCCCGAGGCGAATCGCTACACCGTGATGGGAAGGATCGGCGTGCGCGGAACGACTCGTCTGATCAGCGGCGAGATTGCGATGCGCCAGCGCGACGGTCTGATCGAGCTCGACGGCGAGCGTTCCATCGACATCCGCGCCTTCGGCATCAAGCCGCCGCGGATTCTGGTTTTTCAAGTCAACCCCGAGATTTCGATCCTGCTGCACGTCGTCGCCAAGCTGTCGGGATAGAGAAAGGTTCGTAATCTGCCGTGTGTCTCGCCATACCGGGAAAAATCGTGGAGCTCGATGCCGAGCAGCCGATGCTCGCCAAGGTCGACGTTGCCGGCGTCCGCCGGCAAATCAACATCGGCCTGCTCGACGACCGCTGCGTCGGCCCCGGCGATTGGGTGCTGATTCACGTCGGCTTCGCGATGAGCAAGATCGAAGAAGTTCAGGCCCAAGACCAGCTCCGAATGCTGCGCGCGCTCGGCGAGGACCAGCTGGCGATCGAGGAAGTGCGCGGCTATAGCTTTGCCGCCGAGGAGCGCGCACCGTGAAATACGTCGACGAGTTTCGCGATCCCGAGCTCATCCTCAACGTCTCGCGAGAGATCGAGCGCGCCGCCGATCCGGCGCGCCGCTACCGCATCATGGAAGTCTGCGGCGGCCACACCCATGCGATCTACCGGTACGGTCTCAAAGACCTGTTGCCGCCCAACGTCGAGCTGATTCACGGTCCCGGCTGTCCGGTCTGCGTGCTGCCGATGGGCCGGGTCGACGACGGGCTCGCCATCGCGGCGCAGCCGAACGCGATCGTCACCGCGTTCGGCGACATGATGCGCGTTCCGGGCACCAAGGGCACCTTTCTGGAATACCGGGCGCGCGGATACGACGTACGCATGGTGTACTCGCCGCTCGACGCCCTGCGTATCGCGCAGGCCGAGCCGGACAAGCACGTCTGTTTCTTTGCCATCGGCTTCGAAACGACCGCACCGTCGACCGCCTTGACGCTGCTGCGCGCGCGCGACCTCGGCCTCGACAATTTCTCGGTCTTCTGCAACCACGTGACGATCGTTCCGGCGATTCGCGCGATCCTCGATTCGCCCGACATGCGGCTCGACGGGTTCGTCGGGCCGGGACACGTCTCGACCGTGACCGGCTGCCGTCCGTACGAGTTCGTCGCCAGGGAGTACGGCAAGCCGGTCGTCATCTCCGGATTCGAGCCGCTCGATCTGCTCGAGTCGATCCTGCGCATCCTGCGCCAGCTCGCCCGCGGCGAAGCGATCGTCGAGAATCAATACCGCCGCATCGTAGCGTGGGACGGCAACCTGCCGGCGTTGCGCGCGATGGCCGAAACCTTCGAACTGCGGCCGTATTTCGAGTGGCGCGGTCTGGGGTTCATCTCGCAATCGGCGCTCAAGATCGCGCCGCCGTTCGCGCGCTGGGACAGCGAAGTTCGGTTCGAGGTGCCCGGCGTGCGCGTGACCGATCCCAAAGCGGCGCAGTGCGGCGAGGTGCTCAAAGGCGTGCTCAAGCCGCCGCAATGCAAACTGTTCGGCAAGGAGTGCAATCCGGAGCACCCGATCGGCGCGCTGATGGTCTCGAGCGAAGGCGCGTGCGCCGCGTACTATCGGTACGCTCAGGCGCCCGACGCGGTGACGGCGTGATCGTGGAGACGCTGGAGACGCCGCGCCGAGGGCGTTTCGGCGACCCGCAGATCGAGATGGCGCACGGTGCCGGCGGAAAGGCGACGCGCCGTCTGGTCGAGGGACTGATCGCGCCGCTGTTTGCGAATCCGGCGCTCGCCGAGCTCGGCGACGCCGCGGTCTTCCCGCTGGCCGGAGCGCGCATCGCAACGACCGCCGACGGCTACGTCGTCAAACCGCTGCGCTTTCCGGGCGGCTCGATCGGCGAGCTCGCCGTCAACGGAACCATCAACGATCTGGCCGTCTCCGGAGCGCGGCCGGTCGCGCTGATGGCCAGCCTGATTTTGGAGGCCGGTTTGGCGGGCGCCGCGCTGGAAGCCGAAATCGAAGCGATGGCCGCGGCCGCGAGCCGCGCCGGCGTTCCGATCGTCGGCGGCGACACCAAGGTCGTGGAGCACGGATTCGCCGACGGCATGTACGTCACGACCTTCGGCGTCGGCATCGTCGACGAGCGAGCGCTGCTCGGCCCCGACCGCATTCGTGCCGGCGACCAGGTTCTGCTAACCGGGCCGATCGGCGACCACGGTATTACGATTCTGCTCGCGCGCGGGGAGCTCGATCTCGAAGCCGACCTCGAATCCGACACGCGCAGCGTTCTCGGGTTCGCCGCCGCGCTGATCGACACCGCGGGAGCCGGCGTTCGGTGGATGCGCGATCCGACCCGCGGCGGCGTTGCGACCGCGCTCAACGAGCTGGTTCGTGGGAGCCGGCTGGGCGTCGCGATCTTCGAGGAACGCATTCCGCTGCGCGACGAAGTCCGCGGCGCTTGCGAGATCCTCGGCCTCGATCCGCTGCACATTGCCAACGAAGGGCAACTGCTCGCGGTGATCTCGCCGCAGAACGCCGGGGCGGCACTCGCCGCTCTGCGCGCGCTGCCCGGCGGCGAACGCGCGACCTGTATCGGCGAGATCCGCGAGCGGCCGGCCGGAATGCTGGTCGCACTCAACGCGTACGGAGGAAGCCGCGCCGTCGACGTGCTCGTCGGCGATCCGCTTCCCCGCATATGCTGACGCTCGTGCGTTACGCCGTCGACGCCGCCCGCTCGAGCTTCGTCATCGAAGCGCGCTCCAGCTTGCATCCGATTCGAGCCCGAAGCACTGCCGTCGCCGGATACCTCGAGTTCGCCTGGAACGCCGACGGGTCGCTGGCGCTCGATCCGCAGCCGCAGGTTCACGTAGAGATTCCGGTCTCGAGTCTCGCTTCCGGCAACGCCGCCGAGGACAAGGCGATGCGCGAAATCGCCGGCAGCCGCAGCTTTCCGAACGTCGTCGCCGATCTCACGCGCCTGCAGCCGCTGGATCGCCCCGAACGCTACTCGGCGCGCGGCCAGGTCTCGGTACGCGGCACGACGCGCGAGCTCGCCGGCGAGGTCACCGTGCGCCGGCTGAGCGCGGGCGTTGCGGTCGAGGGCGATGCGACGATCGATCTCCGCGATTTCGGCATTACGCCGCCGCGCATCCTGATGTTCAAAGTCTTTCCCGACGTCGCGATTCATCTCGCGCTGGAGGGCTCGGCGTGACCGCGCCTGCCGCCGGGGCGCGCTCGCGCGAAGCGACTGCCGGCTGGGTGCGCGCGCGATTCGCCGAACGCGACGCACCGGCGGAACGATTTTTTGCTGCCCAGGCGCTTCCGCTGGCGAGGGCGTGCGAGGCCATCTTCCGCCGGCTCGAGCGCGGCGGCAGAATGCTGGCGTTCGGGCGCGGTTCGTACGCGACCGACGCGCAGCACGTCTCGGTCGAGTTCGTGCACCCGGTGATCGTCGGCAAACGCGCGCTTCCGGCGATGGATTTGAGCGCGTCGTTCGCGCAGCGTCTTCCGGCCACGCTGCGCGAGCACGACGTCGCCGTTGGTTTCGGACCGCCTTCCGGCGATCCCGAGATCGCGGCCGCGTTGCGCGACGCGCACCGGCGCGGTGCCTTCACCGTGGCGCTTCCCGGCGACGACGCAAGCTACGCGGTGCCGCCTCCCAGCGACGATCCGCACGTGCATCAAGAGATTCTCGAGATTCTCGGACACACGCTCTACGAGAGCGTCCACGTCTTTTTCGAGCATCGTGAGATCGGTCGCGAGGACATCGGTGCGTCGGGGTTCCTGTATCCGTTCCTGAGCGAGCAGCGATCCGAATCGAGCGCGGCGCTGATCGAAAGCGTCGCCGCGTCGATCGCGGCCAAAGTCGCCGATGCGGCCGCGTTGCGCCGCGCCGTCGCGGACCGCTGCGCGGGCGCGAT
>DATJUC010000186.1:0-6410 GCA_035502675.1 Candidatus Acidiferrales bacterium | reverse complement strand
CGCATCGTCGTCATTCTCGGCGACAACATCATCCGGGACGACATCGCGCCGTACGTGCGCAAGTTCGAGAGCCAGGACTCCGGCGCGCGCATCTTGCTCAAGCAGGTCGAAGATCCGCAGCGCTTCGGCGTCCCCGAACTGGACGGCGAGCGCATCGTGCGGATCGAGGAGAAGCCGCTCGAGCCCGCCAGCAACTATGCCGTGACCGGCATCTACATGTACGACCGGCGGGTCTTCGACTTCATTCGCCGCCTCAAACCCTCGGGGCGCGGCGAACTCGAGATCACCGACGTCAACAATCAGTACATCCGCGAAGGCGATCTGTTCTACGACGTCCTCGAGGGATGGTGGACGGACGCGGGAACGTTCGAGTCGCTCTTCCACGCCGGCGCGCTCGTCGCAGCGGACCGGACCGCCGCGACCTGAGCGCGTCGCCGTCGCTTACCGCAGCGCCGACGGACTGAGGCTGCTGGTCTTCTCCTCGATGTATTCCATCAACGTCGCGGCCGACTCGGGAATCGAGTGGCGCGTCGTGTCGATGACCAGGTCCGGGCTGGCCGGAACTTCGTAGGGAGACGAGATTCCCGTAAACCGAGCGATCTCGCCGGCGCGCGCGCGCTTGTAGTGCCCCTTGACGTCGCGCTGCTCCGCGGTTGCGAGATCGCACGAGACGTAGATCTCGTGAAAGCGCCCCGGATACGCGGCGCGCGCGCGATCGCGGTCGGCGGAAAACGGCGAGATCAGGGCGCAAATGACCACCAGACCGGCGTCGGCGAGCACGCCGGCTACCGCCGCCGTACGGCGCACGTTTTCGGTCCGGTCTTCTTCCGAGAACCCGAGGTCGACGTTGAGGGTGGTGCGCAGCGTGTCGCCGTCCAGCACGTAGACGTGGCGGCCGCGGTCGAAAAGCATGCGCTGGACGGCCATGGCGACGGTCGACTTTCCGGCGCTCGGCAATCCGGTTAGCCAGAAAACGCCGCCGGCGTGCCCGTTACGCAGAATTCGTTCGGCCGCGCCGACCGAGGAGATCTGGGCGATGACGTCCGTCGCCCCTTCCGAACGCGGCCTGCCGACGACTTTGCGGACCCGCCCGCCGGCCACGACCGAGGTCCCGTGCATCAGCACGAAGCGGCCGAAACTCGTTTCCTCGAGTTCGTCGTCGGCCGCGATCAACTCGCGCGACGCCAGCGTCACGACGGCGACGTCGCTCTTGCTGATCGTCTCGCCGGCTTCCGGCTCGAGCGTATCGGGGTTGACGATTTCGTCGATGCGCTGCAGCGTCACCGGCACTTCGCGCGTACCGATTCTCAGGCGAAGCGGGTCGCCCGCTTTGGCGCCTTCGGGACTCAGCCACACGACCGTCGTCTGCAACGCGTGCCCGAGATTCGGACCGTCGCCGGCGCAGCTCGCGACCGCACCGCGGTCGACGAAGATGCGCTCGTCGAGCGTGATCGCGACCGAGTCACCCGCCTGTGCTTCCGAGACGCTCTCCGGCCACCGCTCGATCGCCGTCACCACGGCATCGGTCTGCAGCGGCCAGAACACCAGTCGCTCGCCCAAACGCAACGTTCCGGTTTCGATGCGCCCGGCCACCAAACGGTTGGCGCCGCGGCGGTAGACGTCTTGCACCACGAAGCGCAGCGGCCCGCTGGCCTGCGGCGCAAACGGCCGCAGCTCTTCGAGCGACTCCAGCAGCGTGGGTCCCTTCCACCACGTCCAGCGATTGCTGCGCGTTGCGACGTTCTCGCCGTCGCGCGCGGCCACCGGCAGGATCTCGACCGGCACGATCCCGAGCTGCTCCAGGAACGAGCGTACTTCGGCCTTGCGCTGCGCGAACGCGGTTTCGGCGTCGTTCGCCAAGTCTAGCTTGTTGATCGCGACCAGGATCTCTTTGAATCCGAACCACTGCAGGAAGAGCGCCTGCCGCCGCGTCTGCAGCGTGATGCCTTCGTCGGCCGCGACCACCATGATTGCGGCGTCGACCTCCGACGCGCCGGTCAGAAGATTGCGAATGAGCTCCCGATGTCCGGGCGCGTCGACGAATACGTAGTCGCGTTCGGGCATGCGCAGCCAAATCCGCGAGATATCGAGCGTGATCGCCTGATCGCGCTCCAGCTGGAAGGCGTCCAGCAAAAACGAATACTCGATCGGCACGCCGCGGCGCGTGCTCGAGTCCTGCAGCTCGGCCAGCTTGGCGGGCGTCACCTGGCCGAGATCGACCAGCATGCGTCCCAGAATCGTGGATTTGCCGGCATCGACGTCGCCGACCATGACGATACGAACTTGTCTCACGTTGGTTGCCTACATATATCCGGTGGTGCGCAGACGCTCGAACGCGTCTTCGGTTTCCGCGTCCATCGTTCGGCCGGCTCGTTCGGGCTCGCGCGTCTTTTCGAGTTCCGCGATGACCTCGTCGAGCGTCTCGGCGGTGCTGGGAATCGGTATCGTGATGTTACTCTCGCCCAGCGAACGGAACCGCATGCCGTTTTTGGCGAGGTAGAGCGGCACGTAGGGGATGTTCTCGCGACGGGTGTAGCGCCAGATATCCAGCTCGGTCCAGTGCAACAGCGGATGAATGCGCACGTGCGCTCCGTCGGGGACCTCGTACGGAAAGAAATCCCACAGCTCGGGCGGCTGGTTGCTCGGATTCCAGGAGCCGTCGGCGTTGCGGGGACTGAAGATCCGTTCCTTGGCACGAATTGCCTGCTCGTCGCGGCGGATGCCCAAAATGATGCCGCGGAAGCCTTCGCGTGCGATCAGCGCGCGCAAGCCGGCGGTCTTGCGCGCGGCATGTCGTGCTGCGGGGGGCAGCGTCGGGTCGACGGTCGATTCCGCAGGACACTCCTCCGCGAGTGCCGGGAGCTGCCAGTCGCGCACCAGTTGGTCGCGGAATTCGTAGACCTCGGGAAACTCCATTCCCGTGTCGAGCAGCACGATCGGAAACGGCACGTCGCCCAAGAAGGCCTTGCGAACCATCCAGAGCAGCGCGGTCGAGTCCTTGCCGATGGACCAGAGCATGGCCAGCGGCGAGACGCACGCGAACGCCTCGCGCAGAATGTAGATCGTACGCGACTCGAGCGCGTCGAGGTCGGAATCGGTCACCGTGGGCATCAGCCCAATTATCGGCCCGGCCGGGCCACTTTCCTACCCGTACGCCGTTCCCGCCAGCCTCGGGGCGTCGAAGGACCGCTCCCTTTGCTGGGCGTAGCCGCAACCAGGCGATGCTGATCGATCTCCACATGCATACGACGTGTTCCGACGGGGTTTGGCCCAAAGAGCGTCTCTTCGACGAAGTGCGCGCGCGCCGGCTCGAGCTGTTCTGCGTCAGCGATCACGACACGCTGGCCGCCTATCCGATGCCGCACGACCTGGAAGGCCGCTCGATTCCGGGTTTGGAGGTGGACAGCGAGCACGACGGGCACACGGTGCACGTTCTCGCCTACGGCGTGCGCGATCCGGCGACGCCGCTCATGCAAGCGCTGACGCAGCAGCGCACCGCGCGCGAAGAACGCATGCTGCAAATGATCGAGCGGCTCGCCGGGCTGGGACTCTCCGTGTCGCTGGACGACGTGCGCGCGCAGGCGAAAGGCGCCTCCAGCCTCGGCCGTCCGCACTTGGCGCGCGCGCTGCTCGAGCGCGGCCACGTCGCCACGCTGCAGGAGGCCTTCGATCGCTACTTGGCCGACGAGGGAACCGGATTCGTGCCGCTGCGGCGTTTGACCAGCACCGAGATCGTCGAGCTGATCGAGCAATCCGGCGGAGTCAGCGTGGTGGCGCATCCCAAACGTCTTCGCAAGCCCGAGCACCTGGACGAGCTGCGCGAAGCCGGCGTTCGCGGCGTCGAGGTCGTGCACCCGACCGCCGACGCGGCGACGGAACGCGAGCTGTACGACTACGCGGAACGCTACGGACTGCTCGCGACCGGCGGAACGGATTTCCATTTCCCGACCGATCGGCCGATCGGCATCACCTTCGACGACGCGCACGTTGCGCGGCTTCTCGACGCAGTAACGTAGGCGCAGGCGTGGCCGACACGAGGCTTTCCTTTACCGTCGACGCCGACGTCGCATTTCCGGACGGTTCGAGCCGCCTGCAGCGACTCGACGTGACCATCGATTTTCCGCTGCCCGACGGCCGAACGCTCGTGCCGGGACCGTTGACGTACAACACCGACGGGCTGGCGACGCGCCACAACGCGGACTTCTTGGCCGAACCCCGCTTCGCGGAGGCCTATCGCCGCGGGCTCTGCGTTCCCCATCCGTACGGGACGGATCCGCATTTCGAATGGCGCGTCTACGTTGCGTGCTGGCTCGCGTCCAATGCGGTGCGGCTCGACGGGGACTTCGTCGAATGCGGGGTCGCCACCGGAATCATCTCGCGCGCGATCTGCTCGTACGTCGCGTTCGAGCGTTACGCGGAAAAAGCGTTCTGGCTGCTCGACACGTTCGAGGGCTACCCCGTAGAGCAGGCCAACGCGGACGAGAGAGCCAGCGGTCTGACCGCCCGTCTGGCCGGCTATTACGGCGACACGTACGAAAGCGTTCGCGATTCGATGTCGGCTTATCCCAACGTGCGCTTGGTCAAAGGCGTCGTGCCGCAGACCCTGTCGCAGGTAACCTCCGAACGCATCGCGTTTCTTTCGCTCGACATGAACGCGGCCGTTCCCGAAGTCGCCTCGATCGAGGCGTTTTGGGACCGTCTGACCCCAGGCGGATTCGTGCTGATGGACGATTACGGGTGGGCGCCGTGCGTCGCGCAAAAGGTCGCGCTCGACGCGTTTGCCGCTCGCCGCGGCGTGGGCATCCTCTCGTTGCCCACGGGTCAAGGTCTGCTGATCCGGCCGCCCGCCTCATGACCGGTGCCGTTCGCGCGCAAACGCCTGGAGCAGGCGCGGAACTTCCGCGCAAACCTCTGCCGGCACGAACGGAAACTCGGCCTGCACGCGCGCGACGTCGATGGGTTGGGCCGTCGTCGCCGGCGAGCCGGGTGCGATCTCGACGTCGACCGGCAGCACGCGGCGAATCGCGTCGATCAGCGCGCGGTGCGTGGTATTCCGTCCCGCCGCCACGTTGTAGATCCGGTGCGTTCCGCGCGACGCCACGTCCAGCGTTCGCTCCGCCACGTCTTCCACGCTGACGTAATCCTTCGACGACTCCAAGGCGCTGCGCAGCTGAATGCGGCCGGTCGTAACCGCCTGGCGCAAGACGTCGCTGAGAAACAGCTGCGAGCGCAGGCTCGCGCCGAAGGTGTTGGAGGCGCGCACGACGCGATTGGCCGGGTTGGCCGCCAGCACGAGGTTCTCGCCGGCGAGCTTGCTTGCGACGTACACGTCGGCCGCCGCGTCGGCCCGAACCGCTGCCGGCGTTTCCTCGTCGGTCGCCGGGCTGGCGTCGTAGACGCGCGTCGAGGACAGGTACACGAACCGGTCGTAGCGCGCGTCGCGCAGCAGGCGCGCGACCGCGACGACGTGTGCGTCGTAGGCTTCCAGCGGTGCCTCCGACGCGCCCCACGCGATGCCCGAGCAATAGATCACCGTCCCCAGATCGCGGCCGGTTTCGACGTCGCCGTGCGACGCTTCGAGTACCTCGTCGCCGCGCCGCCGCGCGGCGGCGGCGACGGCGCCGCCGATGAATCCGCGCGCGCCGACGACGGTGACGCGGCTCATGGGAGTTCGCTCAACAACGGGGCCGCCCGATCCTTCGCGGACATCGCCGGCTCGCCGGCGAGCGGCCACGCGATGCCGACGGCGGGATCGTTCCACCGCAGCTGGCCTTCGCTGGACGGATCGTACGGCGCCGTCTGTTTGTACGAAACGATGGCGCGCTCGGAGAGCACGTAAAACCCGTGCGCGAAGCCGCGCGGGACGTACAGCTGCTCGCAGCCGCCGGCGCTCAGTTCGAAGGCCTCCCATTGGCCGAACGTCGGCGAACCCCGGCGAACGTCGACGACCGCGTCGAAGACCGCCCCATCCAGAACCTGTACGAACTTTGCCAGGCGGAAATCGTAATGCATCCCGCGCAGCACGCCGCGGCGCGACACCGAAACGTTGTCCTCGACGAAGCGGTCCGCGATGCCCAGCGGTGCGTACTCGCTCTCCGAAAAGACGCGGCGGAAGCAACCCCGTTCGTCGGGATGCGCCGGCCGGACGAACAGCCGCACGCCCGGAAGGCGTGCGTCGCGCGACTCCGGCGTCACCGGATCGCTCGCAGGTACCCGTCCGGCGCGTCGGTCAACAGCAGCTTGTCGTTGAGCTCGCGGTCGACCGCAAACCGGTCGTTTTCACGGAGGAACTCGTCCAGCGCCGACTTCGGATTGCGGCGCTGATCCCACTCGCGTTTCAAGTCGATCGACGAATCCACCGACGCCACCGACGTCCCGAAGACGACCAGCGGACCGCCCTCACGCACCAG
>DATJUC010000185.1:0-16435 GCA_035502675.1 Candidatus Acidiferrales bacterium | reverse complement strand
ATAGTTCCTCTTGAAATCCGCCGGCAAGCGTGCGACGCTCACGCCGTGCGCGCGAAGGATGGCCGTCGCCGCATCCGCCACGATCGGCGTCCACTGACGCTCCCCGGCGGTGCCGAGATTACAGGCGCGGCCTGGAAACTGCGCGCAGCTTGCCGGCCGGCCTTCGTGACCGGCGGAGATGAGAACGTCGAACACCAGGGCCGCGGCCATGACCAGCGCGTGCATCAGCGTCCTATACGCTCCGGGGAGGTGCGGCGCATGCCGGTCAGGCTGCCGAGAGTCCCGCAGCTCGCGCCGCGCCGCGAAGCGTCCGTACGCTGCCCGATACGAAGTCGTACACAAGAACGCCGCGCACCGCGCGCTCCGCTCGCCGCGCCGACGTGCGAATGGAGCGCATAGCCTCCAAACGGCGGCCGTCGCTTGCCAACCGGCAAAAGACGACGCCGTACGTCCCACCGGCGCGTCCGCGGACGAGGGCATCGAAAGGCGCTGCCGCCCGGCCCACGGCCAACAGGTTCCGCCGAGGGATGCGAAAGAGACGCCCGGCCAACCGGCTCTCGAGAAAGCGGCGCAGCTCCTTGACGATGCGATCGCGCTCCGCGAAGAGCAGCGCCGGTCGAATGCCGTCGCTGGCAACGCGCAGTGAGGCGCGCTCGAACCGGACGAGCGCATCGCCGACGATTCGCCGGGCGGTAAGCGAGCCGGCATTGCGATTTCGGGATGCCGTTGCGGCCAGGATCGCCGATCGCATCGAACGTTCGGCGAGTCTGGGCAGCTGCTCGGCAAGCTGGAGAGGGTCCATGCGCTCCATGCTAGGCACAACGCGTGCCATGTGGGTGGCACTTGCAAAATGCCAGGCGTATGGCACGCCGGCGGCTTATCTTTAGGGCCATCATGCAGCGCCTCGGCGAACGGCTGATCTTTTCGGCCTCGGACTTGAACGATTTCCTGGAGTGTCCGCATCTCACCGCGTTGCAGCGCCGCGTTGCCCTCGGCGAGTTGGAGCGCCCGGAGCCCGAGGAGTCGGCGAAACTTTTAGCACGCAAGGGTGCCGAACACGAGGCGCGCTATCTCGCTCGGCTGCGAGCATCGCACGGCGAAAATCTCGTGGCCTTTTCCGACGACGGCCATCGTTCGGAAGGATCCTGGAAATCGGCCGAGCGTGCAACCTTCGAGGCCATGCAGTCCGGGGCGAGCATCATCTACCAGGCCACGTTTTTCGACGGCCGGTTTCTCGGAAAGGCCGACTTTCTGCGACGAATCGAGCGGCCTTCGGCCGACTGGCCGTGGAGCTACGAAGTCATCGATACCAAGCTCGCGCTGGTTCCGAAACCGTACTACCTGATCCAGCTCAGCAATTACACCGAACACGTCGCTCGGCTGCAAGGCTCGGTTCCGGCTCGCATGCACGTCGTGCTGGGCTCCGGTCAGGAGCGGTCGTTTCGCACCGACGACTTCGCCGCATATTACCGGCACGTCAAAGAACGTTTCGTCCAGTGCATGGACGCGCCCCCGGCAAACACCTATCCTTTCGAAACGGAGCACTGCTCGGTCTGCCGGTGGCTCGTGCGATGCGAACGGCAACGCGATCGCGACGATCATTTGAGCGTCGTTGCCAACGTACGGCGCGATCAGATCGCGAAGCTGGAAGCGGCAGGCATACCGACCTTGACGGCGCTCGCGTCGGCCCCCGACGAAGCGCGTCCGTTCGGCATGATGGAGTCGACCTTCGAAAAGCTGCGGGGCCAGGCGCGCCTGCAGCACCACGCTCGCTCCACCGGCGAGATGATCTACGAGCTGCTCGACCACGACTCGGGTGCCGGATTCGAACTCTTGCCGCGGCCCGATCCCGGCGACGTGTTTTTCGACATCGAGGGCGACCCGCTGTACGCTCCGGAGCGCGGACTCGAGTATCTCTTCGGCGTCTATCTTCCTCTCGAAGGCGAGTACCGGGCTTGGTGGGCGCGCAGCGACCGCGACGAACGAGCCGCTTTCGAAGCGCTGATGGATTTTCTGACGGAGCGGCGCGCCGCCTTTCCGGAGATGCACGTCTACCACTACGCTGATTACGAGACGACCGCACTTCGGCGGTTGATGGGATTCTACGCGACGCGCGAGCGCGCGCTCGACGATCTCCTGCGCGGCGAAACCTTCGTCGATCTCTACACCGTCGTTCGGCAAGCGCTGCGAATTTCACAGCCGAGCTATTCCATCAAACGTCTGGAAACATTTTACGGGCTATCGCGCTCCACCGGCGTCAAGCGCGGCGACGATTCGATCGTCATGTTCGAGTCGTGGCTCGCTTCGGGCGACGAAACCATCCTCCACGATATCGAACGCTACAACGAGGACGATTGCCGCTCGACGTGGATGCTCCGGGAGTGGCTGTTGGAACGCCGCCGAGAACGCGAATCCGCGATCGGCCGTTGCCTCGCATGGAGTCAGCCGCGCGCGGCCGAGGCGCCGGACGACGGCGACCGCAGCGAGCTGGCCGCCCGGCTACTCGACGGTCTCCCGGCCCCGCGCTCGTTGCGCGAAATTCGGCAGGCCGCCGATTCGATCCGCGGCCGCTGGCTGCTCGGGCATCTGCTCGATTATCACGCGCGGGAGGCAAAGCCCGCGTACTGGCGCCTGTACGACAGGTACAAGAACGTCGATCGCTTGCTGGAGTTCGATCACGAAGCGATCGGCGAACTCAAGCTGCGCGGCGACATCCCTCCCGAGCGCGACAAACATTCCTTCGTGTACACGTATGCGTTCCCGGTGCAGCAGCACAACCTAGGAAACGATCAGCCGTTCTGTCCCGACGCCAAATGCGGCGCCGGCAAGATCGTCGCGGTCGACGAGCAAAACCAGCTCCTGCGAATCAAACTGAGCAAGGCCATCGTGCCCGAACGGCTGCGCGCGCTGATACCCCCGGGCCCGATGGCTACCGGGCTCCAACGAAACGCCATCGCGCGCATCGCCGAAGCCTATCTCGACGGGACCCTTCCCGAACGGCACCCCGCGACGCTGTCGCTCCTGCTCGGCCGCCGCCCGCGGTTTTCGACCGAGCGAGATCGCGTGCAACCGGCGACGGTCGATGCGCGCTCGGTCTCCGAACTGGTCGCGTCGCTGGAAGGCAGTCATCTCGTCGTGCAGGGCCCGCCGGGTTCGGGAAAGAGCACCATCGGCGCATCGTTCATCGTCGATCTGCTCGCCGCCGGCAAGCGCGTTGGCGTCCTCGCCAACGGCCATAAGGCAATTCACAACCTGCTTCGCAAGGTCGAAGAGACGGCGGTCCTGCGCGGTACGAGCTTTCGCGGCGTGCAGAAGTTTACCAAGGAGAACGAGGGTTCGCGGTACGAGTCGCCGCTCGGCGTTCCGATGGTCCGGCCCGTCGCCGACGCTAAGGAGATCCTCGAAGCGCCGCACGAGCTTGCGGCCGGGACGCCCTGGCTGTTCTCGCGCGACGATCTGACCGGGCGATACGACGTGCTGGTCGTCGACGAAGCCGGTCAAATCTCGCTCGCCGACGCGGTGGCCTGTTCGCCGTGCGCGCGAAATATCGTGCTGCTCGGCGATCCGCTCCAGCTGGCGCAGGTTGCCGAGGGCTCTCACCCCTTGGGAACCGACCTCTCCGTCCTGGAGCATTTGCTGGCGGGCGACGAAACGGTCGACCCAAAGCGCGGCGTCTTCCTCGACGTCTCGTATCGCATGCATCCCGCTATCTGCGAATTCGTCTCGCGCATCGTCTACGACGGACGACTGCACGCGGCGCCGCGCTGCGGCGCCAATCGCGTTGAAGACTCCGGCCTCTCGGGAAGCGGCCTGCGCTACCTGCCGGTCGTACACGATCACAACTACCGCTCGTCGGTCGAGGAAGCCGACGCGATCGCCGAGGCGATCGCCGGACTGTTACGCGGAACGGTCGTGGTGGGTGACGCCGCACCTCGGCCGATCGGCGCCGGCGACGTCCTGGTCGTATCGCCCTATAACGCCCAGCGGAAGTGCCTTCGCCAGCGTCTCGTTGATGCCGGGATCGAAGGCGTCGCCGTCGGCACCGTGGATAAGTTCCAAGGTCAAGAGGCGCCGGTCGTTTTCTACTCGATGGCCACTTCGAGCGGCGCTTACCTGCCGCGCGATCTCGAGTTCCTTTTCGAAAAAAACCGGCTCAACGTCGCGATCTCGCGCGCGCAGTGCCTGACGGTGCTGGTCTGCTCGCCGCTGCTTCTCGAGCTGCGCTGCAAGACGCCCGAGCAGATGTCGCTCGTGAACCTGCTGTGCGCCTACGTGGAATCCGCCGCGCCGGTTCAGCGCGCCGGCGCGATCCAGATCTGACCGCGCGGCGCGTACAGCCAGACGAACGGCGTGCGCGCCTTGGCTGCGTGAAACGAGTCGTGCGTTCCACCGTCGGCGCTCGTAACGTCGAAGCGGCCTACGAAACCCGGCGGAAGCGCCACCCGCACGTTTCCGGTCGCGCTCTGCATGCGCACCTCGGCGCCCACCCATCCCGGTACCAGCTCCGCCGAGACGTCGCCGGCATCGGCCGCCACGTCGACCGACGAGAGCGCCGACGAGACCGTGACGTTCCCGCGAGCCGATTCGGCCGTGACCGCGCCGCGCGGCCCCTCAACCGCGACGTCCCCGTCGGCGTCGAAGATCTCGACCGCCGATGCCGGATCGACGACGCGGACGTTGCCGCCCGAGATCCGAACGTCGAGCCGCATGGCTTCCGGGAAATGGATCGTCAATCCGGTCGCCGCGCCGGCGGCAAACGGCACCGTCGAACTCGTTCCCGAGCCGGAGATCGTTACGATAAGGCGATTCCCGGCCGGCGACGACGCGATTTGCGACGACGCTCCACCGTCTACGGCGATGGCGCCCGGCGGCGCGTCGGCCAGCAGCGTCACGCCGGTATCGCCTGCTTGCAGTTCCAGCACCCGCGCACCGGCCGTCGGGATGGTCCGCTCGCCCGAGTCGGCACGCGCCGCCGCACCGGATAGCGCCGTCACGATTGCGGCCGCCAGCGCGGCCCATCTGCGGTTCATGCGGCGAAGGTTCAAGAAAAAGGCCCGGCGATACTTCGCCGGGCCGGGCTTTGGTCGTAAGTCCGCGATCAGAGATCTTCGGGGTTGATGCCGCGCAGGCGATCGTACTGCGTCTTCTTGGGCGCGGCGTGCACGTTCACGTGGTCTTCGTACTCGCCCTCGTACTGCACGGTGAGCGGCTCGCGGTTGCGCTCGTAGGCGCTGACCAACCGGCTCATTCCGTCGCCGTTGCCGCCTCCACCGCCCATGACCTCCGCCAGGGCTGCATCGTCGGCCGTCATCGTTGCGTAGGCCATTTCGTATTCCTGACGCGGACGGCCGTCGTCGTCGACGTCCTGTCCTTCCGGCACGATGTCGACGTTGCGATAACGCGACATGCCTGTCCCGGCCGGGATCAGCTTGCCGATGATGACGTTTTCTTTGAGGCCGAGCAGCGGATCGTACTTGCCTTTGATCGCGGCATCGGTCAGCACGCGGGTCGTTTCTTGGAAGCTCGCTGCCGAGAGGAACGACTCCGTCGCCAGCGACGCCTTGGTGACGCCAAGCAGTACCGGATTCGCGGTCGCGATCTCCTTGCCGTCGGCCTTGACGCGCTCGTTGGCCTCGTGGAACTGCGCCGCTTCGATGAGCTGACCGGGCAGCAGCGTCGTGTCGCCACCTTCCACGATCTTCACCTTGCGCAGCATCGAACGCACGATAACCTCGATGTGCTTGTCGTTGATGTCTACGCCTTGCGAGCGATAGACTTTCTGAACCTCTTGAACGAGGTAGTTTTGCAGCGCGGTCTCGCCCTTGATGCGCAAGATGTCGTGCGGATTGAGCGATCCTTCGTTGAGCTGATCGCCGGCCTCCACCGTGGCGCCGTCCTGCACGGCCAAGTGCGTTCCCTGCGGGATGTCGTACTCGTGCTCTTCGCCCTGCGCGTCGACCACGTAGACGATCCGCTTGTTCTTCTCGTCGCCGAACTTCACGCTACCGGCGATTTCGGTGATGACCGCTTGCCCCTTGGGCTTGCGCGCTTCGAAGATCTCTTCGACGCGCGGCAAACCGGTGATGATGTCCTCGGTGGCAACGCCGCCGGTGTGGAACGTTCGCAGCGTCAGCTGCGTCCCCGGTTCGCCGATCGATTGAGCGGCGATGATCCCGACTGCGGTTCCGATATCCGCCTTGTTTCCGGTCGCGAGATCGCGGCCGTAACACATCGAGCAGACGCCGTACTTCGACTGGCACGTCAGCACCGAGCGGATCTTCACGTGCTCGACGCCGGCGTCGATCAACGCCTTGGCGCGATCCTCGTCGATCTCTTCGTCGCGTGAAACGATCGCCGTCGTCGGGCGCTTCGGATCCAGGCGAACCTCCTCGGCCGAACGCCGGCCGATGATCCGGTCGGTGAGCGGCTCGATGATCTCCTTGCCGACGCGGATGTCCCCGACGACGATGCCGTTAGCCGTGCCGCAATCCTCTTCTCGGACGATTACGTCTTGCGCTACGTCGACCAAGCGCCGCGTCAGGTAGCCCGAGTCGGCGGTGCGAAGCGCCGTGTCGGCCAGACCTTTGCGCGCGCCGTGCGTGGAGATGAAGTACTCCAGCACCGTCAAGCCCTCTTTGAGCGACGCCTTGACGGGAATCTCGAGGATTCGGCCGGATGGGTCGGACATCAGCCCGCGCATACCGCCCAGCTGCTTGACCTGCGCGATCGAACCGCGCGCGCCCGAGGTCGCCATCATGAAGACCGGGTTGAGCGGATTCTGCGCGGCCTGCATCGCGGTCGTGACCTCGTCGGACGCCTTCGACCAGATCTCGATCGTTTTGTTGTACTGCTCGTCTTCGGAGATGAAGCCCTGATCGTACAAGCGGTGCAGCTCGTCGACTTCGTGCTGTGCGGCCTCGACGATGTCGTACTTCTCTTGCGGCACGATGATGTCGTTGATCGACACCGTCGTACCCGAGAGGGTGGCAAAGTGGAAGCCCAGGTCCTTGATGGCGTCGAGGAACCGCGCGGTTTCCGCGTTGCCGTAGCGGCGATAGCAGTCGGTGATGGTTTTACGCAGCGCACCCTTGTCGATGATCCGGTTCACGAACGCGTGATTCCACCGCTGCGGGAATGCGCTGTTGAACATCACGCGCCCGACCGTCGTGCGGATCAGCTCGCCTCCCCAACGGACGTAGACCCACTCTTGCAGGCCGACGTTGCCGGTCTCGTAGGCGATGACGGCTTCCTTGGGATCGTAGAAGGTCGGAATCGCTCCCGGAGCGTGGTCCGAAGGAGCGTTCTTTCTCTTGGCGCGCGGCGCGCGCTCGTAGTCCTCGACGACCGCGGCCTTTGCGGGCCCGGCGTACTCTTCGCGCTGGAACGTCAAGTAGTAGAGGCCCAGCACCATATCCTGAGTCGGGATCGACACCGGATTGCCGTAGGCGGGCAACAGAATGTTGTTCGACGAGAGCATGAGGATCCGCGCTTCGGCTTGCGCGCCGGCGGAAAGCGGCAGGTGCACGGCCATCTGGTCGCCGTCGAAGTCTGCGTTGTACGGCGTACAGACCAGCGGATGCAGATGGATCGCCTTACCCTCGACCAGAACCGGCTCGAAGGCTTGAATGCCGAGACGGTGCAGCGTCGGAGCGCGGTTGAGCAGCACCGGATGCTCTTTGATCACCTCTTCGAGAACGTCCCAAACTTCCGGACGCACGCGCTCGACCATTCGCTTGGCACTCTTGATGTTGTGCGCCAGCGCGCGGTCGACGAGCTTCTTCATGACGAACGGCTTGAAGAGCTCGAGAGCCATCTCTTTGGGCAGGCCGCACTGATGCAGCTTGAGCGTCGGACCGACGACGATGACCGAACGGCCGGAGTAGTCGACGCGCTTGCCGAGCAGGTTCTGACGGAACCGGCCTTGCTTGCCTTTGAGAATGTCCGAGAGCGACTTCAGCGGGCGATTGTTGGGGCCGGTGACGGGCCGGCCGCGGCGGCCGTTGTCGATCAGCGCGTCGACCGCCTCCTGCAGCATCCGCTTCTCGTTCTTGATGATGATTTCGGGAGCGTTGAGCTCGAGCAAACGCTTCAACCGGTTGTTGCGGTTGATGACGCGGCGATAGAGATCGTTGAGGTCGGACGTGGCAAACCGGCCGCCGTCGAGCTGCACCATCGGGCGCAGTTCGGGGGCGATGACGGGAACGGCGGCCAGCACCATCCATTCCGGCTTGTTGCCGCTGGCGAGGAATGCCTCGACGACTTCGAGGCGCTTGATCGCCTTGAGCCGCTTCTGACCGGTGGTTTCCTTGAACTCCTTACGCAGATCTTCTTGCAGCTTGCGCAGCATGATGTCGCGCAGCAGCTCGCGGATCGCTTCGGCGCCCATGCCGGCTTTGAACCGATTGCCGAACTTTTCGCGAGCTTCGCGATACTTCTGCTCGGAAAGAACCTCGCGCCTGGTCAGCGTCGTGTCGCCCGGGTCGATCACGACGTAGGCGGCAAAGTAGATGACCTTCTCCAGCTGGCGCGGCGACATGTCGAGCAAGATACCGATGCGGCTCGGGACGCCTTTGAGATACCAAATGTGGCTGACGGGGGTCGCCAGCTCGATATGGCCCATACGCTCGCGGCGCACCTTGGCACGCGTGATCTCCACGCCGCAGCGATCGCAGATCATGCCCTTGAAGCGAATGCGCTTGTACTTGCCGCAGTGGCATTCCCAATCTTTGGTCGGGCCGAAGATCTTCTCGCAAAACAGACCGTCGCGCTCGGGCTTGAGCGTACGATAATTGATGGTCTCGGGCTTTTTGACTTCTCCGAACGACCAGGCGCGAATTTGCTCGGGCGACGCCAGGCCGATGCGCATTGCGTCGAAGTTGTTTACGTCGATGAGATTCAAGGAGACGAATCCTTAAGAGGGATACGGTTCGGGGGCTTACGCAGGGACGCCGCGCTCACGTTGTCACGTAAGGGATCCCACCGTTGCCGCCCGCCCGGCACAGAGCGACATTTTACCACAGCGCCGCGCGCCCGCCAAGGCGGGCCGCCGCCCCGCCGAGCAGGCGAGCCGGCGGCCCCTACGCGTAACCCGAAGCGCGGCGGGAAAATTCAAGGCATGAAAATTGGCATTCTCGGATCGAACGACCGCGCTATAGCCATCGGACGCCTGCTCGCCTCGGGCGGGCACGACGTGACGATCAGCGACCCTGGCGACGACGCGAAGGCCGCCGACGCGGCGACGCGGGCCGGGGTTACGACCGAGACTCCGTACCGTCAGGCGATGACCCGCGAGGTGCTGATCCTGGCGGCCATGCCGGAGCGAATCGATCGCGGGCTGGCCTCGATGGGGTCCGGTGCTGCAGCGATTCCGGTCGACGCCACCGAGCCTCGTCGCGGAGAAGCGCACGACGCGCAAGCGCTGGCTCTCAAACTCAACGACCACCGCGTCGTCCGCGCGCTGGTCGTCTTACCCCAACCGGGAGCGAACGTCACGATCTGCGGCGACGACCCGGAAGCCAAGGCCACCGTCGGCCGAATGTTCGAAAGCTCCGGCTGCGTCACCACCGATCGCGGACCGCTGGCGGCGGCCGTCGAGCTCGAACCGCAAGCGAGTGCTGCCTAGCGGTTTAAGAATCGGTCCAGCACTTCGGCAAAGGCATCGAACTGCGTCCGGTGCAGATTGTGGCCCGCGCCGGGAAACGTCACGACTTCAACCAACGGCGGGATCCGCGTGCGGAGCGCCAGCAGTGCCGCGTCGTCGTTGATCGACTCGCCCTCGGCGGCCATCGCCAGCAGCAACGGCTTGTCGTAGCGCTCGATCGACGGCAACAGGTCCCAGTTCGCGCGCGGATTTTCGCTCAGCAGACCTTCGATCGGCGCGACCGTCATCGCGTGCACGGCGTGAACCTTCGCTTCGACGTCGAGCGGGTGCCACTGAGCGTATTCCTCACGGACGATTGCGTCGCGAGCCTGGCCGGCATTTGCGAACTGCTCGGCTAGCTCGGCGACGTACTCGCCGTACCATTGCGCCGCGACTTGGTGCAGCATCGGATCGATCGCCGCCACGCGCGACACCGGCGTCCGCAAACCGGCCATGACCGCCACGGCTCCGCCCCATGAGTGGCCGATTGCCAGATCGATCGGCTCGCCGATCGATTCGGCGACGTTTCGAAAGTCTCGCACGCCCCGCTCCAGCGACATCGGGCCGGTGATCTCGGCGCTGTCTCCGTGACCGCGCTGATCGTAGGCGAAGACGCGAAAGCGCCCGTCCAGATGACGGGCCAGCCGTTCCCAGCTCAAACGCGAGCTCGTCATGCCGTGAACCGCGAGGACGACCGGGCCGCGCTCGCCCCAGCGCTCGACGGTAGTGTATGCGCCGTCGTCGAGCGCGACCCGGGAACGGCTCATCTAGCCGTAGACGAGCCGGTGCAACTCGTGCAGGTCGTCGAGCATGTTGAGCGTGACGGCGTCGTTCACGCCGTCGTTCTTGACGCCCATCGCGTCGCGCATCGCCTTGGCGGTCTCGGGCGCGTGGTTGTAGCCGTGAATTGCGGCGTTGTGCTTTTTGATGGTTTCGGGATCGGTCTTGCCGTTGTCGACGACGTACTGTTCGAACTGCACGTACGTCGGCTTGTGCGTCTTCACGAACTCCATGACCTTATCGCGGTCGAGGCCGAGGCCGTCGATCGTCATTTGATCGAAGCCCGGGCCGCAGTGATCCCACCCTTCGGCCAGTTGTCCGGCATATCCGAGCGTCAGCTTCGTCCACAGGCGCGGGAGATGGGCCGCGCCCAACGGACCGGTGGTTTGCGAGCTAACGATCGGCACGAGTTTTTGTTTGGTTGCTGTCTCAGGCATTGGCGAGCTGATCCTTTCCATGACGTGAGAGAAACGTGAGTTCCGAAACTCCGGATTTGTCGAGTTCTCCGAGTCCGAGCGCCTTCATACGTTCGTATTGTTCGTACGTCGCGCGGGCGAGCGGAAGGTTCAAGCCGGCCTCTTCCGCCAGGGCAAGAGCGATGCCGGAATCTTTGGCTGCGTGGGCTGCCGAGAAATACACGTCGTGTTCGCGGTTCTGCATGTCGGCGCCGTCGGTTTCCAGTACGCGCGAGTTCGCGCCGGTCTGTGAAAAGATCTCGCGCAGAACGTCGAGATCCAAACCGAGAGCGTCGCCGAGGCCGAGCCCCTCTGCCAGACCGGCCGTGTTGACGTTCATCACCATGTTCACTAGGGCTTTGACCTGAGCGGCTTTGCCGGCCGCGCCCACGTATTTGAGCGACGCACTCATTTTCTCCAAGAGCGGACGCACGCGCTCGAAGACTTCGCGATCCCCGCCGATCATCAGATAGAGCGTCCCGTTGCGCGCCTGCGGAATCGAACTGGCCATGCACGCCTCGAGCGCCGCCCCACCGCGCTCGCGAGCCAGCTTTTCGACCTCGACGTGCACGCCGGGCGTAATCGTCGCGCAGTTCAAAAAGATCTTTCCGCGCGCGCCGGTTAAAAGCGAGTCGCCGGATTGTGCGAAGATCCGGCGCATCGCGTCGTCATCGCTCACGACCGTCACGACCACGTCCGAAAGCTCGGTTACTCGCGCCAGCGACGCGGTCGCTTCACCGCCGGTGAGCTTGGCCGTTTCGGCGGCCGCTTCGGGCCGTACGTCGTACAGGGCGGAAATCGTGTATCCCACGTCCTTCAGCCGCTGCGCCATGTTGGCGCCCATGCGACCGGTGCCGACGAAACCGATCCGCGAATCCGTACTCATCGCGTTTTCTCTCCTGGCGTGTGCGAGTCGAGGTGGTGGGAAAGCGTAGATTAGCTTGTGCGAGGCGCCGATGCCTGCCGCGCCGCCGGGCCGGAATCCTTTGCCGAAAGAACCACGGGTCGGGAGTCGCCCCGGCCCCTCGAAGTCCTAGCTTTTTTCGGCTCCGTCGACGCGCTTGGCCATCAGCGTATACTCGGCGTCGAAGCCGTGCCGCCGATAGAACGCGCGAGCGCGGGCGTTACCCTCCATGACGTTGAGAACGGCCAGCCGGCAGCCATGGCCGCGCGCGTATTCGTCGGCAGCGCGCATCAACGCCGACCCGGCGCCGGTGCCGTCGCGCAGGACCGCGATTTCAGAAATTTTCGCCGCGTCGCGGCCGGTGTAGAAGTCGTCGACGAGCATCAGCCAAGCAAAACCTAAGCGCTCGCCGTCCTCGTTTTCGGCGATGACGAACGTGGAGCGATCCGTCGTTGCGTCAAACGCTTCCGCCAGGCGGCGGCGCGTGCCCTCGACCACGTCGTCGTGGCTGCGCCACGGCGGCAGCTCGAACTCGGCGAAGCGCGGCGAAAGTCCGAGAACGAAGTCGCGGTCGCCGGGAGCGGCGGGACGAACGCGCATGCCGGGTCCTTTCGACGCAGGAAGGCCCGCGCATCTGCGCGGGCCTTCTTTGATCTAGAACTCTTCCTCGTTTCCGTTTTCGACGAAGGCGGGCTCCTCTTCGTCGTCGGCGTACGCCGGTTTGTCTTCCTCGTACGTCTCCTCTTCTTCTTCCTCGAGTTCGTAGCCCTGAGCGCCCTCCTCGACTTCTTCGTCGGCAGCTTCCTCTTCTTCGAAGATTTCTTCGGCGTCGATTTCGCTGCCGCGCGGAATCGGGGGCGGAGTCGGCAACGGCGCAGTCGCGTCGAGCGGCTTGCTGTCGTCGATTTCCTCCTCCTCTTCCTCTTCTTCTTCTTCGCTGACGACGGCGCCCTCGGTTTCGGGCGTTCCCGCCTCGGCGATGGCTTCGCGTGCGGCCACGGCCGTCTGCGAGACGATCGGTTGTTCGTCGCCCATCAGCAAGCCGTACTCGCGGCGTTCGCTTTCGCCCATCTCGTCCTCGGGCGTCCGAATCTCGACCTCCTCGCGATTCTCGGTGAGAACCTTGACGTCGAGCGCCAGCGACTGCAGCTCTTTGATGAGCACCTTGAACGACTCCGGAACGCCGGGTTCCATCACGTTCTCGCCTTTGACGATCGCTTCGTACGTCTTCACGCGCCCGACGACGTCGTCGGACTTGACCGTGAGCAGCTCCTGCAGCGTGTACGCCGCGCCGTAGGCTTCCAACGCCCAGACTTCCATTTCGCCGAAGCGCTGGCCGCCGAACTGCGCTTTGCCGCCCAGCGGCTGCTGCGTGATCATCGAGTAGGGGCCCGTCGAACGCGCGTGGATCTTGTCGTCGACCAAATGCGCCAATTTGAGCATGTAGATCAAACCGACGGTGATCGGACGCGAGAAACGCTCGCCCGAACGCCCGTCGCGGAGCCACGTCTTGCCGTCGGCCGGCAGACCGGCGTCTTGCAGCCACTCGCCGATGTCCTCGGCGTGCGCTCCGTCGAACACGGGCGTGGCGACGCTCATTCCGAGCATGCGCGCGGCCCAGCCGAGATGGGTCTCCATGATCTGCCCGAGGTTCATGCGCGACGGCACGCCCAGCGGATTGAGCACGATGTCGACCGGCGTGCCGTCCTCCAGGTACGGCATGTCCTCTTCCGGCAGCACTTTGGCGATGACGCCCTTGTTGCCGTGACGTCCGGCCATCTTGTCGCCCTGCAGAATCTTGCGCTTCTGCGCGACGTAGACGCGTACGAGATGATTGACGCCGGGCGAGAGCTCGTCGCCGTTTTCGCGCGAGAAGACCTTGACGTCGATGATCTTGCCCTTCTCGCCGTGCGGTACTTTCAGCGACGTGTCGCGAACTTCGCGCGACTTCTCGCCGAAGATCGCGCGCAGCAGCCGCTCCTCGGCCGTCAGCTCGGTTTCGCCCTTGGGCGTCACCTTGCCGACGAGGATGTCCTCGGGGCGGACCTCGGCGCCGACGCGAATGATACCGCGCTCGTCGAGATCCTTGAGCGCGTCCTCACCGACGTTGGGAATGTCGCGCGTGATCTCTTCGGGGCCGAGCTTGGTGTCGCGCGCCTCGCATTCGTACTCCTCGATGTGGATCGAGGTGAACCGGTCTTCCTTGACCATGCGTTCGCTGATGAGGATGGCGTCTTCGTAGTTGTAGCCTTCCCACGGCATGAACGCCACCAGCACGTTTTGGCCGAGCGCCAGTTCGCCTTCGTCCGACGACGGGCCGTCGGCGAGCACTTGGCCGGCTTCGATCGTATCGCCCAAACCGACGATCGGTCGCTGGTTGATGCACGTACCGGCGTTGCTGCGGACGAACTTGAGCAGGTCGTAGGTCTTTTCGACGCCGTCCGCGTTGCGCACGACGATGCCTTTCGCGTCCACCGACGCGACGGTCCCCCGCTCGTCGGCGACGATCAGGCTTCCCGAGTCCTTGGCGGCACGGTATTCCATGCCAGTGCCGACGATCGGCGCGTCCGGGCGCAGCAGCGGCACGGCTTGACGCTGCATGTTGGCACCCATGAGCGCGCGGTTGGCGTCGTCGTGTTCCAGGAACGGAATGAGCGCCGTCGCCACCGAGACGATCTGCTTGGGCGAAACGTCCATCAGCTGAACGCGCTGCGCCGGTTCTTCGATGTACTCTTCGGCGTAGCGGCAGACGACGCTGTCGGCCATGATGCGGCCGTTTTCCGGATCGACCGGCGTGTTGGCCTGCGCGATGATGTATTCGTCTTCGCGGTCCGCCGTCAGGTAGACGATCTCGTCGGTCACGACGCCGTCGCGAACGACGCGATACGGCGTTTCGATGAAGCCGAACTTGTTGACGCGCCCGTAGGTCGCAAGCGAACCGATCAACCCGATGTTCGGGCCTTCCGGCGTCTCGATCGGGCAGATGCGTCCGTAGTGCGAGTGGTGAACGTCGCGCACCTCGAACCCGGCGCGCTCGCGCGACAGTCCGCCCGGCCCGAGGGCCGAGAGACGGCGTTTGTGCGTGAGCTCGGCCAGCGAGTTCGTCTGGTCCATGAACTGCGAGAGCTGCGAGGAGCCGAAGAACTCTTTGATCGCCGCCACGACGGGACGAATGTTGATGAGCGCCTGCGGCGTCACCGTCTCGATGTCTTGCACGGTCATGCGCTCTCGCACGACGCGCTCGAGCCGGAGCAAGCCGACGCGGAACTGATTCTGCAGCAGCTCGCCGACCGACCGGACCCGGCGGTTTCCGAGATGGTCGATGTCGTCCTTGGGAACGACCCGGGTCGCGACCTTGATGAGGCGCCGGATTACCGCGATCATGTCGGCGCGCGTCAAGCACTTCGTCTCGATCGGCGGCATCTCGAGTCCCGCGTCGCCGTATTCGTCGATCAGGACGGACGGATGCGCGCCGCGGTCGTCGACGTCGGGGTTTTCGATCCGGTAATGGAACTTGGCGTTGAGCTTGTAGCGGCCGACGCCCGCCAGGTCGTAGCGCTTTTCGTCGAAGAACAGCGACTCGAGCAGCTTCTCGGCGTTTTCGGCGTTCTCGGGCTCGCCCGGACGCAGCTTCTTGTAGATCTCCTTGAGCGCGTCCTCGCGCGTCTTGATGTCCTTGTCCTTCTCGATCGAGTTGCGGACCAGCGGACTGCCGTCGAACAAAGCGAGGATGGCGTCGTCGGTTTCCCAGTCGTAGCCCAGGTCCGGTCGCGAAAGCGCGCGGATGAACGTGGATACGTAGATCTTGCGGTTCTTGTCGATGCGAACGCCGATCGTTCCCTCGGTCTCGTCGTTCTTCGTGCCGTTGTCCGTCTCGAACTCGATCCACGCGCCGCGATTCGGAATGATCGTGGCGTTGAACGTCGGGCGCGCGTTGGTGTCGACGTCTTGGCTGTAGTAGACGCCGGGAGACCGTACGAGCTGGCTCACGATCACGCGCTCCGCGCCGTTGATCATGAACGTGCCCTTGTCCGTCATGAGCGGGAAATCGCCCATGAAGATCTCTTGGTCGGGAATACCCTTGATTTCGCCGGACTCCGCGGTAATGAGACGCACGCGAACGCGCAACGGCGCGCTGTACGTCATGTCGCGCTCGCGGCATTCTTCGATCGTATACTTCGGTTCGCCGAGTCCGTGCTCGCCGAACTCGAGGATGAGGTTTCCGGTGAAGTCTTTGATCGGCGAGATCGAAGCGAACGCTTCTGCCAGTCCCTCGGTCTTGAACCACTCGAAGCTGGCCTTCTGCAGCTCGATCAGGTTGGGAACTTCCAGAACGTGGGGAATCTTCGCAAACGTATGACGATGACGTTTGGGACCCGGATCGGGATGCTGCTCGACCGTGAAGGCTCCGGTCGGCATCGGGAAGGTTGCGGGCATAGTGCGCGATGCGCCGTTGCCAACGGTGGACGCGCTCGCGCGCTTCGACTTGCCCTTGGTACCCCTAGAGCTCGGGGCCGAGCTCGCACTCTTGGCAGGGGACTTCGGCGCGGTCGTTTTCGCCATTACTCTCTTTCTGTCTGTGCTCGAACGTGAATGACCCGGGCGCGGGCACGCTAAAAAGACGAAACACGGGCTCCGGCAATCGGAGGTGTCTCG
>DATJUC010000184.1:0-2738 GCA_035502675.1 Candidatus Acidiferrales bacterium | reverse complement strand
GATCGTTCGCATGTCGCGCAGCAGCGGGGCAAGCTCTGCGGCTGCGTTGGTGAACTGCGCGATCTGTTCGTGCGAAAGCGGCCGGTCGTGCCGGCGATGAACGACGATGGCTCCGTGTTGTTCGCCATCGGCGAGTCGCGCGCTAAACGCATAGGCGGTGTAGTAATCGTCGCGTAGCGACGTCGACGGCGCGCCGCTGAACTTCAAACGGGCAAGAATGCGCCGTCCGAGCTCGTCGCCCGCCGAGCTCAACGCGGGGCCCAGCGTCGTCACCGTGCGCCAGCCGTCGGTTCGCGCGCCCGTCGCCGCGAGTACCGAGACGGTTTCGTCGAACGACGGCACGCGCAGTGTGGCCAAAATCGCATTGATCTGCGGCAGCGGATCGCGTTCGCCGAGCATCGCTTGGACGGCGTCGCGAACCAAACGCAGGCGGTGCAATTCGGCGTTCTGTTTGTCGATCGTGCGCAGCAGGCGCGCCGAAAGACACACCGGCAGCCACATCATTGCCGCGATCGGCGCATGTCCGAGCACGAACTCGTCGCGCACCACACCCGTCCACAACATGCCGCCGAACGCTACCGCCCAGACGCGCGGATCGCGTACCAGACGGGCCCAGATGCGCGTGACCGAAAGATGAAAGGTGAACGCCGATGCCGGCGCCGAGATCGCAAAGACGAAGATCAGGATAGCGGCGGCGACCAGCGCAAGGAACGCGGGCGTGGTTGCAACCGCGGCGAAGCCGCCTGCGGCCGGAAGAAAGGCCAGCGCGGCCAGCACGCGCAGTACGCCGTGCCGCGGAAGATCGGCGACGCTGTTTGTGCGCCGCGCCATCGACGCGATGCCGAAGCCGATCGCGAAGGCGAGCGCGCAGGCGGTGACGCCGACCGCGCCGCCCAGTACGAAGAGCGGTGCGGCGATCGGAAGATCGAGGAAGATTGCTTCGGCCGAAAGACCGGTGCGGCGCATGCGCAGTCCGCGTACCGGTAGCGCGTTGAGTGCAACGAACGCGATCGCGAGCGACGCAACGCCGGTCATTACCCAATCTTGCAGCGCGAACGAGGGTGCGTAGAGCGTCAGCGCAGCGGCAAGTCCGCCGACGGCCAACATGCCGCCAACGAGCGAGATCGCGCGACTCGGCGCGTTGCGATCGCTCGTTCTGCTTATGAGGTACTCTCCGCCAATTCCAAACGCGGGAAGAGCACCTCGCCGCCGTTCACTCGCGTGCCGGGTTCGATGCCGCCCCAACGCAGCGACGTGTTCCAATCGTCGCCGATGCCCTCGACGAGACCGAGTTGCGCCCACATTGCGGCGGTGCGCTCGGGCATGAACGGGTGCAACAATATTGCAAGCCAGCGCAGGCCTTCGCAGAGGTCGTAAAGCAGCGCGTCGAGTTCGCCGGCGCTGCCTGATTTAGCGAGCGTCCAGGGTTTGCGCTCTTCGATCTCGCGATTCAGCGCGGTCACGAGTTCCCACACGGTTTCGAGCGCGCCGCGGAAATCGAGCGCGAAGATTGCTGCACGTACGCGTTGGGGCAAATCGGCAAAGCGTGTCGCGAAGGTGCTCTCGATCGGACGCACCGGCACGACGCCGTCGCGATATTTCTTGACCATCGTGAGCGAACGGTTCAGCAAGTTCCCGAAATCGTTGCCGAGATCGCTGTTGCGCCGCTGCGCGATCTTCTCTTCGGAATACGAGAAGTCGCTCCCGAACGGCGCTTCGCGTAAAAGGAAATAGCGCAGCGTGTCGGCGCCGAAGCGATCGGCCAGTGCGAACGGCTCGACGGCATTTCCGAGGCTCTTGCCCATTTTCTGGCCGTCGACGGTGATCCACCCGTGCGCGAAGACCATTTCGGGCGCGGCTTCACCGAGCGCCCACAAAATCGCAGGCCAGATGATCGTATGAAAGCGCGCGATCTCTTTCCCGACCAGTTGCACCGAGGCCGGCCACAGCGAGCGAAAGCGCTCGTCGTTCTCCGACCAGTCGATTGCCGTAATGTAGTTCAAGAGTGCGTCGAACCACACGTAGATGACGCCGCCGCCGCCGGGTATCGGAATGCCCCAATCGAAGTTCGAGCGCGAGATCGAGAGGTCGTCGAGTCCCTCTTCGAGGATCGCGACCATTTCGTTGTAGACGCTGCGCGGGCGCACCCAGTCGGGATTGGCTTTGAAGTGCGCGAGCAACCGATCGCGGTATTTGGAGAGGCGGAAGAACCAATCGTCTTCGGATATCCACGTCACTTCGCGTCCGCAGGTAGGGCACCGGCCCTCGACGAGCTTTGATTCGAGCCAGAACGTCTCGTCGTTGACGCAGTACCAGCCTTCGTATTTCCCGAGGTAGATGTCGCCGCTTTCACGCAGGCGATCGAAGACGCGCTGTACTTTGACTTCGTGGCGCGGTTGCGTGGTGCGGATGAAGTCGTCGTATTCGACGTGGTAGGCGGCAAAGAGCGACTGCCAGCGCGGCACCAGTTCGTCGCACCACTGCTGCGGCGAAACGCCGTGCTCGGCCGCGGCATTGGCGACCTTCTGCCCGTGCTCGTCGGTGCCGGTCAGAAAGAACGCCGGCCCAGCCGTACGGGCCGTCCGCGCGAGCACGTCGGCGACGACGGTCGTATAGGCGTGGCCGATGTGCGGATTGCCGGAGATGTAATAGATGGGGGTGGTGACGTAAAAGGCGCGGCTCATTGTAGCGCCAGGCATGTTCGGCGAAGGGCGCGCCGCGGCATGCTATCGTCCGGA
>DATJUC010000183.1:0-4212 GCA_035502675.1 Candidatus Acidiferrales bacterium | reverse complement strand
GAACGCCTTCCCGGGATACTGCTTGATCGTGACCGCGATCCCGGCGGCGGCGAGATTCTGCTGTACGATGGCCGCGACCAGCTGCGATCCGTTGACGACCTGCGGTGCGATCGCGAGCGTGAGATCGAGACGACGGCCTTTTAACAGCGCGCGTGCGGTCTGCGGATCGTACCGAATCGGCGGCGCCGACGGATCGTAGGCCCAGCCGTTGCGCGGCTGGTCCGCGTCGACGACGACGCCCGACCCGTGCGTGGCGGCCGCGATCAGCGTCGTGCGATCGATCGCCATCGCAATGGCGCGGCGCACGCCGGCATCGCGCAGCGCGGGGTCGCGCAGGTTGAAGCGCAGCACGTGCATGTCGTTAACGGGCGTGAGGGCGACGCGAACGCCGGGGATCGAACGAAGCTGGGGCAAGAGCAGCGGGTCGACGTCGAAGGTCGCCCGTACCTCACCCGTCTGCAGCTGCTCGATGCGTGCGTTCGGATCGGCAACGATGCGGTAGACCAGCTGCGGAATTTGCGGGGAGCCGCGCCAGTAATACGGATTGGCGGCGAAGGCGATGCGGTCGTCGTGCGCCCACCGCACGACGCGGTACGGACCGGCGCCGACCGGAAGCTGGTTATAGGCGGCGTGATTGACATCCGACGGCCGCGCAAACAGGTGGGCCGGGATCAGCGCGCCGGTGCTTTGCGGCCCGAAGAAATACTGCACGAAGGGCGAGAAGCGGCGGCGCAGGCGGATCTGCACGGTGCGGTCGCCGTCCGCGCGGATGGACTGCACCTCTTGGTATCCGACCCGCAACGCAACGTCGTTGCGCGGGTCCATAACGGCGCGGTAGGAGAAGACGACGTCGCGCGCGGTAAGCGGGGCGCCGTCCTGCCAGCGCAGCTTGGGCCGCAGGCGGTAGACGACCGTGCGCTGATCGGCCGAAATGCCGCCGTTTTGCAACGACGGCACTTGGCTCGCGATTTCCGGGATGGTGTTGCCGCGCTCGTCGTTGGCGACGAGATATCCCATGTAGAGGTGGCTGAGGTTGAGCTCGTCGGCTTCGTTCGAGAACATCGGGTTGAGTGAGTCCGGTTCTCCCGCGAGGCCATCGAAGACCAGGCGGTCTGCGGAGCCGGCGGGCTGCGCGCAGCTCGCCAGCAGCAGCGCTAGTCCAAGTATGCCGAGAAGCTTACTCCTCGGAGGCCGGCTCGTTGACGTCCTCGGCGTACTCTTCGAGGTCGTCGTCTTCGTCGCCGGTGTCTTCGTCGATTTCGGCGTCGTCCTCGTCGGGCGACGGCGGTACGTCGGGGACGTTGGTGTCGGGCGTGCGTTCGTGCATAGTGAGCAGCTTATGCCCGGCTCCCGCCGCTCCGAAACCGCGCTACGGCGCGATCCGCGCCGTGCGAATATAGTCAAGCTTCGGGAAATCTTTCTGCAGGTAGGCGTTGCCGCGCGCGGCGATCTGGCTCTGGTCGGGCCGTTCGCCATAGCCGGCGTAAATCGCGTCGACGACGTCCATTCCGCTGACGACGCGGCCGAACGGTGCAAATCCCATCGCGTCGAGATTGGCGTTGTTGCCGAGGTTGATGAAGACGTGGGTCGAGCGGCTGTTGGGAGCCTGCGTCGCGGCGAAGGCGACGGTGCCGCGCGCGTTGGTGGCCTTGACCGGATCGTCGAGAATCGGCGCACTCCACTTCTGCGTGACGCGCGGATCGGCGGCCGCACCGAACTGGACGACGAAGTGGGGCACCACGCGGTAGAAGCGCGCGCCGTCGTAATAGCCCGCCTTGACGAGCTGGTAGAAATGCTCGGCGCCGACGGGGGCGAGCGCGCGGTCGACTTCGACGACGAAGGAACCGCGCGACGTCACGAAGTCGACGCGATAGGTCGACGGCGCTTCGGCGACGGCCGGCGCGGAAGCCGCCGAGGGCGCCGCCGGGGACGCGCTCGATGCGGCGTTGTTCCCCGAACCGCCGCCGCAGGCGGCCAGCAGGAGCAGAAGCGTGACGGCAAGGACGCGCTGCATGAGACCCTTCTCTAGTGAAGCAGATTGGAGACGAGGTTGACGACCAGCGCCAAGATCGTCGTATTGTAGGCGAACGAGATTACGCCGTGCATCAGCACCACCCTGCGAATCCGGCGGCTGGTGATTTGAACGTCGGAGACCTGGAACGTCATGCCGACGACGAAGGAAAAGTACGCGAAGTCGAGATCGCTCGGCGGCTCGCCGCCCGGAAACTGCAACCCGCCGTCGGATTTTTCGTCGAGATCGCGGTCGCCGTAGTAGAGACGGCCGTAGCGAAACGTGAACGTGGTATGAATGATGAGCCAGCCGAGCACGACGGCCGACAGGCCCAGCGTCAAGCTCACGGCTCGATGGTGCGGCACCGCGACCGTGCCCTTCCCGAGGATCTGAATGGCGGCGTACAGCCCGATGACGACCGCGATCAGCACGATCGCGAACAGCAGGTTTCGGCCGGGGTCCTCCGGACCGGCGCGCGCGCGTGCCTTGGCGGTGGTGGTCCGAAGGATCTCGACCCAGTACGAGGCCAACAGGGCGATCGCGGCGACGTCGTACGCGCCGATCAGGCGCGTCATCCCGTGCAGCCAGCCAGGGGCCAGGGCGTAGACGATCGCACCGATCGCGACGGCGCCCCCGAGCTGGGCCGCGTGGAGAAGGAGTGCGCGCGCTCTCATCGATTTGATACCCCGTGGAAAACCCGGTAGCTAGCAAGCAGCTCGACGTCGTCGGCATCGGCAATGCCATCGTCGACATCATCTCGTCTGCCGACGACGCTTTCCTTGAGCGGCACGGCATGATCAAGGGGACCATGCGGCTGGTGGACGCCGATCGAGCGCAAGCGATCTACGACGAGATGGGCGCCACCGTCGTCACCTCGGGCGGCTCGGCGGGCAATACGGTCGCCGGAATCGCGTCGCTGGGCGGCCGCGCCGGGTACCTGGGGCGCGTGCGCGACGACGACCTCGGGCACGCCTTTCGTCACGACATCACCGCGATCGGCGTGGACTTTCCGACGCCGGCGGTGACCGACGGGCCGCCGACGGCGCACTGTTTGATCTTGGTTACCGCCGACTCGCAGCGCACGATGAACACGTATTTAGGCACCTCGGTGAATCTCGGTCCGAGCGAGATCGACGCCGGCTTGGTGCGCTCGGCCGCGATCACCTACCTGGAAGGGTACCTCTACGACGAACCGCTGGCCAAACGAGCCTTTCACGAAGCCGCCGAAATCGCGCACGCGGCCGGACGAAAGGTGGCGCTCTCGCTCTCGGATCCGTTCTGCGTGGCCCGTCACCGCGACGCCTTTCTGCATTTGGTCGACCACCACGTGGACGTACTCTTCGGAAACGAAGCCGAGATCGGCGAGCTTTTCCAGACCGACGATTTCGAGGATTCGGTGCGGCGGCTGCGCGGGATGACGGAGCTGGCCGCGGTCACGCGCGGCGCGCGGGGCTCGCTGATCGTCACCGGCGACGAAGTGATCGAGATTCGCGCCGAGCCGGTGGCGCGCGTGGTCGACACGACCGGCGCCGGGGATCTCTACGCGGCCGGATTTCTGTTCGGTTTGACGCACGGCGCTTCGCTGCGCGAATGCGGGCGTTACGCCGGCATCGCGGCTGCCGAGGCGATTGGGCACTTCGGCGCGCGACCGCAGACCTCGCTGGCGGCCCTGATCGCGTGACCGCGCGGGTCGACGGCGTCCCGGAGCGCTTCGTGACGCCGCGGCTGCGCGCGCGCCGAGTCGTCGCATCCGACCTCGGCTACGTCGTCGAAACCGATTCGGACGCGGTGATGCAGCGCACGCTCTCGATCCGGCCGCAGACGCCCGAAGAGTCGCGCGTGCGTTTGGAACGCTGGCTCGACGTCTGGCATCAATGCGGTTATGGGTTTTGGATTTTCGAAAACGACGCAGCGGCGGTCGGACATGCGGGCATCTTTCCGTCGCCGCGCGACGCCGGCAGCATCGAGGTCGGCTACGCGCTCAAGCCCGCCTACTGGAACCAAGGGTACGCAACCGAGATGGCGAGCGGTGTTTTGGAGATCGCCTTCTCGGCAGCAGCGCTCGAGCGCGTGGTGGCGATCGCGCTGGCGAGCAACGCCGCCTCGCGTCGCGTCATGGAGAAGCTCGGCATGAAGTTCGCACGCGTCTGCGCGTACCCCGACGGCAGCGACGGCGTGCTCTACGCGCTCACTCGCGCGAC
>DATJUC010000182.1:0-26639 GCA_035502675.1 Candidatus Acidiferrales bacterium | reverse complement strand
AGTTCAAAGCCAAGCCGTCGGGCCTCATTGCCGGCGAGAAGCGCGTGCGCGCCTTGATGGCGGAGCTCCTCAAATCCTACGGCGAGCCGATGCGCGAGCTTGCCGAAGCGCTGCCCGCCTCCGACGCCGGCGATGCCGACGGCGCCTCGTTCGTGCACTTCGTGCAGCCGCAGCTGATCGACGGCTCGGCGGTGCGCGAGGTCTTCGACGCGCTCTACGCGGCGTGGCAGAACGACGCGCGCGTCGAGTTCGCCTACAAGAACCAGCAGCGCAGGGTCGAGCCGGCCGCAGCCGTCGTGCGCTCGGGCCGCTACTATCTCGTCGGCCGCGACGTCGAGAAGGGGCGCGACGGCTGGCGCACCTTCGCCATGGATCTGATAGGGCCGCCGATCCGCCGCGTCGGCACGTTCGCACGCAAGCCCGCGCCGGCGAAGTACCTCTCCACCGATACGATCGGGTTCTTCAAAGGCGACGGCCAGCGCCGCACCGTCGCCGTCACCTTCTCGAAAGCGCTGGCCGCGTCGGCCGCGTCGCGCAAGTGGCAAGACGCTCAGAAGATCCGCACCAACCCCGACGGCACGATCACCATCTCGTTCGACGTCGACGACGCCGGCGAGGTCGTGCGCTGGGCGCTCGGTTTCGGTGACGAGGCCTGGGTCAGCGCGCCTCCGGCGGTTGTCGAAAGCGCGCGCGAGCTGCTGGATCGCATTCGCCGGCGCTACGACCGGTAGCGCCGAGTGCGCCGCCGGCCCGTTGGAAGCGGCGCGAAAAACGAAGGCCGAACCCTAGCGCTTCGCCGTTCGTGACGACGGGCCGGCGATGTCGTCCAGCACGCGGAAGCCGATCGCGTCCGCCGGCGAACCGGCGTAGGGCGCGCAGCTCGGGCCCGGATTCGCCGCCACCGGCGCGCGATTCGTCAACACGACCACGCCGCTTTGCGGCGTTCCCGACGCTGCCGCCACGACCGCGATGTAGGTGTTGAAGCCGTCGGTGCCGCCGTCTTTCCAAACGAGATACGGCGGCGCCGCGCGCACGGCCCACGCCATCGCTTGCGCGTCGCCGCCGCTGGTGAAGACGTGGCCGCCCGGTTTTTCGGCGCGCGCCATCGCCGCCGCGATCGTCGCCGGCGTTCCGCTCACCTGCATCGCGGCCGCCAGGTAGCGCGTCATGTCGGGCAGCGTCGAGCGCAGCGTTCCGGCCGCCGGCCACGCGTCGAGCGGCCAATGCTCGACCGGCGCCGTGCCGCTGCAGTTGTAGCCTTGCGCGTAGTTCTTCTGCGGCACGTCCTCGACGTCGTAGGTGTGCGTCATCCCGAGCGGCACCAGCAGCACGTCGGTCACCTGTTTGAACCACGGCTGTCCGTGAATGCCTTGCAGCACGTAGCCGAGCGTCCCGAAACCGATGTTCGAGTAGAGATACGGATGCGGCGGCGTCGGCGCGGGCAGCGGGCTGGGATACGTCTCGACGAAGTTCACCAGCTCGTTGGCCGAATAGCACGGCCGCTCCGCGAGCGTCTCCGACGCCGCCGGAACGCTGGGTAAGCCCGACGTGTGCGTCGCGAGCATCGAGAGCGTCATCGTCGCCATCACCCCGTACGCGCTGGCCGGCACCGGCGTCGGCCGCGGCGGTGCGGGACAGCCCGGGCCGACGCGATTGCCCGCGTGCAGCGTGTCGATCCACTTCGCCGGATTCGTATTCGGGGCGATGCCGTGCTTCCCGTAATCCATCGCGAGCAGCGCGGCCGTAAACGTTTTCGTCAGCGACCCGAGCTCCATGATGGTCTTCGGCGTGACGCACGTCCGGCTCGCCGTCTCCGCGTAGCCGGTATAGTACTGATACGTCTTCCCCTGCGAGATCAGCGCGATCGCGATGCCGGGAACGCCTTTGACCTCAGCGATACCGGCCGCGAACGCCGACGCCACCGGCGAGGGCAGCGGATTGGGTACCGAACGCACGCACGACGCCGCCGCAACCCTCAGCGCCGCACCGGAAACCGGCGGCGTGCCCGATCCCGTCGCGTTGCACCCGAGCAGCGCGACCGCAACCGAAACGACGGCCAGCCCGCAAGGCAAAGCTTTCTTCACGATAACGCAACGTCTTCGCCCGCGCGCTGCGTTTCGCTTCCTGCAGGTCCGCAAGCGAGCGCTATGCTATACCGCACGATGGCCGCAGAGACGCGCGTTCCGATTCCGCAGACGCACCGGACGGTCTGGCCGGACAGCACCGAGATCGGACCGCTGGCGACCGATCGCGACGCCGTTCTCACCGCCTGGCTGCGCCCCCAGCGCGACGGCGCGCTCGACGCCGAGCGCGCACGGCAGCTCGGCGCGACGCCGTTGCCGCAGCGCAGCTACGACGACCGCGCGGCCTTCGAACGCCGCACCGGCGCCGCCCCGGACGACGTCGCCGCACTGCGCGCGTACTGCAAACGTTTCGGGCTCGCGATTTCGGACGAACGCTGGCGTTCCGTCGAGATCGCCGGTCCGCTCGACAAGCTGATTCACGCCTTCGGCGCGACCGTCTCGGAATCCGAAACCGGCGGCGCGCGCTTCCGCCACCGCGCCGGCTCGCTGCACGCGCCGCCCGAGATCGCTTCGATCGTGCGCGGCGTTTTCGGCTTGCACCAATGGCCGCGCTCGCTCAAGCTCGGCGCGCTGGAACGCCGATCCACGCCGCTGCGGGCCGGTGACGTCGCCAAGCGCTACCGTTTCCCCGACGGCGACGGCCGCGGTCAAACCATCGCGCTGCTGCAGCTGCGCGGCGTCTTCAAGCCCGCCGACTTTCAACAATGCATGCGCGCGCAAAAGCTCGCTCCCGAAATTCCCGCCGTTAAGCGCGTCGACGCAGCCGCGGTCGCGCACGAGCTCTCGACCACGCAAGATCTCGAAGCCTCGCTCGACGTGCAGATCGCCGCGTCGCTCGCGCCCGGCGCGCGGCTGGTGGTCTACGAGGCGCCCGACGACGAGCGCGGCTTTCTCGACGCCGCTCGCGACGCGATCTTCGACCAGCAATACGCGCCCGATATTCTCTCGATCAGCTACGGCTGGCCGGAATATCTGTGGACGCCGGCCGCGCTCGCCATTCTCGAAGATCTGTTCGCCGCGGCCGCACTGTTGGGCGTGACCGTCTTCTGCTCGGCCGGCGACCACGGCGCCGAGCTCGACCGCGAAGGCAGGCCGCACGTCCTCTCGCCCGCGTCGAGCCCGTTTGCGATCGCCTGCGGCGCGACGACGATAGACGGCGCCGAGGAACGCGCGTGGGAAAACGGCGGCGGCGGTTTCAGCGAGCGCTTCGGCGTGCCCGTTTGGCAGCACGCCGTGCCCGCATCCGCATCGCGATACAAGGTAACCCCCGGGCGCGGCCTGCCCGACGTGGCCGCGCAGGAGAAGCCCGGCTACTACGTCGTGATGGACGGCGTCGAGCTGGCGATGGGCGGCACCAGCGCCGTCGCGCCGATGTGGGCCGCGCTGATCGCGCGCGTCAACCAGGGCCGCGGCGTACGCGCCGGCTTTTTCGCGCCGCTGCTCTACGCCAAGCGCGACGGCCCGCTCTTCACCGAAATCACGAGTGGAAGCAACGGCCGGTATCACGCCGCGGCCGGCTGGAATCCGTGCACGGGACTGGGCGTTCCGATCGGCACGGCGATCGAAAACGCGCTCTGCGGGCCGGCGCGCTAACGCGTTAGTTCATGCACCCCAACGCGTCGTTGCGAAACGCCGCGTGCGCGGTCTTCAGCTTCTCGACGGCGCGTTGCAGGCCGGCTTTATCGGCACCGGGTTCGGCCGCCAGCTTTCCGTGGAGCTCGTCGATCGTCTTGGCGTGTTCGTCGATCGTGGCGGCGGCGTGGTCGCGCGATTGGCTCATCGTCGTAGACTCTCCGTTTCGGCAGCTCCCGGAACGCGGATCGGGTCCGGGACGGGTGGGGAACTTGCACTTATCGCCGCGGCGCGCGCGAGCGCCTGCTCCTCGCTCATCGATGCGCCGGCGCTCAGCCGCTGCGCGAGCTCCTTTGGGTCGTAAACGTCGCCGAGCACCGCCATCAAGCGTTCGTAGCCGTGGCGTTCGGTCACCTGACGCGGCTCGGAGCCCAACCGCGCGTCGGTGAACCCCAGCAGCGCGGCCGCGCGCTCGAAATCGCCCGACAGTCCCGCGAAAACGGCGTGATGCTCGAGCGCCATCGTCAGCCAGCGGCTTCCGGATTTCTTGAGCGTCTCGAGCGCCTCGCGCAAGAACGTTCGCGCGTCTTCGAAGTCGTCGACCGACATCGCGTAGGCCGCGAGATTGCATTCGGCCAGCGCCAGCGGCGCGGCCCGGAGCTGGATCAGCGACTCGCGCGCGGTGCGCGCCGCCGCGCGCGCCGCCGCGACGTTGCCGGCCGCGAACTCGAGCTCGCCGAGGTTCAAATACGCGCTCGCGTGCGCTTCGCTGCCGGGCCGCTCGCGTTGCGCGACCTCGGTGAAGCGCCGGCGCGCCGCTTCCAAATCGCCGTGCTGCAAATCGGTGACCGCCCAGTTGCGCAGAATCTCGTTGAGCGCGATCGCCGACAGCTCGTCGTGCTCGCGATAGGCTTGTTCGAAGAGCGGCTCGGCTTCGGCGAAGCGGCCGGCGTCGCGATAACAGGTCGCGCGCGACGCCAGCGCGCGCGCGATCTCGTCGCGATTGCCCGACCCGCGCGCCGCCGCCAGCGCCTCCTCGGCGGTTTTTTCGCGCTGTCCGACCGGCCGTCCAACGAACCACGCGAGCCGCACCTGCTGGCGCAGAATCCGCGCTTTGGTCACGTCGGCCGCACCGGCAAGCAGCGTGACCGCGCGGTCGAACCACCCGATCGCCTCGATCGGCGTCGTCAGCAGCTCCGGCCATTCGAGCGCCGCGATCGCTCGCAGCCCGGCGTCGACGTCCTGGCGCCGTACCAGCGACCAATCCAGCGCGGCGCGAACGTTGTCGAGCTCGGGAACCAGCGCGTGCTGCCAGCGTTCGTCGTCGAGCGTCTCGACCAGCGCCACGGCGTCGCAGACGACGCTCGAATAATGGCGCGCGTGTTTGGCGGCGGTCTCGGCCGCCTCGCCGGCTTCGGCCAGCCGCTGCGCGCTGTACTCGCGAATCGACTGCAGCATCTCGTAGCGCAGCTCGTCGCCGTCGGGCTCGGCCACGACCAGCGACTTCGAAACCAGCGACGAGAGCAGCTCGAAGACCTGCCAATCGTCGATTCCGTCGCCCGCGCAAACCGCTTCGGCCGCCTTCAGGTTCCAGCCGCCGGCGAAGACCGACAAGCGCGCGAACACCGACCGCTCGCGCGCGTCGAGCATGTCGTAGCTCCAGTCGATCATCGCGCGCAGCGTCTGCTGGCGCGGCAGCCGCGCACCCGCCGGTGCGGCCAGCAGCCGGAAGCGCTCGTTGAGCCGCTCGAGCAGCTGCCGCGGCGTCAACACCGCCGCTTTCGAAGCGGCCAACTCGATCGCCAGCGGAATGCCGTCGAGCCGCCGGCAAATCTCGGCCACGTCGCCGGCGTTGGCGTCCGAGAGCGCGAAGCGTTTGTCGGCAGCGCGCGCGCGATCGAAGAACAGCATCGTCGCCGGCGACACGTCCAGCGACGGCAAGCGATACGTCTGCTCTTCCGGAATCGCGAGGCCTTGACGGCTCGTGACGAGCAGCTTCACGTTCGGACAACCGCGCAGAATTGCCGCGACCACGCCGGTCGCCCCGCCGATCACGTGCTCGCAGTTGTCGAGCACGATCAGCGCCGACCGCTCCTCGAGCGCGCCGATCAGCGCCTCCAGCGGATCGCGATTGCGCGCCGGCGGTACGTGCATCGCGGCCGCAATCGTCGATGCGATGTGATCGCCGCTCGACAGCGGCGCCAGCTCCACCAGCCACACGCCGTCGTGAAAATCGCCGAGCAGATCGCCGGCGGCCTGCAGCGCCGTGCGCGTCTTGCCGACGCCGCCCGCGCCGGTGAGCGTCACCAGACCGTGCGCGCGCACCAGCGCCTGAATCTCGGCGATCTCGGTTTCGCGGCCGACGAACGACGTGGCCGCACGCGGCAGGTTGGTACGCGGTCCGCTGCGTCCGCGCAGGCTCGCGTCGAGCGCAGTCAACGCCACGCCCAAGCTCTCGGCGAGCAGCCCGAGCAGATGCGTGTCTTCGGCATCGAACTCGACGCGTTTGGGAAGCACGGTGAGAAAGCCGACCAGATCGCCGGCGGCCATCATCGGAAAGGCGAGCTCTCCGGCGGTTCCCGAGTTGAGCGCGCGCGGATCGGCGGGCGCCGACTTCGAGCGCAGCCGCACGATCAGCGGATCGCCCGCCTCGATGGTTGGGGCGGCGACGTCGAACGACGACGCCTCGGCGACGTAGTCGCCGCGGCGCACGTAGATCGCGCAGCCGGCGGTGCCCATGTGATGGTCGACGCCCTCGACGACGCGCCGCATCACTTGGTGCGGATCGTTGAACGAGGTGAGCTCCTTCTTCAGCCGCGTCAGCGCGTCGCGCGCCTCGCGCCGCCGCTTGGTAAACGCCGCCTCCACCAGACCCTCGACGTGCTGGTGGAGCGGGCGGAAGGCCAGCGCCGCCAGCAGCACGATCGCAATCTCCAGCGCCGTGCCGGCAATGCGCGAGCGATCGGAGACGAACTTCTCGGTTCCGGTTTCGGCCAGCGTGAACAGCAAGACGACGGTGGTGGTTACGAGACCGTAGGCGTAGGTCCGAAGGCGGGTACTCGTCCTGCGCGCGTGCGTCGGCATGAGGTTCCAGCGCCTTTTCCGCAAGCGGGACGGTTCCCCCCAAGGATGAAGCTCTTCCTATGGCACTGGGTACGGCGGCGCGCAGAACGTGAATCACGCGTTCGATCCGGCCGCCAAGACGCTTTCGATCGAAATCGGTGACGGCGACCGGCTCGTCGTCAAGCCCGATGCGATCGGCCTGCGCGCCGAAATCAAAGGCAACCGCCGTTTCCGGCACCTGTTCGTCATTCCCGGCGAGTACGAGCTGGCGCCGGTGAGCGCGTTTCTGGCGCGGGAAATCGGCGCCGACGCGACCGCGATCTCCGACCTGCTGCTGGAGACCGAGATCTGGTACGCCCGCGGCTTTCTCGGCAAGCCGCGGAACTTTCCACCCGAGATCTTCGCGGCGCTGTCGGTCGACGAGTTCACCGCCGCCGGCGTGAAAAATTACAAGTCGTGGTTCCGCGCCGTCTTCTATCGCGGAACGCCCTTTCGCAACGTCGATCCCGAACGCATCGAGAAGAACGTTCGCGACGGAGTCTATCCCGAGAAGCTGCACTCGATCCGCTATTGGAACGAGATCCCGCTGCGCGATCTGCGCTACGCGGTCCGCACCGGCGCCTGGAAGCGCCCGGAATGGGGCGTCTTCGCGAGCCAATACTACCAGAGGTACGCCGCGATGCTCGACCGCCATCCCGAGACGTGGACCGAGATCGACGCCGTGATGCAGGCCGCGATACGTTTTCCCAAGACCGATCGCACCAGCCGGCTGTTCGACGACGTCTATCGCGAGGGCGGGACGCTGCGTGCCGCGCTGCGCTGCCGCACGGTGCGCGAGCTGGCGGCCTACGTCGATGTTCTGCGCGAGCGTCGTCACGATGCGTCCCGCCGCGTACGGCTGACCGGCTACCGTCCGCCCGACGTGCCGCTTCCGCCGCAGTGGAGCTGGGCGAGCAGGCAAACCTTTTGGGATCTCGGCGAGCGGTTCAACTGCTGCATCAACGCTAACGGTGCGTACGCGAAGCTGCTCGAAGCGCGGGCCGGCGCGGTTGCCTATCGCAATCCGCACCTCGATCGCGACGACCCGGGCGCGCTCGCGTTGTTCGTCAAGGACGGCAGCGGCTGGCGGGTGCAGCAGATCGCCGGCTGGAGCAACGGCGGCGTCGCGCCGGCCGATCGCGAGCACGCGGCGGCGATTTTGTCCGCGCTCAACCGCGCGCGAAACGCGAAAGCCGGGGCCAAAGACTCACGCATATGAGTCCTTGGCCCCAAACGAATAACCGGCGCCGAGGGCGAAGCAGGCAGGAACTCGTAGCGGGTGTTCCGGGTTTGAAGTTCCCTTTTCTTCCCGAGGAGCTTTCATGAGGTTGCACCTTACTCCGGCGTTCGCGCTCTCGGCGATTGCGCTGGCGGCGTGTTCGACGAACTCGGCGATGCCGCCGACCGCCGCTGCAAACTTTCCCGCGATGCAGCAGCAAACTATTCCGGTCTCGATTCCGCAAGGCGTTCCGTCCGAACGCCTCGGCGACGTGCACTTCACGGTCGCACTGCCGCTGCGTAACCAAGCCGAGCTCGACAGCGAGATCGCGGCGATCTCCGATCCGGACTCGCCGCAGTACCGCAACTTCAGTTCGCACGAAGACTTCATGACGCGCTTCGCGCCGACCGTCGCGGCCCGCGTCGCGGTCGCCCGCGAGCTGCAGGCAGCCGGGTTCCGCGTTTCGATCGCCGATCAGGCCGTGATGGCCGGCGGAACGCAACGCCAGGTGGAACGGTATTTCCACACTTCCCTCAACGTGACGCGCACCGCCGCCGACTCTTTGGCGATACCGCGCACGCCGATCAGGCTCTCGCCGCTATTGGAGCGCAGCGGCGCCACCGTCATCGGCCTCGACGGCATCCCGCTGTTGCGGCACTTCTCGCAATCGGCACCGCTGCCGCGTCCGCTGCCCGACCGGATTACGCCGGATAACTTCCTCGGGCCGTACGGACCGTACTTTACGGTTGATCTCAAGCAGGCGTACCAGTATCCGAGCTACACCGAAGCGGCCGGCGCCGGCGCCGTGATCGGCATCGTCATCGACTCGCCGGTCAGCCCGGCCGACATCGCGGAATATTTCAAATATCAAGAGATGCCGCAGCCGAAGGTCGAGACCGAAAAAATCAACGGCGGCGGCCAGCTCGGCGGCGACGGCACGTTCGAAGCGACGCTCGACGTCGAGCAGTCGGGCGGCATGGCACCGAAGGCGACCATTGCCGTCTTCGACATCCCGCAACTGAGCGACACCGACATCTACGACGGCTATACCGCAGTCGTCAAGGCCAAGGGCGTCACCGTCGTCAACTCGTCGTTCGGCGGCTGCGAGCTCGCGTTCAAGTCCGCCAGCGGGGCGAAGGCGCTCAAGGCGTTCGATTCGCTCTTCGAGGAAGGCCTCAAGCAGGGCACGACCTGGGTCGCTGCCAGCGGCGATCATGCCGCCGACATGTGCGGCTCCGCCAACAACGCGCTCGGCGTTTCGTGGCCGGCGGTGAGCCCCTACGTGCTCGGCGTCGGCGGCACCAACCTGACCACGAGCTACACGAAGGGGAGCTTGAACTCGACCTACGTGCACGAAGACGCCTACGCCGACATCAAGCCGTCCGGTGCCAACTACTGGGGATCGGCCGGCGGCTACAGCGTGGTCTACGCGCGTCCCAAGTGGCAGAACGGCTTCGTCACCAAGAAAGGCCGCGGCGTTCCCGACGTCTCGGTGCACATGGGCGGCGAAGGCTTCAGTTCCGGCGGCACGCAGTGCCAAGCCGAGAAATGCGGCAAGGACGACAGCAGCGACGCCGAGCGCGTCGGCGGCAAATGGACCGAGGCGATCGGCACGTCGGCCGCCTCGCCTGACTTCGTCGGCCTTCTCGCCGACACCGCAAGCTTGGCCAAGAAGCCCCTCGGCTTCGTAAACCAAGCCTTCTACGTTGCCGCGCACAAGAAGAAGAACTACTTCTTCCGCTCCGGCATCAAGGGCGACAACGGCTACAAGACCGACAGCTCGCTCTGGGATCCGGTGCTCGGCTTGGGCACGCCCTTTGGCGCGCACATCGCCGGCGCCAAAGAAACCGCCGGCATGCCGACCTCGTCGTCGAATCCCTAACGCTCGAAACGCGAGCGCAGAAGCAAGGCGCCCCGGAATTTTCCGGGGCGCCTTTTCTTTCTCGCAATCGGCGAGACGCTTACGGCGTGAGCGTGATCCAGCTCGGCCCGTAGGCGCCGGTCGCATACTGCAGACCTTTGGTGATCGTGAGATAGGCGGCGCCTTTGAACGGCGGCGACTGCGCGGTCACCGTCGAGCTCGCCGGTCCGGTGTCGTAGTAGTGTCCGAGGTAGAGGTTGTCGGCGAGATCCAGCGCCATCGACTTGAACTCGTTGCCGCTGGCGCTCACCACGATCGGCGACCCGGTGTAGGGCGCGGTGTAGATGACGACCTCGTTCTGGTCGGGCGCGAACAGGAAAACGTTGCCGGCCGCGTCGACCGTCATCGAGGAGACGTTCTCCGGAATGCTGCTCCCGCTGATCTCCATCGACGGACCGGCTTTGTACGGCGGAGCGTAAATGGCGACCACGTAGCCGTCGCTGCCGAGGCCGAAGGCGAACAGGTTGCCGGCGGGATCGAGCCCGATCGCGCCGGGAGACCCGGCGCGCGGCATGCCGGCGCTGATGGTGGCGATCGCCGTTCCGGTGTACGGCGGCGCGTACTCGACGACGGCCGGCGGATTGCTGCCGAAGCCGGAGCTCTGCACGAACAGGTCGTTCTTGGCGTTGAGCGCGTAGGCCGCCGGGTACAGCGTCCCGACGCCGATCGTGACCGGCGGCGCCGTGTAGGGCGGCTCGAACTCGGTAACGTCGTAGTCGAAGCTCTCGTACGGCGTGGCGAAGACGTCGCCGCCGCTATTGACGACGAACGTGCTGCTCTCGCCCGGCGGTCCGAGGGTGCCCTTCCCGAAGGTCGCGGTCGGCTCGCCCGAGTAGGGCGGCGCGAACTTGACCATCTCTTCGGAGCCGGCACTTTCGCACGAGGCCGAAACGTAGAGGTTCGACGAGCCGTCGAAGTGCGCGCTCAGCGGATCGCTGCACGTGCCGTTGGTGTTGGAGGCCGGGGTTCCGGTGTACGGCGGCGCGTAGACGATCGTTCCGAGCGACCCTTCGAAGGCCATCAGCGTTTGCAGATGGTTGACGAGCTTGACGTGCGCCGACGCTTTGTGTTTGCCTTGCGTGCCGTTCACGTCGAGCGTCGCGCTGCCTTTCTTCGAAGGCGACGTGACGTGCAGCGTGTCGGGCGCGTCCTTGACCGGCTGCGTGACCTTCCAGCCGCTGCCGGAGATCGTCGCCGAGAACGACGGCGCACCGGCGCCGACGATGAAGGCTTTGGCCGGATCGAGTCCCATCGCGATCAGCGGCAGCGGACGCGTGCCGTCGATCGTCAGGCCCGAGGCTTGCGTACTGGTGACGCCGAGCGCGCCGGGCGCGACTTCGACGCTCGCCAGCGTTCCGTCGAGCGTGAGATCGACCGTCGTGCCGCTCGCGGCCGAGGTGAACGCGACGGCTTGTCCCGACGACAGCGTCTTGCCGGTGCGCTTGGTTCCGGCGTAGGTCGAGATCGCCGCCCAGTAGTCCCACGCCGGCAGATCGACCGACGTCGAACACTGCGTCGCCGTGCAGCCGTTCTTCTTGGCGGTGATGTCGAGGGTGCGCGCGGCGACCGGCGCCAGTCCGCCGACTCGCCAGACCTGGATTTCCATACTGTGCGCCGGTTCGCCGGCGCCGAACGTGACGACGAAATGCACGCCTTTCCCCGCGTGCGCTTGCGGGCCGAGCGCCGGCACGAACGACGGCGCGTAGGATTGCGCGGCGGGGTTCAAGCGCATCCCGCCGCTGCAGCTCGAGCACGCCAGCGCCGCCGCGAGCGCGACGACGAAAAATCGCGTAAACGAAAAACGCATGGTATTTACCTCTCCGAGAGATTGTCGAGCAATGCGTGGACGCGCGGCCCCGCGCGGTCGTGGAGCCGTTGTTCTACTGTAACGCCGGTTCGGTCCCGGCCGTTCGGATCGGCCCCGAAGGCGAGCAGAACCGCGATCGTCTCTTCCTCGCATTCGAAGCCCAGTTGATGCAGGGGCCGCTCGCCGAACGCGTCGGCCGCGTCCGGATCGGCGCCGTGCGCGAGCAGGATCGCGACGACCCCGGCGTGGGCGCCGAGTGCGGCCCGGTGCAGCGGCGTCGCGCCGCCGCCGTCGCGAATCGACGGGTCGGCGCCGTGGCGCAGCAGCAGCAGCGCAGCAGCGGCCGAGCCCTCGTCGGCTGCGATCGCGAGCGGCGTAAGGCCGTCGGCATCGGCGCCGTTGGGATCGGCGCCGCCGGCCAGCAGCCGCGCCGCCTCCTCGAGATCGCCGCGAGCCACCGCGGCGTGCAATGAGCGGTCCATGTCCCAAGCCTACCGGAGCGACCGTCGGCTCACCGTCGGCTCGCTCAGGAACGCTCGCGGCCTTCGTTGAACGACGCGCTCGTGCGCTTGGGGGTCCGCCTCTTCGGCCAGCTGCGCGTGACCGTCGACGACCGGCCGGTCGAACTTACCGGCACGGATTCGATGCTCGGCCTCTTTGCCGCGCTGGTGCTCGCGCGCGGCGCGCCGGTCGCGCGTGCGGCGGTGGCCGAGCGGCTGTGGCCGGAAGACGCCGAGGGCGACGTGCGCCACGGCTTGCGCCAACAAATCTACTATCTCAACAACGCGTTCCGCAAGCTCGCCCCGGGCGCCGCGGTCATCGCCGCCAACAAGACCTCGGTCGGCCTCGACCCGTCGGTCGCACTCGACCTGGATCTCGACGCGTACGAAGCCGGGATCCGCGACGGCCGCGACGCCGAAGCCGCGCAGCTTTACGCGACGCTGCTCGACGAAGCCTGGGCGCACGACGACCGCGAGATCGCGCGCGAACGCGAACGGCTCGCCGCACTGCAGGCCGGCATCTTGGCGCGCCTGGTGTCGCGCGCCCTCGACGACGGCGCGCTCGACGACGCCGTGCGCTACGCCTGCGAGCTGGTGCGCGTCGACCTCGAGAAGCAGAGCCTGCTCGTGCCGATCGTGCGCAAGGCCAACGAGCTGCTCGGCCGCGCCGGCGCGTCGCGGATCGCGCGCCGGCTGCTCGGGTTCTTGGAATCGCTGGAGGACGAGCCGATTCCCGAAGTCGCACGCGCTTGCCGCGCCGTACTGGGCGCGCTGCCCGCCGAGCCGCAGACGCCGTTCCTCGGCCGCGATCACGACCTGCGCGCGCTGCACGCGGCCGTCGACGTGCATCCCTGCGTCACCGTCGCCGGACCGATCGGCGTGGGCAAGACGCGCCTCGCGCTGCGCCTGGCGCACGAGTTGGCCCCGCAGTTCGCCGACGGTGCGTGGTTCGTCGATCTGGCCGACGCCGGCGACGGACAGCTGCTGGAACCGGCGATCCTCGAAGCGCTCAACCCGTTGGCGGAGGTCGGCGAGCCGAGTCTGGCGGCACTGTTGCGCGGGCGTCGAGCGTTGCTCGTGCTCGACGCGTGCGACGGCGTCGCGCGCGCCTGCGGCGCGCTGGTTGCGTCGATCGCGCAAAGCGGCGACGGCATCAAAATCCTCGCGACCAGCCGCGCGCCGCTCGGGTCGGCTTCGGAGGAAATCTTCCGCGTCGAGCCGCTCTCGCGTCAGGCCTCGCTCGAACTCTTCTCGGCGCGCGTTCCGGCCGCGCGTCTGAACGAAGAGCCGCGCGACGCGTCGCGCAAAAGTGCCGAGTCCATCTGCCGTCAGCTGGAAGGCTTTCCGCTGCTGCTCGAGCTGGCCGCGGCGCGCGCGCGCACGATGAGCCTCAACGAGCTTGCCCGCCGGCTGCGCGGCGGACTGGAAGTCTTGCCGGATCGCGGCGTGCGTTCCCTGGAGAAAGCGTGCGCGTGGAGTTACCGCCTGCTCGACGCCAACGAGCAGCGGCTGTTCGCGCGAGCCGGCGTCTTCCCGGGAAGCTTCGAAGCCGCCGATCTCGCCGCCGTTGACGGCGAAGCCGGTGAAGACGAGGTGCGCCGCGCGCTCGAACGTCTCGCCGAGGTCTCGTTTCTCGAACGAACGCCGGCCGACGGCGGCGAGCGTTACGCGATGGTGCGCCCGCTGCGCGAGTTTGCGCGCCAACTGCTCGAGGAGCGCTGCGAAACGGCGGTTTGCTCGGAGCGGTTCGCGGCGCGCGTCTACACGTTCGTTGCGGAGCGCGCCGAAGCGCTCAACGGTCCGTCGTCGCACGCGGCCTTTCGCGAGGTGACGCAGCGCTTACCCGACGTGCGCGCCGCCCTGCGCACGCTGCTCGACGGCGAGAACGCGCCGCTCGGGCTGAGTCTCGCGCTGGCGCTCACGCGCTATTGGTTCGACCGCGGCGGCAGCCGCGAGGGCGCGCAGTGGATACGGTCCGCGCTGCGCGCCATCGGCGGCGACGCCTACTGGCGCGCCCGCGCGCTCTCGGCGCTCTATACGCTCACCCGCAACCTCGGCGACTTCCAGGCCTCCTACGAAGCTTGCGCCGAGGCGCTCGAAGCGATCCGGCGCGAAGGCTCGCCGCGCTGGCTGGTGCTCGGCTCGCTCTACGCCGCCAACGCGCTGCGCATGGTGGCGCGCTTCGACGAGGCCCGGGCGCTGGCCGAAGACGTCCGCAAGCCGGCCGCCGCCGAGGGCGAATATCTGGCCGCGTTCGTCGCCGGGACGATCGCGACCGTCGATTTCTGCCAAGGCCGGCTCGCCGAAGCGCGCGCCGGCTTCGAAGACGCGCTGCGCCGTTTTCGCGCCTGCGAGGCGCGCGGCGACGCGGCACTCGCGGTCGCCAACCTCGGCTGGTGCGCCTATCACGAGGGTGAGATCGACGCCGCCGACATCTACGTGCAGGACGCCTTGCGCGTCTACCGCGAGCTCGGCAATCCGCCGTACTATACGGCGCATGCGTGCGAGCTGGCGGCGCGCGTCGCCGCCCAGCGGCGCGATCCGACCTCGGCGTGGCGCTTCGCGCGCGAGCTGATCGGCTACGTCGACCGGCTCGGCGAAATCGAGCTCGCGGTGGTCGCGGCCGAATGCGTGGCGGCGCTGACGGCTGCCGGCGATCCGGCGGCGGCGGTGACGCTGCTGGCGGCCGGCGAGCGGCTGCGCGCGCGTTACCATCTGCCGCGCTTTCCGGTCGACGCTCCCGCCATGCAGCGCGTCGATGCGGCCGTGCGCGCCGCCCTGAGCCCTCAAGCCTGCGAGGCGGCGCGCATCGTCGGCGAGGGCCTGGAGCTGGACGCCACGCTGGCCCGCGCCCGCAGTATCGCCAATGCTTTCGGCGCGGCTCCGAAACGCCATCGCGCGTAAGCGCCCCGGAAATGACGAAGCGGGCCGCCGGCGCGGCCCGCATTCACATGACGTCCCTGAGATTTGGATTAGTACAGCGTCCAGAGCATCGGCGACCCGTCGTCGCCGCACAGGTTGGCGTCGTAGTGCTTGACCACGGTGTGGTCGGTGAAGACTGCGAAGAGGTCGAAGTCGCACTCGTCGCGTCCGTTGAAGGCGATGTTCCAGGTTTCGCCGGGACGGATGTACTGCGAGTTGTTGAGGCGCTGATCTTCGGGATAGACGCGCGATTCGTCGCTGGGCGAGACGTACAGCAACGCGATGGTCTTGTTGGTGAGGTTCTTGACGTGCAGGGAGGCGGCGTTCGCGGCGGTCGTCGTGAGGATCGCGGAACCGGCGATCAGGGCCGCGACGAGAATCGATTTCAGCTTGAGCATCGGAGTCGTTTCCTTTCCGGCCGCTGCTTTTTTTTGCGGGACTGGGCCGTTTCGTATCCCGCACCGTCAGCTTAGGAAAAGCAGCGTCGGGCCAGCGTCGGCGCTCCGCCGGCGCGAATGAGAAAACGGCTAAATGAGAGATCGCTAAGACGGCTCAGGCCGTGGCGTGGATGTTGCCGTTGGTGCGATCGAGCGCGCCGCCGCTGCGGCCGTGCGCCTCGGCGACGATCTGCGCGAGAATGCTGAGCGCCGTTTCGGCCGGCGTTTCGCCGCCGAGGTCGAGACCGACCGGCCCGTGGATGCGCGCGAGCGACGCTTCGCCGATGCCGCGCTCGCGCAGTGCCTGGCGGCGCGCGGCCTGCGAACGGCGGCTTCCCAACAGGCCGACGTACGCAACCGCGGATTGCAGCGCGCATGCCAGCGCCGGAACGTCGAACTTCGGATCGTGCGAGAGAATCACGATCGCGTCGCTGCGATCCAGCTCGCGCGGCAGCACGTCGTCGGGCCATTCGAGCGCGATCTCGTCGGCGTCGGGCAGCCGTTCGCGCGTCGCGAACGCCGGTCTCGGGTCGATCGCCGTGACGAAGAAATCCAAGGCTTTCGCCAAACGCGCGACCTCCCGGGCGAGCAGCGTCGCACCGACGACGACCAACCGCTTTTTGCCCGGATAGGTGACGCGCGATCCGTCTTCGAGGACGACCGTGTGCGCCTGCGCGCCCCGCACGATCTCACGCGCCTGGGCCGCAAATCCGCGTTCGGGCTTCCAGACCGCGATCTCGAGCGCGCCGCCGCACGCGGCTCCGCCGAGGATTTCGTCGCCGTCGGAGAGATCGATCCGCAGCCTTCGAAACGCCCCGTCCGCGATCGTCGCGCGCGCGGCTTCGACGACGTCACGTTCGTGACAGCCGGCTCCGATGCTGCCGGCGATGCGGCCCGATCCGTCGACCGCGACCGTCGTTCCGGGCGGCGACGGCGACGCGTTGTCGGTGGCGACGAGGATCGCGAGCGCGACCGGCTCGCCGGCCTCGAGCCGCTCCGCGACCGTCGTGAAGATCTCGCGCGACATGCGGGCTAATTCCCGCCGTCGGGCCGGTTGAAGCCTCCCGCGCCGCGCGGCCTCAGGACTTCCGCGGCCGCCGCAGCAATTCGAGCCGTACCTGCATCGCCGGACTTTCCGGAAAGTAGGCGAAAGGACGGTTGCATGAACCCTGTCGCTCGTGCGTTCGCCGTCGCGGTCGCACTCGCGTACGCCGCGACGCTCGTTTCGTGCGCGCCGCCGCAGGCGGCTCCGGCGTCGAGCGGCCTCGCGCCCGCAATGATGCCCGCCGGCATCGCCGCCGGTAAGCTCGAAATCTCCAAGTCCGGCACCGGCTACTTGGTCCGCATGATCAACCCGAAGGACGGCGCTGCCGGCGCGAACTCTGCGTACGCCAAGGACAAGGCCGGCTGCGACGGACACGCGGCGCCGTGTTACATTTTCTCGGCGCTCGACGGCACCGCGCCGCTGCCGGTCACTGCCGATTCGTGCGTCGTCGACAAGACGGGCAGCGTTCCGACGGCGTACTGCGGGGCGGCCGGCATCGCGTCGGTCACCATCGACGCGCCGGAAGGCGGAACGATCGGTCACGACGCCAGCGGCTCGAGCGAGCTCGGAAAAGACTGCTTTCCGTCGTCGGTGACCTACGAGGTCGGGCCGAAGCGCGTCTACAGCGTCTTGGCTTGGGACGGCTGCAAAGAGACGATCCGCTGCGCGGCGCACAACGTCGGAACCGTCGACGCGGACGACAAAGACGTCATCCAGGGGCGCTGCTACTTCGTCGACCGCCACTAAGCGCGCGGGAGAATCGCGCGCTATTCGTTATCCGGCGCGCGGTAGTCGGGCGGCTGGCTCAAGATCGCCGACTCGCTATACGGTGCCGGAATCGGAACGAACGGGCGCGGCGAGTGATAGAAATCGAAGCAGTCCGCTTGGGGTGAGTTGGCACGCCGGTCGACCGCCGTCAATCGCGGCAAATCGAACTGATCTTCGATGAAGCGCAGGATGCTGCCGTGCTCGTACTGCACGTGCGAGACGTAGTTCGCCTTGGCGTACGGCGAAATCACCAGCAGCGGAACGCGGATACCGAGCCCGTCGTAGTCGAGGTGCGGCGGCGGGACGTGATCGTACCAGCCGCCGTAATCGTCCCAGAAGACGAAGATCGCGGTCGAGTCCCAATATTTCGACTCGCCGATCGCGTTGACGAGTGCGGCCACCCACGACGGCCCCGACGCGCTGCCGCAGCCGGCGTGATCGGAGTTGCCGCAGGTCGGCGTCACCCAGCTCACCTGGGGCAGCGTACCGTTCTTGACGGCGGTGAAAAACAGCGTCTGAGGATAGACGATGTTGCGCTTCCAGTCGGGACCGGTATAGATGTGGTTGACCGCTTGAAACGCACTCCAGATGTCGCCGTTCGAGTTCAGCGCCGACGTGTAGTAGGCCCAGCTTATGCCGGCCGCGTCCATCTCGTCGCCGAGCGTCGGATAGTCGAAGCAGACTTGATGCGTGCCGACCTGTTGGCGCCGTTGATTGATCCACCCGATGACGTCGGTGGGTCCTCCCTGACAGCCCCATTGCGTCGAGCTGGATGGGAAGTTGATCGAACGGTCGGCCTGACCGGCGATGATGTATTGATGCGAGATGAAGCTGCTGGCGTCGAAGTTCGAGGGAAACATGCGGTCCGCCAAGACCCATTCCTTGGCCATCGCAAAATACGGTGCCGTCTCACTTTGCGGAACGTACGCGTACTCCGGGTTGGCCGGCGGACACGCCGACGAGCACTGAGGCCGCTCGAGGTCGAAGCCGTTCATCCGGCATTTCGTGCCGGGATAGCTTCCGGTACCGTTACACGCGGCGTAAAAGGACGCCGAGCGGTGCGGCAGGTCCCAGTCCGTCTGCAGTCCGATCGGCTGCAGCGTCAGCTTCTCGCCCGTGCTCGTGTAGCCGTACGACTGCGTGTCGGCGCCGGGATACCCGTTGAAGAGGTCGTCGAAGCTGCGATTCTCTTGAATGATGACGACGACGTGCTTGATCTTGCCGATTCCGGTAGGCGAGGCATCCGGCCGCTCCAAGGCGGGAAGAGCGCCGGCGCTGGGCGGCGCGATTCCGGAGCGAGCTTCGCATGCCGCGAGCAACGCCGCTACAAGGGCGAAGGCAAGCGAGAGCTTTCTGACGTTTGCGAGCGTACGCGTCGTTGCAGCCTTTTCCGGAGAGGTACGTGCGTAGTATGCGCAACGCATCGGCGGAATGCCTGCGTTGCGGCGTCAACGCCGCGTCAACGTCTACTCAGTATCGGGCGGCCGGCGATCGGGAGGCTGTCGCAGGATGTCCGCTTCGGAATAAGGAGCCGCAATCGGCACGAACGCACGCGGCGATTGGTAGAAGTCGAAGCAATCGGCCTCCGGCGAGTTGGCCCGCGTGTCGACGATCGTCAGGCGCGGCAAGCCGAACTGGTCTTCGATGAAGCGCAGAATGCTGCCGTGCTCGTATTGCACGTGCGACACGTAGTTCTGCTTGGCGTAGGCCGAAATGACCAGCAGCGGCACGCGGATGCCCAAGCCGTCGTAATCGAGGTGCGGCGGCGGCACGTGGTCGTACCACCCGCCGTAGTCGTCCCACATCACGAAGATCGCGGTCGAATCCCAATACTTCGACTCGCCGATCGCGTTGACCAGCGCCGCGACCCACGACGGCCCCGTGTTGCTGCCGCAGCCGGCATGGTCCGAGTTTTCGCAGGTCGGCGTCACCCAGCTGACTTGCGGCAGACGCCCCTGCTTGACGACGTCGAAGAAGCGCGTCTGCGGCGAGACGACGTTGCGCTTCCAATCCGGACCGTAGCGAATGTGCCCGACTGCCTGGTACGCGCTCCACAAGTTTCCGTCGCCTTGCAGCGCCCCGGTGAAGAATTTCCACGTGACGTGCGCGGCGTCCATCTCGTCGCCGAGCGTCGTGTAGTTGAAGCACGCTTGGTGATATCCGGCATATTGGCGCTGCTGGTTCAGCCAGCCGATGACGTCGCTGGATCCGCCGTCGCAGCCCCACTCGCCCGACGGAAAGTTGACCGAGCGATCCGCCTGTCCGGCGATGATGTACTGATGCGAGATGAAGCTGCTGGCGTCGAAGTTCGAGGGGAACATGCGATCCGCCAGCACCCATTGGTTGGCCATCGCGAAGTACGGCGCCGTTTCGGCGTGCGGAACGTAGGCGTACTGAACGTACGGCGTGCAGCTCGAGTAACAGTCGGCGTTCTCTTTGTCGAAGCCGTTCATCCGGCACTGCGTGCCGGGATAGCTTCCGCTGCCGTTGCACGCGTCGAAGAACGAGTACGAATCGTGCTCCACGTCCCACGTTGTTTCGAGCCCGATCTGCTGCAGCGTTACCTTTTGGCCGCTGCTGGTGTAGCCGTACGGCTGCGTGTCGGCGCCGGGATATCCTTGGAACAGGTTGTCGAAGCTGCGGTTCTCCTGGACGATCACCACGATGTGCTGGATCTTTCCGGTGCCGGTCGATAAGGGGTGCGGCCGCGCCGGCGACGGTACGGCACCCGCGGCGCCGGGAGCGAATCCCGCGCGGCTTTCGCAGGCCGCGAGCAGCGCGGCCAGCGCGACGGCGGCAAAGCCGAACGCCCGCAAGCTCCGAAACAAACCCATCGACGACACCTTTCCGGAGAGACGCGTGCGTAATGCGCCCGCAGCCGGGCCGTCGCCTTCGTAAACGCGTTAACGATCCGTCAACCAGGAACTAAGAGTCCGTAACCCAAAGCCGATGGGTTGCGAGAGGACGTCCGTTTGCTTTGCGCTTTGCCGTCGCGGGGAAGAACGACGATCACATGAGCGATTCGAAGGACCTTTCCCGGCGCGACTTCATGGCCGCGAGCTCCGCCTCGGCAATCGCGCCGGCCGCGCCTTCGACCCGCGACAGCGTAGCGCCGAGCCCCACGCGCCGCGGCAGCGAAGTCGACATCGTCCTCGACGTCAACGCAACCGAGCATCGCTTGTGGGTAGAGCCGCGCGTGACGCTGCTCGACGCGCTGCGCGATCGCCTCGGCCTGACCGGAACCAAAAAGGGATGCGACCAGGGCACGTGCGGCGCATGCACGGTGCTCGTCAACGGGCGCCGAATCGACTCGTGCCTCACCCTGGCCGTGATGCACGAAGGCGACCGGATCACGACCATCGAGGGCGTCGCGCGGCCCGACGGAACGCTGCACCCGTTGCAGCGGGCGTTCGTCGAACGCGACGGTTTCCAGTGCGGCTTTTGCACGCCCGGCCAAATCGTCTCCGCCCTCGGCCTGTTGGGCGAAGGCCGCACCCTCGATCGCGAAACCGTCCGCGTTCAAATGAGCGGCAACATCTGCCGGTGCGGCTGTTACCCGCACATCGTCGACGCGGTCCTCGACGCCGCCGGCCGGACGTGAACGACTTCACGTTCGTCAAGGCGCAGACCACGACCGGTGCGATCACCGCGGTGGCGCGCGAGTGGGGCGCGCGGTACGTCGCCGGCGGCACCAACATTCTCGACCTCATGAAGGACGCGGTCGAGGCGCCCCCGATGCTGGTCGACATCAACGCGCTTCCGCTGCGCGAGATCGAGTGGCAGCAGGACCGGTTCGTCGTCGGAGCCTTGGCGCGCATGAGCGACGTCGCCGGCGATCCGCAGCTGCGCGGCGCCTTTCCGGCGATTGCGATCGCGCTCGACGAGAGCGCGTCGCCGCAGCTGCGCAACATGGCGTCGATCGGCGGCAACGTCCTGCAGCGCACCCGCTGCGCGTACTTCCGCGACCCCGCGACGCCGTGCAACAAGCGCGACCCGGGCAGCGGCTGCGGCGCGATCGGCGGCGAGAACCGGCGCATGGCGGTGCTCGGAACCAGCGAGCACTGCATCGCGACCCACGCCTCCGACCTCGCCGTCGCGCTGGCGGCGTTCGACGCGCGCATCGAGGTCGTCGGCACCCGCGGAACCCGCGAGATTCCGGTCGGCGAGTTTTACCGGCTGCCGGGCAGCACGCCGCAGATGGAGACCCGGCTCGCGCCCGGCGAGCTGATCACCGCCGTCATCGTTCCGGCCCTCTCGTATTCGCGGCGCTCGACCTACCTGAAAGTTCGCGACCGCGCCGAATACGAGTTCGCGCTGGCCTCGGCCGCAGTCGCCGTCGACGTCGCGAACGGCACGATCCGCGAAGCCCGCGTCGCGCTCGGCGGCATCGCGACCGTGCCGTGGCGGTCGCCCGAAGCCGAGCGCGCACTGGCCGGCGCGCCGGCCGAGCGCGCGTCGTTCGAGCGCGCGGCCGAAGCGGCGCTGACCGGGGCGCGCGGCTACGGCGAGAACGACTACAAGATCGTGCTCGCCAAACGCACGCTGGTGCGCGCCCTCGAGATGGTGACGGCGCCGTGAACGTACCGGTGCTCGGAGCGGCGCGCAGCCGCGTCGAAGGACCCGAAAAGGTTACCGGCCGCGTTCGCTACACGGCCGACTACGCGCCCGAAGACGCGCTGCACGCCGTGGTCGTCACCAGCACTGCCGCCAACGCCCGGATCGCCGAGATCGACGAGCGCCTCGCGCTGGAGGTGCCGAGCGTCGTCACCATTCTGACGCATCGCAACGCGCCCCGCGTCGACGCTCGCAAACAGGGCCCGACGTCGACGCTGCTCTTTCTGCTGCAAAACGACGTGGTGCAGTTCGACCGTCAGCCGGTCGCGGTCGTGATCGCGCGCACGTTGGAACAGGCCGCGGAGGCGGCCGATCGCATTCGCGTCAGTTACCGCGCGGAGACGCCGCAGACGGATCTGGACGCGGCGCCGGTCGCGCCCGTCGAAACGATCTTCGGACAACCGGGAACGCACGCGCGCGGCAACCCCGACGCGCCGCTGCCGGCCGGCAGCGTATCGGTCCGGCAAACCTACCGCACGCCGACCGAGCATCACAACCCGATGGAGACGCACGCGACGATCGCGCGCTGGGATAGCGAAGGCCTTACGCTCTGGGACTCGACCCAGTGGGCCTTCGGCGTGCGCGAGCGCATGGCGCAGGTCTTCGGCATCGACCCCTCGCGCGTGCGCGTGATCGCTCCGTACGTCGGCGGCGCCTTCGGCAGCAAGGGAACGCCGTGGTCGCACGTCGCGCTGGCCGCGATGGCATCGAAGGTGACGAACCGGCCGGTGAAGCTGGTCGTGACCCGGCCGCAGATGTTCGGTTTCGTCGGGCATCGCCCGAAAACCGAGCAACGCGTCGAGCTCGCGGCCGCTCGGGACGGCGCGCTGATCGTCGTCAAGCACGTCTGCCAAAACGAGACCAGCATCGCCGACGAGTTCGTCGAGCCGTGCGGCGTGTTCAGCCGCGATCTGTACGCCGTTCCCAACTATTTCATGTCGCACCGGCTGCGCCGGCTGAACGTCAGCAAACCGACGTACCAGCGCGGACCCGGCGAATCCACCGGCTCGTTTGCGATGGAGTCTGCGATGGACGAGCTGGCCTACGCGCTGGCGATCGATCCGCTCGAGCTGCGGCTGCGCAACTACTCCGAGGTCCAGCCCAACAACGGCAAGCCGTACAGCGGTAAATGCTTGCGCGAATGTTACGCGCTGGCGGCCGAACGCTTCGGCTGGAGCGCGCGCAACCCGGCCCCGCGCTCGACTGTGCGCGGACGCATGCTCGTCGGGACCGGTATGGCGACGGCGTCGCGCGCAACCCACCGCAGCGGATCGCACGCGCGCATTCGCATCGATCGCGCCGGCGAAGTCACCGTAGCCGTCGGCACCATCGAGCAAGGCACCGGCTCGCCGACCGTCTTCGCGCAAGTCGCCGCCGAGATTCTGGGCGTTCCGTTCGAGCGGGTGCGCTTTCTGTGGGGCGACACCGACTTGCCCCAGGCGCCGTTGGCAGCCGGGTCGCAAACCGCCGCCAGCGTCGGCTCGGCGGTTGCCGCGGCGGCACAGGCGTTACGCCGCAGCCTCGACGAGCTCGGCGGTTCGATTCCCAACGACGGCCTCGAGATCGTGCACGCCGAGGAGCCGCCCGAAAGCGAAGAAGCCTACGCGACGCAAGCCTTCGGCGCGCACTTTGCCGAGGTCGAGGTCGATCCGGACCTCGGAACCGTGCGCGTCACGCGCTTCGTCGGCGCCTTCGACGGCGGGCGAATCCTCAACGAGAAGACCGCCCGCAGCCAGCTCCTCGGCGGCGTGGTGTGGGGCATCAGCATGGCCCTCTTCGAGCAGACGCGCTACGATCGGCGCACGGCGCGGATCATGAACGCCAACCTCTCCGAATACTTGGTGCCGACCAATGCCGACGTTCCGAATGCCGAGCTGCTCTTGGTATCCGACGACGACCGTCACGCCAATCCGATCGGCGTGCGCGGCATCGGCGAGGTCGGCATCTGCGGATCGGGTGCGGCGGTCGCCAACGCCGTCTATCACGCGACCGGCGTGCGCGTGCGCGATCTGCCGATTACGCCCGAGAAGCTGCTGGCGCAAGCTTAGTCGTTGCGCATCGTGTAGCCGACTCGGCGAATCGTTCGCAGCAGCCGGGTAAACGGCGGTTCCTCGATCTTCGAGCGCAGATACGACACGTACGTCTCGACCACGTTGGGCTCGACCTCGGAGTCGATCCCCCAGACTAAGTCCAGCAGCTGCTCGCGCGTAAAGACGCGCCCCGGTTCGCGCACGAAGACCGCCAGCAAATCGAACTCGCGCGGCGTCAGCGCGATCGGCCGGCCGGCCCGAGTGACGGTTCGCTCTTCGAGATCCATCACCACGTCTGCAAAGCTGACCGCCTGCGGCTTGGAAAGCTTCGGCCGGCGCACGCGCGAGCGCAGCCGCGCCGCGAGCTCGCTCAAGTCGAACGGCTTGCCGACGTAGTCGTCGGCGCCGGCGATCAGCGCGGCGATTTTGTCGGGCACGTCCTTGCGCGCGCTCAGCATGAGGATCGGAACCTCGCTGTTGCGGCGCAGCTGCGGCAACAGCGTCATGCCGTCCATCTTCGGCATCACGACGTCGAGCACGACCGCGTCGGGGCGCCAGCCGCCTTCGATCACGTCGAGTGCCGCAACGCCGTCCGAGACCGCGCGCACGTCGAAGCCGTGCTGATCGAGGCCGAGCTCGAGCATGTCGCGCATGTGCGGCTCGTCGTCGACGACGAGAATCCGCGGGCGATCGGTCACGCGCCGGCGCCCTGCGCCGGGCGCGGAAACGTCATCGTGAAACGCGTCTCGCCGCCGGTCGATTCGAGCGCGATGCTGCCGCCCCAGCGCTCGACGACGCGAGCGACGATGGCCAAGCCCAGCCCCGAGCCCTCCTCGTCCCCGCGGTTCTTCCCGCGATAGAAGCGCTGAAAGATCGCTTCCCGCTCTTCGGGCGGGATGCCCGGACCGCGATCGGCGACCGAGACCAGCACGCGGCCGTCGAGCACGCTCGCCGCGATCTCGACCGGCGAATCGGGAGCGTAGCGCAGCGCGTTCTCGACGAGGTTGCGTTCGGCTTCGTAGAGGTCGTCTTCGTCGATGGCCACGCGTGCGGCGGGATCGCAGCGAACGGTGACCTGACGTCCCGGAAAGGCGGCGTCCATCGCTTCGCGGACTTCCTCGCTCACTTCGCCGACGTCGATCACGCTCGGCGCCGCCACCGTCGACTCCAGGCGCGAGAGCAGCAGCATCTTCTCTACCAATCCGCGCATCCGCGCGGCCTCGGCGTGCATGCCGGAGATCGCGCGCTGCGAGGTCGAATCGTTGGGCGCGATCTTGGCCGAGAGCACGTCGACGTAACCGCCGACGATCGTGAGCGGCGTGCGCAGCTCGTGCCCGGCGTCGGCCAGAAAGCGCCGGAACTCCGCCGCCGCCGCTTGGCGTTCCTCGATCGAACGCGCCACCGTCGCGGCGGCCGCGTTGTAGGCCCGCGCCAGGCGCGCGATTTCGGGCGCGTCGCCGGCTTCGATCGTTTGCGGCGTGAAATCGCCGCCGGCCAGCGCTTCCAGCGCCAGCGTCGTGCGCACCAGCGGAACGCGCGCGGCCCGCGCGATCGCGGCATAGGCGGTCAATCCCGCGCCGGCGATCAATACGAGTGCGGCCGCGCAGATGCCGGCGTCGGCCAGCAACCAGCGCGACAGCGCTCGCGCAGAAGGCAGCAGGATCAACAGCAGATCGCCGTTCTCGAGCCGCCGCGGGGCCAAGTGCGCCAGCTCGACGGCGATCAGGTCGAACGAGAGTCCGGCACGCGGCGGCGGCAGTCCGGGCGCGGGGCCCATCGGACCGACGCCGGGCGGCGGCTGATGCGCGGTCGGGAAAAAGCGCCCGGGCGGCGTTTCCGCGCGTCCGTCGCGCCACACGAATCGCTCGCCGGTCGCCCGGTTCCAGACCACGGCGTTGACGTCGTTGCGCCCGACGGCGGCGACCAGGCCGTCCGGGTCGTTGCGCGCCGACGCGGTGCCCAACAAGCGTTGGGCCGTGGCCGATTGCGCGTCGAGCAGCGACGCCACCTGGCCGACGTGCCATCGCCACGCCAGCGCGCCGCCGGCGACGACGATGCACGCGGAGAGGGCGACGGCGACGACGATACGGCGCAGCACGTTACGACCGTTCTACGCGCTGCCGCAACTTCCGGGCCGGGCCGGGCGGCCGAGTTAGCGGCCCGTGAACATTCTCACGAGGGCTTCATCCGGCTCGACGGCGCCGCCGCAGTGCGGGCAGACGCGGCGCTTCAGCGCCCACGCCATCGCCACGAAAGGCAACGCGACACCCATGCTCAGCGCAAAGACAAAGGCAATCTCCATAACGTCCTCCTGCGTCTTGCGTTCACGTACGCCGCACGGCCGCCGGTGTTTCGGCCCGTGCGGCCGAGGGTTCCAAGGGCTCGCCTTCCGGCTGGCAAAAACCGGAACCGCGGAGGTGCGCCGTGCCGATCCCAAATCGTTCGCCCGACCGCGCGTACGCCGTCGTGCCCGCCGGTTATGCTGCCACGATGCAGGCCGAGGCGCTTGCGGCCGGCGGTGCCGTTTGGACGTTCTAGACGACGACAAACGGCTCGCGGCGCTCGGCTATCGCCGCGAGCTTTCGCGCGTTCTTTCGCTCTTCGACAACTTCGCGGTC
>DATJUC010000181.1:0-8047 GCA_035502675.1 Candidatus Acidiferrales bacterium | reverse complement strand
GAGCAGCGGCGGCTGACCTGGATTCGGCGGCGCGAGCCGCCGCTTCGAGACGAGTATCGCGACGATCTTGTTTTGAATGGCCAGCGGTAAGAGCCGGTAGGCGTCGTCCGGCTGTTTGTGCATCTCTTGGTTTTGCATCTTACGCCGGTCTTTGGGCTCGGCTTCGTGATTGACGTAACGCACGATGCGATCCCAATCGTCGGCCGCGATGCCGGTGAACTCGCCCATGTAGCGATTCCAGGGCGCACCGTTGTGCTGCACGGCGTCGCCGCGCACGTAGCGGACGCGAACCGGGATCTTGCGATCTTCGACCCCCAGCAGCAGATTGAATTCGGTCGCCGGGATCTTGTCGGGAATGATAAACATCAGTCCGTTGGGAGAGAGATCCAGTCCGATCCCGGGCCGCACGTTTTCGGTCGACGGACCGGCCTGCCACCACACGTGAAACGCGCCCGCGCGGCGCTTGTACTGGCGCCGGTCGCCGGAGCGTCCGAGAAACCAGTTGACGAGCTCGCCCAGGACCGACGGGTTAGATGACATGCCGTGCTCGCGCGTCGAAGGACGCCTCGATGTTCGTGACGTTCGAAGGCATCGAAGGAAGCGGCAAGAGCACTCTCCTTTCGGGAGTCGCCGCGCGGCTGCGCGCGAACGGACGAGACCCGCTGGTGACGCGCGAGCCGGGTGGGACTCCGGTTGGCGACGCGATTCGCGGCCTATTTCTGAATCGCTCCTCGAGCGTCGCGCCGTTGACCGAAGCTTTACTCGTCAACGCCGCCCGCGCGCAGCACGTCGCCGACGTCATCGAGCCCGCGCTGGCGACGGGACGCACGGTACTCTGCGACCGCTTCGTCGACTCGACGCTGGCGTACCAGGGCTACGGTCGAGGCCTCGACCGCGCCGCGCTGCAGGCGATGTGCGACCTCGCGACGGCCGGAATCGTGCCCGACTTGACCTTCCTGCTCGACGTTCCGGTCGCAGTCTCGCGTTTGCGTACGCGCGCTCGCGGACGAGACGCCGATCGACTCGAGGCCGAGGACGACGCCTTTCACGAGCGCGTTCGGGCGGGGTTTCTCGAACTGGCGCGCGGACCGCGTCATCGCGTTCTGGACGGCCGGCTCGACCCGGACGCGCTGCTGGCCGAGGCGATGCGCGCGCTGACGGCTCGTGCCGGCGGAACGCCCGAGTGACCGGCCTGCACTTCGACGTTCTCGGCGCCGAGGGGCCGAAGCGCTACTTCGAAGCGCTCACGCCCGAAACGCTGGCGCACGCCTACGTGTTTTCGGGCGCGCCGGGTGTCGGCAAAAAAACGTTCGGGCGGCGCCTGGCGCAGTCGCTGCTCTGCACCGCGCCCAAGACCGGCGTCCTCGGTTACGACGGCACGTGCGCTTCGTGCCTGCTTTTTGCGGCCGCCCAGAGCGCGCGCCATCCCGACTTTTTGGAACACGACGGCGTGTTGAAGATCGGCGATCGCGACGGCGCGGTTGGGTTTGCCGACCCCGACGACGTCGGCGCGCGCGACGTCGTGCGTCAGCTTTCGATGCAGTCGTACAGCGGCGGGATGCGGGTGCTGCTCCTGGGCGACGTGGATTTTGCGACCCATCACGCCGCCAACGCGATGCTGAAGTTTCTCGAGGAACCGCCGCGCGGCGTGCTGATGATTCTCACGACCGCGACGCCCGGACGGCTGCTGCCGACGATTCGTTCGCGCACGATCGACGTGCGCTTTCCGCCCTTGCCGCGCGCGGCCGTGCGCGAGATCCTGGGGCGCGCCGGCTACGGTGAGAAGGAGGCGGAGTTTGGCGCCGGTCTGAGCGGCGGCAGCGTGACGCGCGCGCTCGCGGCGCTGGAGGGCGAGGAAGAATCGCTGCGGGCCGCGGTCGCCGGTTGGTTCTTCACCTGCGTGAACGGGCGCTCTCCGCAGGAGGCGTGGGCGACCCGGGAAACGCTCGACGAAGGGTTGGACGTCGTCAAAACGCTCGTACGCGACTGGGTGGTGTCGAGCAGCGCGGGCGATGCCGTGCCGCCGTCGGCGCTCGACTACGCCGATCGTTTGCGCGGACTGCCGCCGCTCGACGACCGGCGTGCCGTCGAGCTGATGACGAAACTCGACGACGCCCAGCGGCTGGCGCGCACCAACGTCAGTTCGGCGATGGTGGCGGAAATCGTTAGAATGGCACTCTCGCGCGCGGTCGCTACCGGTACCGCGTAAACGCGACGTCGTCGTACTGCTTCGCGAAAGGAAACGCCAAATACGCCAGTACGACGGCGCGGACGAGCGCCATCGTGAGGCTGGACTCGATCGGCGTAAAATTGACCACGGCGTACTGCAGCCCGTACGGCAGGAAAATCCATAACGCGACGAAGACGATCGCCAGCACGACCGAGCCGGAGACGTTTGCGCGCACCGCGCGAACCGACGCCGACAGCGCCAGCGAGCCCGGCATTCCACCGATCGCGGCGGCCGGAATCGTATAGATCAAGAAGAACGCGGCGATCGCTTCGAGGAAGAGCCCCGCCAGCGGATGGACGTACGATCCGATCAGGCCGCCCGCATAAACGACGAACTGGAACCCGATCGCGGCCAACAGAATGCCGCCCGATTTCGCGCGTCCTTCCGGCCATGCTTCGTCGAACGAGCCCCGCCGTTTTCGCCAAATGTTGCTGGCCTGGACGATCGCGATGCCGAAGGCCCACAGGAACACGATCTGGACCAGGAACCCCAGCAAGCTCGTGCCCAAGCCGCCCAGCGGATCGGTGAGGAAGGGCGTCACCCGGTCGACCAAAACCGCCACGACGGCCGCCAGCAGCGGCACCGCAACGATCGAGGGATGTGAGAAAAGCAGCGCAACCGCGCGAGCGTACGTCATAGCCGGGCGCCTTCCATCGCGTGCCGGCACGAACAGTCCGCGTCGAGCGGAATGCGCTCGACGATCCGGCCGATCGCGTCGCGCACGCGTTCGTTGTTCTTCTTGAAGACTTCGATCACGGCGTGATGGGAGACCGGTGGGATTCCGTCGAGGCCGACGTCGTAATCGGTAATCAGCGAGATGTTGGCATAGCACATCTCGAGCTCGCGCGCCAAGTAACATTCGGGGTATTGAGTCATGTTGATCACTTCCCAGCCCTGAGATTGAAACCACCTGGACTCGGCGCGCGTCGAAAAGCGCGGCCCCGCAATGACCACGATCGTTCCGCGCGGATGCGTGTCGATACCGAGCGATCGCAGCGCGTCGATGGCGATGGGGCGCAGCGTGGGGCAGTACGGGTCGGCAAAACTGACGTGCGTCACCAGGGGTCCGTCGAAGAACGTGTCCTTGCGGCCGTTGGTGCGATCGACGACTTGGTCGGCGACGACCATCGACCCCGGCGCGACGTCCTTTTGAAGCGAGCCGCAGGCCGCCGGACCCAGGATCCATTTGACGCCGAGCGCCTTCATGGCGTAGGCGTTGGCGCGATAGTTGATCGCGTGCGGCGGAAAGCGATGATCGCCGCCGTGGCGCGGCAGGAAAGCGACGCGGCGGCCTCCGAGCTCGCCGACGTGCACGCGATCGCTGGGCGCGCCGTACGGCGTCTCGATCCAGGCCTCGCTCGGATTTTCGAGCAGCGAATAAAAACCTGAGCCGCCGAAAACGCCGATCTCGGCTCGATGCTTTGGATCCATGAGGCGGGGCTTCTCGGGGTGAGCGTTGCGTCCCCTCGACCGGCCGCCGGAGGAAGCGGGCTCGCTTACCGGTTGAAGTCGGAGGGTTTGAGGTCGTCGAGAAACTTCTTGAAGCGTGCCATCTCGGTGTCGTTCACCGGTTTCTTCTCGACCGTGGCTTCCTCGAGGACGATCTTGTCCGAGACGAAGATCGGGGCGGCGACGCGCAGGGCCAAGGCGATGCCGTCGGAAGGACGCGCGTCGATCTCTTGCAAGTCGCCGTTCGTCCGGACGACCAGCTTGGCAAAGAACGTCGAGTCCTTGATGTCGTGGATCACGACTTGTTCGAGGTTCGCGTTGAGCGACTCCAGGATGTTGCGCATCAGATCGTGGGAGAGGGGCCGCGGGACCGGCGCGCCTTCCAATGCCAGCGCGATCGCGGTCGCTTCGAACGGACCGATCAGGATCGGAAGGTAGTGCGATCCGTCCATGTCCTTCAAGATCACGACCGGATCGTGGGTGAGGAGGTCGATGCCCAACTTGTCGACCTTCATCTGACGCATCCTCCCGTATCCGACGCGTCCCCGACCAGCGCCTCCATGCTCTGCTCGGGTATCGGGCGTCCCCGGTAGGGCGCCCAGCACGAGCGGCCGAACGGAGGGCGGTTCATCATATGCCACTTTCGTGCGGAATCGTCGGCCTGCCGAATGTCGGGAAGTCGACCATCTTCAACGCGCTCACGCGTTCGGCGCAGGCGCTGGCGGCAAACTACCCGTTTGCGACGATCGATCCCAACGTCGGCGAAGTCGCCGTGCCCGACGAGCGCCTCGCAGTCCTGCAGGAGCTCGTCGACGCCGCGCGCATCGTGCCCGCGACCGTGCGCTTCGTCGACATTGCCGGATTGGTTCGCGGAGCGAGCTCGGGCCAAGGTCTCGGCAACGCGTTTCTGAGCCACATTCGCGAGACCGACGCGATCGCGATGGTCGTCCGATGCTTCGAAGACGAGAACGTGACGCACGTCGAGCACGCGCCCGATCCGCAGCGCGATGCCGAAATCGTCGCCATCGAACTGGCGCTTGCCGACTTGGCGACGATGCAGAAACGCTTGCCGAAACTCGAGCGCGACGTGCGCTCGGATCCCAAAGCGCGCGAGGCGTTCGACGCGGCGCGCGTTCTCGTCGCGGCGCTCGAGGAGAACCGCCCGGCTCGCAGCTTTCCGGCGGGATCGCCGGAGCGCAACGTCGCCGCCGAATCGTTCTTGCTGACCGCCAAGCCGCTGCTCTACGTCGCCAACGTCGACGAGTCGCAGATCGGTGCGCCCGGCGCGCTGGTGCACGCGCTCGCATCGATCGCGGAATCCGAGCAAAGTCGCATGGTCGCGCTGAGCGGCAAGGTCGAAGCCGAACTGGCGGGCTTGACCGACGCGGAGGCGCGCGAGTTTCGCGCCGAGCTCGGCTTGGAGCGCAGCGGCTTGGACGATTTGGCCGTCGCCGCATACGACTTGCTGGGACTGATGACGTTCCTCACCGCGGGCGAGAAAGAGGTCCGAGCGTGGACGATCCCCCGCGGCACCAAGGCGCCCGAGGCGGCCGGGCGCATTCACGGTGACATCGAACGGGGGTTCATTCGCGCGGAGATCGTTTCGTACGAGGACTACGTCAAATATCGCACGATGGACGCGCTGCGCGCGGCCGGGCGCGTCCGCAGCGAAGGGCGCGACTACGTCATGCAGGAGGGCGACGTCGTCAATTTCCGGTTCAACGTTTGAAGGGTAGGGCCCGGGCGGTCCAAGGCCCAAGTCTACCCTAGGAGGCACACTACTGATGACCACTGCCGTGCGCGAAGTCTCGGTTTTCGGAGACGCGATCGCTTACTTCAACGAAGCGGCCGATTTGCTCGAACTCGATGCCGGGATGCGCCGGATCCTCACCAGCCCCTCGCGCCAGATCATCTTTTCGATTCCGTTCCAGCGCGACACGGGTGAGTTCGAGGTCTACACCGGATACCGGGTGCAGTTCAGCTTCGCGCGCGGCCCGGCTAAGGGCGGCATTCGGTACCATCCCGGCGTAACGCTCGACGAGGTGACCGCGCTGGCGTTCTGGATGACGTGGAAGTGCGCGGTGGTGGACCTTCCCTTCGGCGGCGGAAAGGGCGGCGTCACCTGCGATCCGGCGACGCTTTCGATGAACGAGATCGAGCGGATCACGCGGCGGTACGCGGCCGAGCTGGTCGAGGTCGTCGGGCCCGACAAAGACGTGCCGGCGCCCGACGTCAACACCACGCCGCAGATCATGGCGTGGTTCATGGACACCTACTCGATGCACGTGCGCCAAAATCAGCCGGGGGTAGTCACCGGCAAGCCGCTCGAGATCGGCGGATCGCGCGGACGGACCGAGGCGACCGGGCGCGGCGTGACGATCTGCGCGCTCGACGAGATGCAGGAGATGGGATTGCGGCCCGAACGCGCCACCGTCGTGATCCAGGGCTTCGGGAACGTCGGCAAATACGCAGCCAAGCTCTTCGAAGAGCGCGGCTGCAAGGTCGTCGGAATCTCCGACGTGACCGGCGGCTATTACAACGAAGAGGGCATTTACGTCAGCGGCGCCATGGACCACGTGTCCAAGCACGGTACGCTCGAAGGTTTCAAGGGTGCCGAGCGCATCACCAACGACGAGCTGCTCGCCAGCCAGTGCGACGTGCTCGTCCCCGCCGCCCTCGAAAAGGTCTTCAACGCCGAGAAAGCCGCGAAGGTGCAAGCCAAGCTCATCGTCGAGGGCGCCAACGGTCCGACGACGCCCGAAGCCGACCGCATCTTCAAGGAAAAGGGCATCGTCGTCATTCCCGACATCATGGCCAATGCCGGGGGCGTCACCGTGTCGTATTTCGAGTGGGCCCAAGACCGCGCCGGATACTTCTGGAAGGAATCCGAGGTCAACCAGCGCCTCGAAGATTTCCTGCTCACCAACCTGCACGACATTCGCGCGATCAGCAACGCTCGCAACGCCACCCTTCGAACTTCGGCTTACACGCTGGCGATCGATCGGGTGGTGAAAGCGCTCAAGCTCCGCGGCATCTACGCCTAACGGGCGCCGGCTTCGGTGGGATAGCCGGATTCGAGCCAGGCGGTGAGGCCGCCGTCGAGCCAGCGGACGTCGTAGCCGCGATCGCGGTAGAGCTTCGCGATGCGGCTGCTGGAGTTGCCGCCGTTGCAATAGAGCACGACGCTTTCGCCGCGTGCGAACGGCGGCGCAGCGGTGGTTTCGAGCGATGCCTGGTCGGCGCGTTCCGCGCCGGGGATCCGGCGATCGTCCGGATTCTTGCGAACGTCGAGGATACGAAACGATCCGGCGGACGACCGCAACTCCTCCGCCGTGACGCGTTGCGATTCCGCCATCAGTGCGGCGTGAAGCTGTACGGCGGAGCGTAGGGATCGGGGTAGCAGTAGTTCGGCACGGAGCAACGGTGCTTGCCGTCGTAGACGTCCTTGTAGTTGACCTCCGGGATTCCGGCATGGTAGCGAGCGTTCATCGTTTGAATTGCGAAGTACGCGATGAGCGCGTATCCCGTGTTCGAAGGGTGAATGCTGTCGTTGCTGAGAAGTCCGCCGCCCCAGGCGATCGTGCAGCAGAAATCGCTCGGACCGATCGTCGCGGCGGTCTCGAAGTAGGGATTGGACTTGTCGCCCGACGCGAGCCCGTCGAAGATCTTGGCGATCGGAACGAGCGCGACGCCCATGTTGCGTGCCGTCGAGTCGATTCCCTGGTTGATGACGTTGTTGAGCGCTTGGATCTGGCTCGCGAACGGCGGCGTGATGTAGTACGTCCCCAAGCCGCTGCCGGCGACGCACGGCGGCGTGAAGTCAGTTCCCTCGCAGTCGAGGTCGGCGAGCTTGGTCGTTGCTTCGTAGAAGTCGAGGGTTTCCAGCGTGCCTTGCAGCGTGAGGTATCCGCAAGGATGAGTGGTCGAGGCGGGCACGCAGTTGGTCGTCTGCAAATGGTACATCGCCGCAATCTGGTCGACGAGCTTGGGAGCGGTGGTCGGCGGAATCGCGCCCGTGAGAAGCATCGTGCACAGCACGTAGGTCTTCGACGTGAGCGCGCTGCCGGGCTCATTGCAATCCTTGGCGGGATTCGCGGGATTGTCGGTGCGCTGGAAATACGGGACCTCGAGGACGTTTGGAAGGTCGAAGACGACGACCTTGGCGCCGGCGTACTGCAGCGTTTGGACGGCCTGATGGACGTCTTGCGAGATCTGTCCGACGGTGCGATCGCCGCCGACGAAGCGGCCGCCGCTGCCCATGAACTTGAGCACGTCGTTGGCGCCGATCCAGACGGTAGCCAGCGTAGGATGGCGCGACGCGGCCGCGCGCACCTCCGAGAGGTTGTATCCCATGCCGGCAAAGTTGCC
>DATJUC010000180.1:0-11610 GCA_035502675.1 Candidatus Acidiferrales bacterium | reverse complement strand
ATACTTCCAGGAGACGTGTTTGGCGTCCAGCGTCGCGGCCAGCGTTCGAAACTGATTGAAGCACGGGAACGGACCGTCGTCGTCGCTCACGACCGGCGCCGGCGTGGCCGCGGTGACGGTGGCGGTGACCGTGCCGGACGGTGCGTCGCAGCCCCAGGGCTCGGCAGTCGGAAAGTCCGCCTCCGACTGGGTGGGCGTCAAATCCGCCGTTCCGCCGATCAGCGTGAGATGGGCCGTAAAACTCGGACCGAACATCGTCGGGAACATGTGATCGGCCAGCACGTACTGCTGTGCGATCGTCCAATACGGCTGAACTGCACTGCGTTCGAGATACGAATACGGAAAGGTCCCCGCCGGCTTGCTTCCCGACGTCCCGTTGAGATCGAAACCATCCATCTTGCCGCCGTCGTAATCCATCCGGCCGGTTTGATAATAGTGGTCCATGTCGTGCACTTCGAACGGAATCGGCTGGAGCGCGACTTGCGTTCCATCGTGCATGTAGCCGGTCGCCGAGGTGTCGGCGCCCGGAAAGCCGTCGAACAGATTGTCGAAGCTACGGTTCTCCTGCACGACGATGATGACGTGCTTGATGTACTTTCCGGGGTTCACGAACGGCACGGAGTCGGCGACGTCGCTCGGTCCCAGGGCTCCTCCGGCCGGCGGCGTGGTTCCGGCGCCGGCGCACCCGGCCAGCAACGACGCGATGCAGAGAGCCGGCGCGATTCGAGCCGCCACTACGGCACCTCCTTGAACGGTCGAGCGGGACGGGCGAAGTCGAAAGCGTCGAGGATGTCGGCGGCGCGCTTGTCGGCGGTGCCGAGCCGTCCGAGCCTCCAGTTGTCTTCGATGAAACGCACCACGCTGGCGGTTTCGTATTGCTCGTGGTCGACGTATCCCTTTTTCGCAAACGGCGAAACCACGATGAACGGGACGCGAAAGCCCAGCCCTTGGTCGTCCAGCTGCGGGGGCGGAACGTGATCGTACCAGCCGCCCCAATCGTCCCAGAGAATTAGAATCGCACTGCTTTGCCAATACTGGCTTCCGCCGATCGCGTTGACGATGCTTGCCACCCAGGCAGGACCGTCGTCGTAGGCATCCCCGTACGCCGTGCCCGGATGGTCGGAGTTCTGAAACTCCGGAACGATCCAGGAGACCGCTGCCAAGTTCCCGGAGCTGATGTCCTTGAAGATGTTCGTATTCGGCATCGACACGTTGGTGTTCCACTCGGAGCCGTAGCGGACGGCTTTGACGGCGTCGAACGCGTTCCATAGGTCCGCCCCGATCGGCACGCCGGGCTGCTCCAACTGCGGCGCGTAATACTTCCACGACACGCTTTTAGCGTCGAGCAGGTCGCGCAGCGTGCGATAGCTCATGCACGGAAACGGACCCTGGTCGGCCAGGTACGCGGTCGGCGTGATCAGCGACGTGACCGTGCCGGCCGGCGCGTCGCAGCCCCACGGCCAAGCCGTGGGAAAGTCGATGAGGGCTTCGTCGTCTCCGATGCCGGTGCCGCCGCGGATCAAATCCTGATGCGCGGTAAAGCTGCCGCTGCTCTGCGTCTGAAAAAAGTGGTCGGCGAGCACGTAGTGCTTGGCCAGCCACCAGTAGGTCCGGATTTGCGACGGGTCGACGTACTCGTAAACGAAATCGGCTTTGCCCTGAACCGGCAGCTTGTCGAAGCCGTCGTTCTTCCCCCCGTCGTAGTCGGTGAGAAAGGCCGGGTGCTGGTTGTTGATGTCGGCCGGCGTGTAGAGATTTGCCTTGGCGAGCGGAATGCTGGCTCCCGTATGCGTCAGCCCGCTGGTGGCGCCGTCTCCGTGCGGAAAAGTCGCGAACAAATTGTCGTAACTGCGGTTCTCCTGCACCACCACGATCACGTGCTTGATGTAGGCACCCGATGACGAGCCGGACGCGACGTTTGCGTCCGGGCCGCCCACCGGGGTCATCGAGGTGCCGCTCGTGCAGGCACTCACCAGCAGCGCCGCCAGCGGCCAGCCGCGCGCGCGCCATCCGTTTCGCCGTCGCATCGCTCCGTCTCCTAACCTCCGACCGTCCATAGCCAGGTAACGCGCTGCACCGGCTGTTTCGTGCGGCGCGCCTCAATCAGACCGTACCCAAATCTCGGAACCTCGACGTCGATCGGATGCACCGGCGCCCACGCCGAGACCGACGCCGCGAGATCGCCGTAGCGCGAGAAGAGAAACGCGCGCTGCGCCGGACGCGGGGGCGATGCTTGCGATCGCAGGACCGCCGTCGAGAGCGAGAGTTGGTCGGTCGGACGAAGCAGGCTCGCGAGGTCGGTTACGACTTCCCAGTCGCGCGGCTGTCCGACCACGAGCGGATTGGGCGAACCTGCGTCGATGCGGGCCGCCAGCCGCGCGAGCGGCGCTCCGTACGTGTTGGTCCACCAGATCGGCGTTCGGGCGCGCGCGAAGCAGTCGGCGGCGCCAAACGCGACCACGGCTGCGAAGACCGCCAACGCGACGCCCGAGCCCCACCGCGATCGTTCGCGTCGCGTGCCGGCGATCGTGCTGCCGAGCAGCCACGCAACCGCGATTTCAACGGCTAGTAAGCCCGGGGTCAAGTAGCGGGGTTCGTCGGTGAAGCCGAAGTTGCCGATTTGCAGCAGCAGCGTCGAGGCCGCCAGCGAAACCGCAAACCACCATTGCGCGAAACGCGTCGATCGCACGAGCGCGACGAACGCGACGATTTCGAGCAGCAGCGCGCCGCCGACCGCGACGAAGTATTTCAGCGAAAGAAACTCGAGGTCGACGAAGGGCGAGGACAGCGCTACGATCCAGGCGTAGACTGCCCCTTTGACGTCCTGGGGAAAGAAGCCGTGCGCGCCTTTATGGCGCAGGCTCTCGAAAATCACCGCGTACCACGGCAGCGACGCCAGCACGCCTACCCCTGCCGCAACCAAAAACGGCGGTAACGCCGCACGATCGCCTTTGACCCGCAGTCCGACGACGTAGGCGGCGTGGCCGCACAGCACCATCGCGTAGAACGTATGCGTGTAGAATCCCAGCGCCGTCAACACCGCATAGGCTATCCACCACGACCGGCGCTGCGACGCGAGGGCGCGCAGCAGCACGGCGCCGGCCACCACCGTGAACACCCCCCACAGCGCGTATTCGCGCGCCTGCTGCGCGTATTCGACATTGAACGGCGAAATCGCCGCGATTGCCACCGCCGTCCAAGCGACGGTTCGCGATTCGAAGAGCTCGACGCACAGCCAGAAGACGGCCGGCAGCAGCAGCAGCGAGATCAGCGCGCTGAGCAGGCGAAGCCGGGCCGGAGACGTTCCGGCCACGCGCTCCCAGCCTTGAACGAGCACGTAGTAGAAGGGCGGATGCCACGCGTCTTCGGCGGCCAGCGCGCGCACGACGTCGACCGGGCCGCTCGCGCCGGGCAGACGCAGGGCGTTCACCGCCGACGCGGGCACGGGTCGTACGCCGCCGAGCAGACGCAGCACGTCGCCTTCCGTATGACCGGCGGCGTGGAGGGCCGTGATCCCCTCGTCGCCCCAAAACCCGTGTTCCGCGAGGTGCCAGAAACGGAAAAACGTTCCCAGCAAAATCGCGGCGGCGACGAGGCACGTCCACGCAGTTCGTGCGAGTGCGTCAGTCAGGTTCGAGTCGTTGAGTCCGCTTCGGGCGATCGACGTCACGGGCGGCTAGACGGCGCCTCGGCGCGAGACCGATCCGAGCCGCCGCGCTATTCCGGCGGCCACGCGCCGGCACTGCGCTCCCAGCCACGAGGCGTCGATCGGCGTGCGATTGTAGTGGTGCAGCAGGCGCACCAGCTCGAAAAATCGCATGCGGCGCTCGTGAACCGGCGACGTAAAACGCCCGCTGACGTGCAGCGTGTTCCCGCCCCACGGCGTCCGGAACGCATACAGCACGTTCTCCGAGGACGTCACGACGTCGGCTTCGCTCGGCGCGGCGTCGACCGGCGCGACGCCGTTGATCGACAGCTGATACGCACGCTCCAAGTCGGTCAAATACACGATCGATTTTTCGCGCACCAGCAGCCGTGCCGTCGGGTTCTTGGCCGTCAAGCGTTTGAGAAAATCGCGAATCGTGGTTTCGAATTCGGCGCTCGAGCCGGGACGGGGCGCGTGCGTCGCTCCGCCGGCAATGCGGGCCCGAAAATCGGCGGCGTAGCGCTGCGCCGCCGGGCGCCAGTCGCACGGCTGGTCGACGCTCCATCGATCGCCCGGATAGAGCACCGCCGCTCGTTTTCCGAGCTCGGTCTCGACGAACGCGGCGACGTCGCCGACGGCGTTCACGCCGTCGTTATGGTGAAAGTTTTCGCGGTTGCAGAAATAGACGAAGCTCGCGAACGGAACGATGACGTCGGGATTGACGATCGAGTCCTGCAAGCGGATGCGTTCGAGCTTCTCGGCAGCGTCCCGTTTGCGCATCGCGGTATCCGCCGGATTGCCGGTCCATTGCGCGTACGAGAACTGGGTGAAGAGCACGTCCACGCGTCCGACCAGTTGCGCGATTCGGCGAATGTCGTCGGCGCGCTTGAGCACGACGTCGTTGACGTTGAGCAGCGTCGTGGCCGGCGTGCGCAGGGCCAGCCACGAGTCGTCGGAGTGCCGCCCGCACATGACCTCGATGCCGGGAGCGAGCGGAATCCAGCGATCCAACGCGAGCTCGGCGACGTTGGCAAAGCCCTTGGCGCGGAGCCAGCTGACGACCAGCTTGTCCTCGTCTTCACGGTAGAAGACGGTCAGGCTCCGTTTGGCGTCGGCGGGCACCTTGACGAGGTTGGTGGGCGCGAAATGGTCGGGGTGCTGGTGCGAAATCCAAACGTGCGTGAGATCCGTAAAATCCGAATATTCGAAGACCGTCGGCGAAATGAGCGCCCAGCCGTCCTTGAACGCGGTTCCCTCCAGCCAGGGGTCGCTCAGCAGCCGCAGATCCCCGACCTCGATGATAAAGGAAGCGTGGTTGACCCACCTGATCGCCGGGATCGCGGCCGCACGGTCGTTGTTAGGCATAGTAGAGAGTTCGCTCCGTGTTCGCTCGGACCAAGCCCATCGTAAAAGCGTGGGAGCGCGCCGGTCTTGGGCCCATCGGGCATCGCCCATGGTACTTGTTCGGACGCTCGCTCCGCTTAACCGTTTAAGGGACCGTCAGTCCGGTTATCGCGTGAATGAGGTGGCCGGCGTAGGGCGCCCCGATGCCGGTGACGAGATCGTAACCGGGCCCGGCGGTGTAGCCCGTCAGATAGGTGGTACCGGAGGAGACGTGCGGCGGCAGAGCGTTGGTGTTGCCGTAGGAGACGTCGGAGAACACGCCGGGCGCGTGCTCGGCAAAGATGCCGTAGAGGATCGGAGCCGCGTTGCCGAGCCGGTAGGCGTACGGTCCGGTCGCGGTGGCGCAGGCGGGCGTCGCCTTACAGGCTTGCAGCACGAGCGCCCACATCGCGGTCATCTCGGGCGCAGCCGCCGAGGTGCCTTCGGCGGCTCCGACGTCGAGATCGCCCGCGAAAGCCGAGTTCAGAACGATCGTAGGTCCGGTGTCGCCGTCGGCTTGCAGCGAAACGTCGGGCAGCATTCGCATGCTCGGCGACGCGCTCGCTCCGAACGGGACGATGCCTTTTTGCCACGGCGGTATCGCGAAGAAATCCGAATACCCGCCGCCCGATCCGGTATTGTTGTCGAACGTGCCGTTGCCGCCTTGCAGCGTTTCGAAACCCCAGGCGGTCAACTCGCCGACGAGCTGACCGGTTGCGCCGAGCGGGACGTTCAAGCCGCCGACGGCGGTGACGTCGACGTCGCTGGCGGGATAGTTTTGGCACTTGCGATCGGGCGTGAAGTTGCCGTAACCCCAGCACTCCCAAGGGCCGGTGTCGCCGGACGCATCGAAGACGGCGATCCCCTCGGCGGCCAGCGACGCGTACTCGATTTGTCCGACGCCGGTGCCTTGTTTGTTGAGATAGTAATTCGGTTCTTGCCATTCGCCCACGCCGATGCTTTCGGAGATGGCATCGGCGCGATCGTCGGCGATCGCTTGCTGCAGCTCGTCGTCCCAGAGCAGCGGACTTCCGAGCTGCTGATAGACGTGTTGGCCTTTCGCGCAGGTTATCGGATTGTTCTTGACCGGCGTGAAGAACGTGCCGGTTTTCGGATCGTAGCACTCCGACGGGTTGTACGCGAGATAAAAGAGTACCGTCGCGCCCGGCGCGAGCACCGAGGGGAGTTGCGAGTCGATCTGTGCTTCGCCGCCGTCTTCCGGATTGCACGTTTGATAGTCGGGATACGGGCTTTGCTTGCAGGGCGCCGTGATCGGCGGAGCCGGTGCCAGGCCGGCCGGATACGGATCGGTCGCGCCGGATCCGGTGTGACCGTTCTCGCTGGTCGGAGGCTGCGGCGAAGCGTCGACCTGCGTCAGCGTGGCGTGGGGCGCGCCGTACATCGTCGCCAAGAACTGCATGTCGGCGGGATCCATGCCTTCGGTCGCAATCACGCCGATCGTGATGCCGGCGCCGGTAAATCCCTTCGACCACGCGCCGGTATAATCGAAGCCGCGTCCGAGCTGCTGCGGGCTGTAGCCGAGGACGTCGCCGTTGACGATGTCGAGCGAGCGGCGCGGCACGTGGGGCGGAAGGTGCGCTAAATCGGCCGCAACCACCGCAATCGGACGGCGGAAGTGCGGCGTGCCGGTCGGTGCGAGGAACGTTTCGTCGCCCAATCGGTACGTGCCGAAGGTCGTGCCGAACGCGTTTTCCAGATGCGCGAGCGGTCCGCTGACGGTAAGCAGTTCGCGCTGCGGCCAGCCGCCGACCACCAACCCGTTCTCGACGAAATACTTCGCGGCTTCGCGATAATCGCGCGGATCGGCGCCGAAGCGCCGGCCGATCTCGGCCGGCGTGAGAAAGTGGCGGTACTCGGGCGTCCCGGGCGTGTTGGCTTCGAGCGCGTAACGCCGCAGACCGGCGGCGTCGCGTTGGCGAACCAGAACGTGCACGATCGTCCACGGGAGTCGCGCTGGGCCGACGAATTGCGCGCGATCGCGCAACTCTCGTCCCCAGTCCACGCGCACCGCACCGCTGCCGTGCGTCATCGCGTATCCGCCGGACGCTGCCGGCACGACCGCGGGAATCGCCGTTTGCAAACGGTCGTTGGGCGCGCTGCAGGCGGCAAGCGCGAGCGAAGCGAGCGCCGCCGAGAGCGCCCGGGATCCGCGCGGCATCATCGCGGCCGAACTCCGCCTTCGAGGAGGGCGTGCGAAATCAGCCGTTCGATCCGGTGGGCACGCTGGAGGGCCCGCCACGTTTCGAGCGCCGTGACGGCCTGCGAGACGTCGAGCGCGCCGTTGCCGGCGCCCTTGTCGCGCACGAGCGTTTCGTGGAAGGTCGAGGTTTCCAACGGCACCTTCGCGGACGTGGCGAACGCCAGCAGGTACCAGAGATACGGAGGATTCCACGTCGGATAATTCCACCAATCTTGATTGTAATCGTAAAAGGTCTTCGTCACGGCGGCGGTGACCACGCAGACGGTCCCCTTGCCGGGAACCACGTAGGCGTCGATCGTGCTATTTTCGAGCGTGCCCAGCGCGGCGTCCAGCTGGGAGACGTCGCGCTCGACCGGCACCGCGCTGGCCGCCGCGCCGCGACAGCTTTTCGGCAGCGTTCCCGCGCGACCGACGGTATCGCTTTCGCGGTAGAACGGTGACGCACCGATCCAGTTCGGCGCGTCGCCTACCACGACGGGCGAGGCACTCGGTGCCGGCGAGGGCGTTGCCAACGGCACGTATCGCTGATAGAAGCTGACCGCGATTCGCCGTCCGGGCGAACCGTAGTAGACGTCGTCGAGGCGCTCGGAGTACTTTTTGCTCTTGCCGCGCAACCGGTAGTCGACCGCGAACGTCGCGCGGCCGGTCTTGGCGTCGTCCGAGTACGCGATCGTGACCTCGGGGTAGTTGCCGCTTCCGTCGACATCGTAAAGGACGTCGTTTTCGACGTACGAGCCGTCGGAACGGTAGCGGCGCACGTAGGAGTTTCCGTCGGCGGCGTGCAGCGTCGACGTCTGCGCCGGATCGTTGGTCCACCGCGTGCCGGCGACGAGCGGAAGCTTTTCGATCGTCTGCGGCCGGACGTAGGCGATTTCGGCCGCATCGTTCGCGTCGTCGACGGCCGTGGATCCGTAGAGCTCGAAGACCGACGTCTTGCCCGCAGTTACGGTCTGGTAGTAAGCGTTCGCCGCAATCGTCTGCGTTTGGTACGGCGACGCGTCGGTCTCGCGGCTCTGCTGGTCGGTTGCGGCGCCGCCGCCGAACGGATCGGTCGTCGCGAAGACCTTTACGGTTCGGCGGATCGCCGTCACCACGTCCGTCGACGGCATCGGGCTGGGGGAGGGATACGTATAGACGTCAAGCTGCGAGGAGCTGCCGGCGTACGCGTACGTCGCGTTGCCGCCGGCCGGCGAGATGTCCGCAGGCACATCGGACGGCGCGGCCGGAAGCGAAGGCGGGGCGACGCAGCCGGCCGCAACGCAAACGAGCGACGCAACCATTACCGCAAACACCGAGAGGCGAAACGCCACGGATACCACCTGCTCCCGGTGCCTGAGAATTCCTTCATACCTTCGGCCTACGGTAGCGCCAGCTACGCCGTCGCACCGGAGGTGTTCATCGCATGTCTGATTTCGTAAACTACGTTCGAGCGGCCGCGGTCGCGTTCGCGGCTTCAGCCGCGGTCGCCGCCTGTTCGGCCGGCGCGAACTACGCGCCAACCGCCCGCGCCGCCGTTCCCGGCCAAACGATGGGCGTTGCAGATCCGTCCGACGCGTCCGTCTCGGTGCTCGAGACGTTGAAGAAGCACGTCGAGATCGGGTCGACGGTCGATCCGAAATTCGGACAGCTCAATCCGTACGGCCTGACCGTCGCTCCTTCGACCGCCGGCAAGATGACGCGGGGCGATCTGGTCGTCTGCAACTTCAATGCCAAGGGCAACGTGCAAGGCACGGGCTTCACGGTGGTGGCCCCGCAGCCGGCTACCGACGTCATCGCCACCGGTTTTGCGGTAAATCACGGCATGCCCGGAAGCATCTTCGGACCGTCGGCCTCACCTACGATCCCAAGAGCGATACGCTCTACGTCGTCGACGGAGAGAACGATACGGTGACCGCTTTTGCGAGCGTTTCGACGATTCCGGCCGGCGGCATCAGGGTGGACGGCGACGGCACGACGTTCAGCGGGCCGGCTGCATCGCAGGCGCGTTCGGTTTTCTCGGGCGCTCCCCTCGACGGACCGATCAGCGCGGCGCTGCTGTTCAACGGAAACCTGGTAATCGGGAACACGAGCGACCCGAGCGGTAAGAACCTGCTCGTGGAAATCTCGTCGAAGGGCAAGCTTCTCGACGTCCTCAACGTCGACAAGGGCGCGGGCGGAGCGCTTTTCGGAATCGCGGCGACGGGTGCGTCGCTCGACGATACGAAACTGTACTTCAACGACGACAACGACAACGATCTGCAGGTGCTCGAGAAGTAGTTACAACGTCACCGTCACGTGATTCCCGCAGTTGGGGATGTGTTCGATGAAGACGTCGCGGGCCAGCTGGCGCACGATGTAAAGTCCGCGCCCGAAGTCGCTGAAGACGTCGCTGGGGAGACCGCGTTCGGCGCGGAACGGGTCTCCGGTATCGATGACGTGCAGCTCGGGTCCCTCGGGACGCAGATAGACGACGATCTCGACGGGGCCCTGCGCGTGCCGAACGACGTTGCCGAGCAGTTCGCCGAAGACGAGCTCGGCGCGATCGACGAGGTCAGAATCGCCCGTCTCGCCGCGCAGAAAGGCCACGAAGTTCGCACGCGCGTCGGCCGCCGCGCGCGCGTCGTCGGTTCCGAACGACCAGTCCGGTTCGGCGCGCAGGGCCACCGAGAGAATCGCGACGTCGTCGTGCGGTTCGCTCGGCAAGCACGCGCGCTTCACCAGAGCCGCCGGCGCCGTCGTCGTGACGATCGCGTCGCTGCGCAGAATGCGCTCCAGATATTCTTGGCCGCGCACCCAGTCGCGATCCCACTCCACCAAGCCGTCCGTATAGAGCAGCAGCAGATCGCCTTCGCGCAAATCGACGCTGGCCGTGGCGGCGGTATTCGAAAGGTGGCGAATCCCGAGCGGCAATCCGCCGGCGTGCAGCGCGGTCAGCTCGTCGCCGCGCCGCAGGATCGGCGGCGGATGCCCGGCGTTCGCGTACCGAAACGTGCGACGATCCGGGCTCAGGATTCCCACGAAGGCGGTGACGATCGCGTCGGGATAACGTTTGCGCAAGAACCACTCGGCGGAATCCAAGATCTTTCGGGGATCCGACTCGTGGCGCGGCACGATCCCCATCGCATGGCGTACCTTGCTCATGATCGCGGCCGCTTCGATGCCGCGGCCGGTGACGTCGCCGACGCTCACGACTACCGAACCGTCGTCGAGCTCGATGGCGTCGTACCAGTCGCCGCCGACTAAGGCTTCCTCACCTGCAGGCGCGTAAACGGCGTCGAACAGCAAACCGGCCGGTCGCGGAATGATGGTCGGCAAGGACGCGCGCTGCAGCGTGGAAGCGATGCGCCGCTCGCGCTCCATCGTCTCGACCCGTTCGACCGCGACCGAAACGCGCGCGGCGATCTCCTCGAGCAGCGGACCGTCGGTCGCGCGGTCGAACGTGCGCTTGGTGTAGTACGCGGCCAGCGCGCCGTAGGTCTGCCGGCCGGAATGCAGCGGAACGATGATCGCCGCATGTCCCGCCAGCGGCTCGAGCTGCGGCCACAGGAACGGCCACGCCAGCGCGTTGAGCGACTCGACGCTGCCGGTGCGCACGTAGGTCCGGTGCTCGCGCATCTGGCCGATGAGGTCCCGCTCGGCATCGGGTCGCAGCGTACGTTTGTCGCGCAAACCGGCCACGATCGCGTCGGCCGCCGGATCGCGGTGGGCGGCGACGACGGTGCGCAACGTTTCGCCTTCGATGCGGCCGACCACGCAGGCGTCGCAGATTTCCTCGGCGACGGCTCGGGCGATGCGCTCTAGTGCCGTCGAAAAATCGGTCGTCGCGAACAGCACTTCGTCGATGCGAGCCATGAAGCGCAGGCGCCGCGAGGTCGAACGCTCCTCGGCGAGCACGTGCGCGCTTTCGATGCCGATGGCGGCGTGCCGCGCCACCGTCCGTGCGATCTCGAGCTCCCTGCGGTCGAAGCGATGTCCCGATTCCGCTGAGACCATCGTGACCGCGCCGAAGACGTTGCCGCTCGGTGCCGTGAGCGGCACCGACATGAGCGAGCGCATCTTTAGAAGCCGCAACAGCGCCAGATGCTCTTGGTCGCGCGCTCCCGCCTCGATCTGCTCGGGTGAGATGCGTTCGACGATCAGCGGTTCGTTATCGGTAATGACGCGAGCGATCGCGTCTTGCGGCCGCATCGGATAGCGGTCGCGAAATTTCTCGACGTAGCGCACCAAGGACGGATCGCGGTGAGCGATCGCAACCGTTTCGAACCGGCCGCCTTCGCGCCGCGTGACGAAGCACCAGTCGGCGAAGCCGGCGACGGTGACGCGTGCCAGCGCCTCGCAGACGGCGCCGGCGTCGAGCGACGACGAAAAAAGCTGACCGGCC
>DATJUC010000179.1:0-6164 GCA_035502675.1 Candidatus Acidiferrales bacterium | reverse complement strand
CCTGCTCGCGGACCTCTGCGATCGACGGCCGCGCCTAGTGCTCGCGCCGATCGCGGCGGTGCGCCAATACTTCATGCCGCGGTCGCTTTTCGAGTCGCTCCGGTTCTCGCTGGCGCCGGGTGACGAGGCCGGCTGGGACGCGACGCAGGCACGACTGTTCCAGCTGGGCTATACGCGCGCCGACGTCGTCAGCGCGGCCGGCGAGTACGCCGTGCGCGGCGGAATCATCGATTGCTTTCCGGCGACGGCCGATTCGCCGGTTCGCATCGAGTTCTTCGGCGATTCCGTCGAAAGCGTCCGGATTTTCAATTTGGAATCGCAGCGCAGCGAGCACGACTTGGAACGCGTCACGATCGTCCCGTGGAGTGAGATCCCGCGCGAGCCGCGCTATCGCGAGCAGCTTCTCGAACGCTTCACGGGTCCCGAAGCGGCGCGGCGCCAACTGACGGCGTTCCTCAACGGAGACGTCGATGTGCCGGACGCGTGGCTGCCGATGGCCTACGACGCTCCGGCGACGCTCTTCGATTACCTTCCCGCCGATGCGATCGTCGTCGTCGAGGAACCGGCGACGATCTCCGCAGTCGCCGCCGCGCTCGACGACGAGCGGACCCGCGAAGAGCAGGTGCTGCTCGCCGAGGTGGAATCCGGCGAGCTCGACGTCGACGAGTCGCACGTCGGCGACGCGGTGCTGGCCCAGACCGCCGCCGCGCATCCGCCGCTCGACGAACTCGGCGCGCGAATCGCGTACCACGCAACGCTGGTCGTCCCGGGCGCGATCGAAAACGCCGTCGCGAGCGCCTGGATGCCGCCGGCCGGCGACGCGTTCGTCGTCGAGTGCCGGCCGGTCGAACGGTTCAACCGCCAGATCGAGCTTTTCTCGACGACCGTCCGCGAGTGGACCGGGCGCGGCGACGCCGTCTGGATCGTCAGCGCCGCGGTCGCGCGTACCAACGATCTGCTGCACGCCGCCGGTATCGAAGGGGCGACCGTCGATCAAGGCTCGATCGAAACCGGCTTTGCGGTCGCGGACCTGCGGCTGCACGTTCTGGGCGATCGCGAGATCTTCGGCACTCCCCCCAAGCGCGTGAAGATGCGCGCCGTCAAAGAGGGCGTGCCGGTCACGCTGGCCGATCTCAAGGTCGGAGATTACGTGGTGCACGCCGTGCACGGCGTCGGACAGTATCTCGGGCTGCGTGCCGAAACGATCCTCGGCGCGACGCAAGACTATCTCGACCTGCGGTACGCCGGCAGCGACCGCATGTTGGTGCCGGTAACGCAGATGCATCAGGTCGCGAAGTACTCCGCCGCCGAAGGCCAGGTTCCGCGCCTTTCCAAGATGGGCGGCGCCGACTGGGCACGCACCAAATCGCGCGTCTCCGAGTCGCTGGCGAAGATCGCCGACGGACTCGTGCAGCTCTACGCCGAGCGCGAGCTCGCGCACGGCTTTGCGTTTTCGACCGACACGACCTGGCAACGCGAAATGGAAGAGGCCTTCCCCTACGAGCCCACGCCCGATCAGCAGAAGGCGATCGACGCGACCAAGCACGACATGGAGAAAGCCAAGCCGATGGACCGCCTGGTCTGCGGGGACGTCGGCTACGGAAAGACGGAAGTCGCGATGCGCGCCGCGTTCAAGGCGATTTCGAACGAAAAACAGGTCGCGGTGCTGGTGCCGACCACGCTGCTGGCCGACCAGCACTACCGGACTTTCAGCGCGCGCTTCGCCGGCTTTCCCGTTCGCATCGAAGAACTTTCGCGCTTCAAGACCAAAGCCGAGCAGAAGGCGATCTTGCGCGATCTGGCCGAGGGCAAGGTCGACGCGGTCATCGGCACGCACCGGCTGCTTCAGAAGGACGTCGCCTTCGCCGATCTCGGCTTGATCGTCATCGACGAAGAGCAGCGCTTCGGCGTGATGCACAAGGAGCGCCTCAAACAGTACCGTTCCAGCGTCGACGTGCTGACGCTCTCGGCGACGCCGATTCCGCGCACGCTGCATATGTCGCTGATGGGCGTTCGCGATCTCTCGCTCATTCAGACCGCGCCGAAGAACCGCATGTCGATCAAGACGCTCGTCGTTCCGGCGGGCGACGCGATCGTCAAGCGGGCGATTTCCGCCGAGCTGGATCGCGGCGGCCAAGTGTACTATCTGCACAATCGCATCGAATCGATCTACGCGGTCAAAAACGCGCTCGAACGCTTGGTGCCCCGAGCTCGCATCGGAATCGGACACGGCCAGATGTCGGAAGCCGAGCTCGAGCCGCTCATGCAAGCCTTCATCGACGGGGACCTCGACGTCTTGCTGGCGACGACGATCATCGAGAACGGGATCGACATTCCCAACGTCAACACGATGATCGTCAACGACGCCGACAAGTTCGGCCTCGCGCAGCTCTATCAGCTGCGAGGCCGCGTAGGGCGCTCGAATCATCAAGCCTATTGCTATCTGCTGTACCAGGGGCACAAAGCGCTGAGCGAGGACGCCAAGGCGAGGCTGGAAGCGATCCGCGAGTTCACGCATTTGGGATCGGGCTTACAGATCGCGATGCGCGACCTCGAAATTCGCGGCGCCGGCAACTTGCTGGGCGCCGCGCAATCGGGATTCATCGGTTCGGTCGGCTTCGACACGTATTGCGAGCTGCTGGCCGAAGCGATCGCCGAGCGCCGCGGCATGAGCTCTCCGCTCGAAGACCGCCAAGAAGCCGTCATCGACGTCAAGATCAGCGCCTTCATCCCCAACGAGTACATCCCTCAGGTATCGCAAAAGATCGCCGTCTATCAGCAGCTCGCCAAAGCGCGGAGCGAAGCCGAGGTCGAAGAAATCGCCGCCGGCGTGCGCGACCGGTTCGGGCCGTTCCCCCTGCCGCTCGCGCATCTCGTCGAGCTCACGAAGCTCCGGTCGATCGCCCTGCAAAAGCGGGTGACCCGCGTCGTCGTCGACGAATCCCGGCTGACGCTGGGCGTCGGCAGCGGCTTCACGCTCGACCAAACGGCGATTCCGAAGTTCCAGTCGCTGACGCGCAACAAGTTCCGCTTCGCCGAAAACAAAATTCTCGTCGATCTGCCGGTGGCGCGGGGGAAGGAGCGAACGGAGGAGATTTGGATGCCCCTGTTGCGAAAGCTCTTGGAAGCCATGTAACCGGCCGGGACGCACCGCACGAATGAAATGGAACTTCGAGTCGGAGGATGCGGGAAGCGCGTACGGCGCCCGTCGCGGGCTGCTCGACTACCTTCGCTTGCACGCGACCGTCGACTCCGACATCGATGCGGCGGCGCTGATCTTCGGCGAGCTCGTCGGAAACGTCGTTCGGCACGCACCCGGCCCGATCTCGATCGATGTCTACTGGCAGCGCGGATTGGCGGTACTGCGCGTCACCGACCGGGGTCCCGGATTCGCGTGGACGGGCGGCGTCGCGTTGCCCGACGCGATGGCCGAATCGGGGCGCGGCCTTTATATCGCATTCGCCGCCGCACGCCGGCTGCAGGTGGCGGGCGCGCCCGGCAAGGGCACGGTCGTTACGGCCTGGCTGCCGGTACGACTGCATCAGCGTTTCCGGCCGTAATACGGCCCTAAAAGCGGCCCTAGAGAGGACCTCCGGGCTTCCGGCCGAACCTGGCGAAGCGTATCGCGGGGCCTCCCACGGCTCCGCGTTTCTACGCACTGTCCTTTTTCCAGTGGAGTCGACAATGTCGAAAGCCCTACGCATCATCGCGGGCCTGCCCGCCCTGTTCCTCGTCGCGGTTCTCACCGCGTGCGCGAGCGGCGGCACCGTCGCGACGGTAAACGGCGAGCCGATCAGCAATGCAGATTTCGAGAGCAAGCTCGAGGCCAGCCCGGTCGCCAAGCAAGTCCTGCAGCAGATGGTGCAGGAAGCGTTGATCGATCAATACGCCAAGCAGAACAACATTACGGTAACCGACGCCGAAATCGACCAGCGCGAAACCGAGCTCAAGAACAACTTCCCGAACGGGTCGTGGGACGAGATGCTCAAGGCGCGCGGTCTCACCGAAGCCGACGTGCGCAGCGCCCTCAAGGATCAGATCATCCTCGACAAGGCGCTCTCCAAGGACGTGACCATCACGCCCGCCCAAGTGAAGCAGTACTTCGACAAGAATCACGCGGCTTTCGACAAGCCCGAGCAAGTCCAAGCGCGTCACATTCTCGTGCCGGATCTCGCGACGGCGAACAAAATCGAAGCGCAGCTGAAGCAGAACCCCAACGACTTCGCCGCGCTCGCCAAGCAGTATTCGACCGACCCCGGCAGCAAGGACAAGGGCGGCGAACTCGGCTGGTTCCGCCGCGGTCAGATGGTGCCGGCATTCGACAAGGAGGCGTTCTCGCTTCCGGTCGGCGCAATCAGCCCGCCGGTGAAATCGCCGTTCGGTTACCACATCATCCAAGTCGAAGCCAAACAGCCCGGCCAAGTCGCCACGCTCGCCAACTCGACGTCGCGCATCCAAGACATGCTGCGCCAGCAGCAAGAGGCGCCGCTGATTCAGCCCTTCTTACAGGGGCTGCAGCAGAAAGCCAATATCCAAGTCAACGATCCGCGCTTCCAGGATCTCTTCCCGTCGCCGCCGCCCGGAGCGGCGCCGGCCGCGAGCGCCGCGCCCGCCGCAACGCACTAGCGCCCGCACTCGACCCTCGCGAAAGGCCCCGGCTACGGCCGGGGCCTTTTCACGTCGCTCGCGAAGGGGCGATGCATGCTCGTCCGCATCGTGGGATTGGGTCCCGGCGACTCCCGGCTGCTGACGATCGGTGCGCTCGATGCGCTGCGTGCGATCGGACGCACGGTCGCGCTGATGGCACCGCCCGATCTGGTTGCATATCTGACGGAGAACGGCATCGAAGTCGTGCGCGGGCTCGTCGACGAGCCGCCGCTGTTCGTCCGCGGCAGCACCGAGGAGATCGATCGATTCGTCGGCCGGTTGCGCGCCGGCGCGCGCGCCGATCTCGGACTCGGCGTACTCGGGAACCCGCTCTCCGATTTTCCCGGCCTTCCGCCGCTGCTGCGCGCGCTGGAAGCGCAGGGGATCGCCACCGAGATCGTTCCGGGCGTTCCGCGCGCGACGCTCTCGGCCTCGATCGCCATGCCGCTCGTGCCGCTGCCGCCGCAATCCGCTCACCATTCCTGGGACGACCTGGTCGAGATCATGGCCCGCTTGCGCATGGGGTGCCCGTGGGATCGCGAGCAAACGCATCGTACGCTGGTGCCGTATCTCATCGAGGAAACGTACGAAGTCGTCGAGGCGATCGAGAGCGACGACCTGGACGCGCTGTGCGAGGAGCTCGGCGATTTACTGCTGCAGATCGTCTTTCACTCGCAGCTGGCGACGGAAACGGGAAAGTTCAGCGTTGCCGACGTGGTGGACGCGCTCTCCAACAAGATGGTACGCCGTCATCCGCACGTGTTCGGCGAGGCCGTCATCGAAGACGTGGACGCACAGTGGCGCAACTGGGAGAAGCTCAAGGTGCTCGAAAAAACCGGCCAGCAGCGCAAGAGCCGTCTCGACGGCATTCCCAGGCATCTCGGCGCGCTGCAGCGCGGACAGCGCATGCAGGAAAAGGCGTCGCGAGTCGGCTTCGACTGGCCCGACGTGTACGGCATCCTCGACAAACTCGTCGAGGAGCTGCGCGAGCTGGCGGAAGCGCGGCGGCAGAAGCAGGACGATCCGCGCGTGCGCGAAGAGCTCGGCGACGTCTTCTTCACGCTCGTGAACCTTTCGCGCGCGCTGGGCATCGACGCCGAAACGGCGATGCGCGAAGCCAACGAAAAGTTCTACCGCCGCTTCTCGTTCATGGAGGAGCGCGCGGCGGCCGGCGGCAAGACGCTCTCCGACCTCTCGCTCGACGAACTCGAGGAACTGTGGCAACTCGCCAAGACGCAAGCAGCGTAATACGATTGCGGATGAGCGCGCACGACGCGCACTACGGCGGCAACTTGGTCGACGGCGCCCGAATGCTCGCGCTGTTCGGCGACGTCGCGACCGAGCTGCTTATTCGCATGGACGGCGATGAAGGATTGTTCGTCGCCTACGACAGCGTCGAGTTCCTGGCGCCGGTTTACGCCGGCGACTACGTGGAAGCCGAGGGCCGCGTCGTCAAGGTCGGCAACACGTCGCGGCGGATGGAGTTCGAGGCTCGCAAGGTCATCGCGGCGCGGCGC
>DATJUC010000178.1:0-13724 GCA_035502675.1 Candidatus Acidiferrales bacterium | reverse complement strand
TGCCCGCCGCGCCATAAAGCGTTCCGTTCATTGTAACCAGTGACCCACTCGGAGTCTCGCCGCTAAACGTATGAAGCACCGCGAACGAGCCGCCGGTTCGCGAACGTAGACCGTCAGCCGAGTGTATTGAGGTCAGCGTCGTGCGGCTTGCCGGAAGGGCTTGAGTCTGCGACGAACAGCCGGCCGCGGCGATCGCCAAGCAGAGTGCAACGCCTAGACGCGCTTGCATACGCTCTCCCAAAAACCAAAGCATAACCAAAGCATAAACGGAAGCCCGTGGGCCCCGACGCCATTTTACCGACTAAAGGGTCCCGCTGGGCAGTCCCAGAGCATAAATCAAGAGTCCTGGTTCTGCCTCGCGAACCGCCTTGGAGTTCGAAGGGGTGCGTACGCCCGCGGCGCACGCTCCGCGCCCGGAGGCTGCAGCTGCAGCCCGGACCTACGAGATGCTTTCTAAAGCCTTTGTCCCGGCCCCGACGGCGCGCGGACTTAGGTTGAGCTGCTGACGCTGGCGGCTGGACGGTCGGACCAGTGATGGTAACCCCATTATGCCACCGAGGATAAGTGGAGAATTCCTGTACTTGTGGAGGTATTCCCATTCTTTGATGTCTTGAAGAACAGTCCACGCGTTTTCGTCTCCGCGAGCCAACGACGGATCGTCACATACATTGCTCGCAGATTGAGGTCCGACCAACGGACCGCGAGGACTTCTCCTCGGCGCGATCCCGGGTACACCGAAAAGGCAACGGCAAAGTAGAACGACGGTTCCGAACTTGGAGCGCCGCGCTTCTTCGCTCGATGTGTTGGCTCGCGAGCTTCTTGGAGTAGACGAGCGGTTCGCCTTTCGCCCAACGCATTCGGTTCAGGTTCTTGTGCCTTCGGCAGGTCTTCCTCGACGATTAGGAACGCGACGTTACGCGCGACCATTTCGCAACCTACACCGAAGTCCAAGACGCAGCGGATGAGGCGGTGCAGATTGAACCGCGCGACCGGCCAGGGACCGCCCGAAGCGAATATACGGCTCCGAGGGCGGCCGCCCAGGCGGGCATCGCGGCCGGCAACCTCGCGCATTTCGAGCTCTGCCGATGGCGTCAGGGCCTTGGCACAATGGCAAGGCGCTGCGACGGCCGATCCTCGTCTTGAGCGTCGGTGAACGCGCAGCGTGCGAGCCGGAACCCTAGCGCCGCGCGACAAATAGAAAGGCTAACGGGCTGTATGCTGGGCCCACACGACTGAACCGACAAGGGATATCCCGTGAATTACACCGACTCATTTTCAAGCGCGCTCTCTTACGCAGCCGTGGCGCATAGGCAGCAGCGACGCAAAGGATCGGCCGTGCCATACGTTTCCCATCTCCTTGGGGTAGCAGCAATCGTTCTTGACGCGGGAGGGGACGAGACGGAAGCGATCGCCGCCGTCTTGCACGATGTGGTTGAGGATCAGCCCCTTCCGGAAGGCGGAGGACGAGGGCGACTCGACGACGTTAGATCCAATTTCGGACACAACGTGGCGACAATCGTCGAGGCGCTTTCCGACTGGGTTTCGGAAGACATAGCCGAAAAGAAGGAAATCTCAAGGTACATCGATCGTAAGATCGCGTACCATGAACACCTTCGGTCCGAGACAAATAAGTCGGTACTGTTGGTCAGCGCCGCCGACAAGCTGCACAATGCCCGCGCGATGGAATCAGACTTCGACGCAATCGGAAACGACCTTTGGCAGCGATTCAACGGAACACGCGAGCAGATCTTGTGGAACTACTACCAATTAATCGCAATCTACTACGGCGCGGTTGAGGATAGCCGCCGTGCGAAAATCGTCGACCTTTTAGCCGGAACGGTTGAAAGGCTAAGGGCGAAATCTGGCTTTCTGTAGGCCGACCCTAACGGACCACGATCGATATGCTTAAGCAACCGCGAGAGGAGTGCGTGACCTTGAAAGCGCTTCCGGCTCCTTTTTGGGATCTGGTCGGCGGGGTCTCGGTCGTTGCTGCCGCGCATGTGGTGAAGTTGGACGATGGCCGCTATCGCAGTCGCCGCGATGACGATGAACGTTCCAAGGGTCCCGAAGGCAGTCACAAGCTATAAAGACATGATGCCCTCCGAAAGCGTGCGGTTCTGCTCGCAGGTCATTAAATCGGGGCCGCGGGTGCTGTCTGCCGTTATCCGCGCCGACATTACGGGTTCGCTCAGTGCAGCGCTCGGGATGTCCGGCCCGCGCCGAGCAGCGGTTCGAATCGCGCTGGGGTTACCAAAAAAGACGTTACTCTGGCGAACGCACCCGGCGCGCTATGCGCGTGTTGCCACGCAGCGCACGTAACGACGACCGCCGGTCATTTGTTCAGCGGCCAGCTCTTGAGCTTCTTTGCCGCCACGCCGTAGTTGCCGAGCTGATAGACGGAAACCGCCGCCGGCGAGAAGGTAAACTCCTCAAACGGCTCGGCGAGCATACCTTTGAGATAGTCTTCCGGGGCTAATCCGATCGTCACGTGCGGGCTAAAGTTCTTTCCACTGTGGTTGGGCACGAACCCCGCGACGTACTCGAACACCGGCGGCACGATTTCGGGGTCTTCCGGGGTCGTAACGTAGGCAGCGGTCGTTCCCGTCGGCACGGTGAACGGCGCAACCGCGTCGATGAGTGCTCGCTGATAGTTGAGAAGCTCGTCGGTCGGGCGTATCACGATTCCCGCAAGACCCAAACCCTTCCATGGGATATCATAGTAACGGAAGGCCGTCAACGTCCAGGTCGCCGGCTGCGCGGCCGTGAACGCGCCGCTCACGGAAGCATAAACGTCTTCGAGCGCATCTGTTTTCACGTACCGTTGCAGGCACGAGATGTGCGGCTGGTGCGCGGCGTCCAACGAGTACCCCTTCGGAAATGCTCTGAGAAGGCGCGCGTTGGCGGCTTGTGCATGCTGCAGCATCGTGGCGTCGGGATCGAGCAGGATATCGATGGCGGTAACGTCGCTCACTGGCACCCCCTACGGCTGACTCGAACAACAGGAATCGAGCAAAGTTGCGTCGGAGACCTGTCGATTCCTTCGGAACGATGGAGGTCGTCGGACCATGTCGAGAGGTACGCCTCGCAGTAGAATCACGCGACGCCGGTTCACCGAAGGCGTCGGAATCGCGGCCGTGAGCGCAGCCTTGCCGCGCCTTGCCGCGGCCCAAGGTGCGAGACCGACGGCGGATCGGAAGAACGCACTCGATCACGTCGTCGTGCTCATGTTCGAAAATCGCTCCTTCGACAACGTGCTCGGCCGCCTTTATGGTCCGGGCGAAGTGCCGTCATTTGAGGGCGTGATCGGCAAGAACCTCACAAACCCCATCCCGCAATGGGCCGAGCACGGGGCGGACCGCAAGTTTGTGGCGTACGGCGTGGCAACCGACATGAACACGCCGAAGCCCGATCCCGGCGAAGAGTATCCGCACATCAACACCGACGTGTTCGGCGTGCTGGATCCGAAGAATCGCGGCGTGCCTTTGGCAAAAATGGTGGCACCGTTCAACGCTCCGAGTCCGGGGCAACGGCCCACCATGGACGGCTTCGTCGCCGACTACATCAGCGCGTTCGCGGCCGAGATGGGGCGCCAGCCGACGTACGACGAGTACGCGCAGATCATGACGGGGTATACGCCCGCGCAGCTTCCCGTGACGTCGGCGCTTGCTCGCGGTTTTGCCACCTTCGACCACTGGTTCTGCGAAGTGCCGTCCCAGACGTTTACGAATCGCTCGTTCTTTCACGCGGCGACCGCATCCGGGTACGTGATCAACTTTCCGCCGGACGATGCGTTTCCCGTTCATAACACGGCCGAGACACTCTTCGAACGGCTTGAAGCCAACGGGCTGACTTGGCGCGTCTACTGCGATAAACCAAGTCCCGCATCGATGACGGGGATCATTCACGCGTCGCGGCTGCACTCGCGGTTTGCTACGAATTTCTTCACGGTTGAAGACTTTTTGGACGACGCCCAAAACGGGCGCCTGCCAACGTATTCCTTCATCGAGCCCAATATGTGGCACGGTCACAACGACATGCATCCGCCGATTTCGGCGCTCTTGCACGGGCTGCCGTACGATTCACCTTCGTCACTTCTGGGAGGTGAAGCGCTCCTGGCAAAGATCTACGACGCGATCCGAACTTCGTCATCGTCGAGGGGGTCGAACTACCTTAACACGCTGCTGCTGGTAACCTTCGACGAAGCGGGTGGGACCTACGATCACGTCGCGCCGCCGCCGGCGGCTCCGCCCGATCCAGCCGCCCCGCCCGGGCAAATGGGCTTTACCTTCAACCGGTCGGGCATGCGCGTGCCGGCGATCGCCATCTCCGCGTGGATTCCTCAACGCCGCGTGGTTACGCAAGAGTACCGGCATACGTCGTTGATCCGCACGATGCGCGAGCGATGGTCGCTCGGTCCCCCATTTACCGCACGCGACGCGAGCGCCGCGGGCCTCGCGCCGATTCTCTCGCTCGATACGCCCCGGGCGCCCGAACAATGGCCCGCCGTCACGCCTCAGCCGGTTCCCGCCTTCGACACGGCGCTGCTTCCGCCGGACCTTCCCCTCTCCGTTCTCGGCAAAGCCATATTCTTTGGAATCCTTGCGTTTGAGAAAAGCCTCGGCGCGAAAGTGCCTACAATCTCTCCCGATGCCGTCGTTACGGGTGCCCAGGCACAGGAGATCATCCGTAACATGGCCTTCGACATATTTCCCGGTTTACGGAGCACCGCATGATGATGGATCGACTTCCTTCGTGGAACGATGGCGCGGCGAAACGGGCGATCGTCGATTTCGTCACGCGGACGACCGCCGAAGGTGGCCCCGACTACGTCCCCGCGCCCGACCGCGTCGCTCTTTTCGATAATGATGGGACGCTGTGGGTCGAACAGCCGATGTATACGCAGCTCACGTTCGTCCTCGATGACGTTAGGAGGCTGGCACCTCAGCACCCCGAGTGGGCGTCGACGGAGCCGTTCAAATCGGTGTTGGAAAACGACCTGGTCGGCCTGGCGGCGGCGGGCGTGCCGGGCGTCATGAAGCTGCTGGCCGCAACGCAATGCGGAATGACGACCGAGGAGTTTAACAAAACCGCCGGCGACTGGGTCGAAAAGGCTCGCCACCCTCGCTTCGATCGCCTGTACACGCAGTGCGTCTACCAGCCAATGCTGGAGCTGATCGACTATTTAAAGGCCAACGACTTTGAAGTCTACATCGTTACCGGTGGCGGGGTAGAGTTCGTACGCGCGTGGGCCCAGCGCGTCTACGGGGTCCCGCCGCGTCGGGTCGTCGGCAGCTCGTTGAAGACGAAGTTCGAGCTGAGAGACGCCGGGCCGGCTCTGATCCGCACCCCGGAAATCAATCTCGTCAACGACGGTCCTGGTAAGCCGGTCGGGATTCACGAGTTCATTGGAAAGCAACCCATCGCGGCCTTCGGCAACTCCGACGGTGATCTGGAAATGCTGCAATGGACGGCGGCCGGCACTGGAGCTCGGCTGCTTCTCCTCGTGCATCACACCGATTCAGAGCGCGAATATGCGTACGACGCTCATTCGGCGTTCGGGATGCTGAGCAAGGCGCTCGACGAAGCGAGGTCGAGAGGCTGGATCGTCGTTGACATGAAGCGCGACTGGAACACCATTTTCTCCTCAGTTTCGCCGTAGCCAATAACGCGACCATACGTGCGTTCAGAGCTTGAGCGCTTCGTCGACCGCGCGATCTTCCGACCACGCCGCACCTTCGGCCGCGAGGTTTTCGATCTCCGTTTCGCCCAGCTGCCCGTGCAGCGCGGCCATGAGTTTCTCGTAACCCCACTGCTCGGTGGGCTCACGTTCTTGCCCGAGTCGGTTGTATTGCACGTTGACGTAGCCGATGAGTCGTGCCGCATCGTTCACGTCGCCATGCAGCGCAAAAAGTAGCGCGATATGCTGCAAAGTCACAGCAATGAGTCCTGCATGCTGCGCTTGCCGCGCCCAGCGCAACCCCTCGCGGGCAGCCCCTCGGGCAGCATCCACATCTCCCAGCGCCATGCAATAGGCAGCTCTGTTGCAGTGACCAGCCGCCAAGGCCCACGCGTTCTTCCCACGCGACAGGATATCCAGAGCTTCGCCTGCCAAGCGCACTGCCTGCTCGACCCGACCATCTCCGAACTCCAGCTCCGCGAGATTTCCAAGCGCCATGGCCGTACCGACCTCGTCTCCTAGGGCCTGGTATGCCGCCAGCGCCTGCGCATACGACTCGCGCGCTGCAACGACGTCACCATGGGCCCACTGGATCGCTCCTTGCATGTTCAGGCAGCCAGCCACTCCCGGTTTATGCCCGAACGTGCGCATTGCCGCAAGCGCTCGTGCGTTCGCGTCACGGGCGTCTTGAAGGCGTCCCATTTGAAAGAAACTCATGGCGAGAGCTTCGAGCGCCCACGCCTGCCCCGTCTCATCGCCCGCGGATTGGGAGAGCTCGACGGCGCGTTGCGCACAGTCGTACCCGCCCTTGCCGGAGGAAAGCGCGCTCGAAACAAGCCACAGCCGGGCCGCCACCTGCGGGTGCATCGATTGGTCGAGGCCGCCTTGCGCCAAACCGATCCAATAGCGCCCCTCGACCGCGAGTCCGCCATTCGACCAAAGCGATCCCAGCGCTCCAGCTATGGCGCTACCCAGCACCACATCGCGTCCGTCTTTGAGTGCCCAGTCTAACGTTGCGCGATAGTTGTCCAGCTCCCGTTCCACGCTCGCCAGCCACGCCGCCGTCGAGCCTGTGCCGTGGCGTTCGTCGGCCTCGTGCGCCTGGTCGCGAAAATACTCAGCGTGACGCCGAGCCAGTTGTTCGTGCTCGCCCGCCGCGCCCAGCTTCTCCAGGGCATAGGCACGCGTGCTTTCCAGCAAATGGTACCGTTCTTGCTGCCCGGCGGTGTCGGCCACGACCAACGACTTGTCGGTCAGCGAGGAGAGCAGATCTAAAATGTCGATCTCGTCGAGGTCCTCACCGCTGCACACCGCAGTGGCCGCATCCAGACTAAAGCCTCCGGCGAAGATCCCCACTCGATTGAAGAGCGTCCTCTCCGGCGGGCCGAGCAGGTCGTAGCTCCAGTCGATCAGCGCGCCCAGCGTCTTTTGGCGCGGGAGTGCCGTGCGGCTGCCGCCAGTGAGAATCTTGAAGCGTTCGTTGAGACGCTGAGCGAGGTTGGGGATGGAGAGGACTTTGACCCGAGCGCTGGCCAGCTCGATGGCCAGCGGAATGCCGTCAAGGCGCCGGCAGATGTCGGCCACGATGGGAGCGGTATCGTCGGTCAGCACGAACGACTTGTCCACCGACCGCGCCCGATCGACGAACAGCGCCACCGCGCCGAATTCCATGACCGCGGCGGGCGTGAGATCGGCGATCTTGTGCGGAACGTCGAGTGACGGCAGCCGCAAGACCTCTTCGCCGCTTACTCCAAGCGCCTGACGTGACGTAGCCAGCAGCCGCACGTCCGGACAAGTCCGTATGACGTCGTTGGCGATCGCTGCAACCGCTTCCAGGACGTGCTCGCAGTTATCCAAGATCAGCAGCAGTTGCTTGCGGCGCAGCCAACGCGGAATGGAGTCGTCGATTCGGCGGCCCTCGACTTGCGGCATCCCAATCTCTTTGGCGATCACGCTCGACACCAGTTCGGGGTCGCTGATGGGCGCAAAGTCGGTTAGCCAAACACCATCGGGGTAGCGGTCGAGGACCTCGGCTCCGACTTGCAGCGCCAGCCGGGTCTTGCCGACGCCGCCCGAACCAAACAGCGTTAGCAGGTTATGCCCACCCAGCAGCAACTTGACTTCCTCGAGATCGTGCTCGCGACCGCGAAAGCTCGTCGGCTGGATCGGCAGGTTGTGGGGAATCGTGTCCAATGATTTGAGCGATGGAAACGCTGAAGGCAAACCGGTGATGGTCAGCTGCCAGACGTGCTCGGGTTCGGTGAGGTCTTTGAGACGGTGCAAGCCCAGATCGAGCAGCGACCCACCTTCGGGAAGATCGTTATGTGCCAAGTCGCGGATAACGCCGGATACCAGGATTTGGCCGCCGTGGCCGATCGACATCAGTCGTGCGACGCGGTTGACGGCCGGTCCGAAGTAGTCGCCATTGCGTTCCGAGGCTTCGCCGGCGTGCAGTCCCATGCGAATTGCCAATCCGCCGACGGCAGAAAAATCCTCGGCGCTCAACGCTCGCTGCGCTTCGAACGCGGCGGTCACGGCATCGGAGACGCGCGCAAAGGCCACGCAAAACGCATCGCCGATTGCCTTGAACACGTAGCCGCTATGCCGATCGATCGCCTCGCGCAAGATCGCATCGTGGCGCTTCACCGCGTCGTCCATGGCCTCGCGGTGCGTCTCCCAACGCTGGGTCGATCCCTCAACGTCGGTAAAGAGAAATGCGACCGTGCCGGTCGGACGCGCCGAGGCCGGCGGGCCCGAGTCGAGCTGGGTCGCCATCGGTTCCCCGTTCGTGTCTGAGCGGGTTCGCCCCCGCCGAGCGTCGAGCTTTATTCCATCCAGACGAATGCGTCCGAGTTAGGGCGTGACCTGGCCGATCGCACTCACCCGGCTTCGGGCAGCGCAACGCAGCGATCCATTTGACCGCCGCGATACCAGCGCGCGAGCCGTTCACCGCTTCGTCGTCGAACTGAAGCCTATCGGTGCTGTAGCACCCATTCGAGTACGGGATCCCTTCCCGCTTTCAAGTCTTGCCACGACGGAACGATTTGCCTATTGGGAACGATCTCGTTCGGGCCCCCAGGGAGAAACTCGTAGTACAGCGTTGAATATCGCAGGAGCAGCCGGGAATTGGGCAGACGCGCTTCTCGCGGCTCTTGGTAACTATTCGGGCGCTCGCCGATGGTCTGCCCGACAAGCAGCGCGTGCGTAGCTACGCGAAACTGCGCGGCGTTCGCCATTGCAGCGGAGAACGTGTTTGGGCCGACAAGCACGAAGAGATGCCCGAGGCGGTTGATCGAGTTCATCGCGCGGATCGGGTCGATCAGATAGCGCAGCCCCTCCCTGTAGTCGCCGCCGCCGTTGAGTCGCAGATCGAGCACGAGCTTCTCGGCGTGGTTCGCCCGCACGAAAGCCAGCAGTGCAGCGGCATTGCTCTGTAGGTTCGCATAACCGCGAAAGCTGCAGTAGACCGTCTTGTACGCAGCCAGGTAGACGAACCAGAAATCACCGTCTGGATGACGCCGATAGAACGGCCGGCCGCCCACCCAGGTCCACTGTAGGCGATTGGCTTGGGCCGGCGCTAGCGCTCGCAGCGATACGTTGTGAGGTTTGCCGCCGTCGCTCGCAAGCGTGTAGACCGCGACGTCGCGGCGAGGCGTCACGCCGACGCCGTGCAGCGCCATGCCGACATTAAGAAAGTTCGTCGACCTTGCGTCGCGCAGGACCTCCGTCTCGCCGACGGGCGTGATGAGGTCGTAGAACTCGTCGTGTACGGTGCCGACGGAAACGCCGCCGACGCTCAGGACGCGCATGCCCAGGAGCCTTTCGTTGCCCGCACCGACTGCCTCGACCCGATAGTCGTTTCCAAAACGCCCGATGAGTAACGGCATCAGGGCCATATCGGGCGGGAACTCGACGTACGTGTGTCCGTCGCCGATCAGGTTGGCAAGGTGGTCGAGCCCCACATACGCGACGTCGCCGTCGGTCGAACCCAACCGCCGTTCGAGCGCTGCGACCGCCGCATCGAACGTCGCGCTTGGCGTGAAGGCGAAAGGCTGTGGATGCAGCGTTTTTAGTGTCGTCACTTCGAAGCGCATATCGGCAAGCCACTGTTGCGCCGTCAGGGTAAGCACCGGCGCATTCGAAACGGGCGCGCGAGCATCGCCCATGCGCGAAATGACAAACGTGCCCGAATCGTCGGCTAAGCGAAAGGTGCCCACGCCTGTCGTTCCATGAAACGTCAGAGTAACGGAGCCGACGTCGGCGATTGCACCGCCGCCGAAAGTCAGATGCAGCGTTCCGGCCGTGAAAGCGCCGCCCTCGATCAGGAATGTCCCGACGGGCGTCGCCAGCTCGCCGGCGTAGTTACCGTTCTGGCAGCGCAGGTTAACGGAAACCTTGAGCGTCCCAGCCTGTTTGCTCTGGGCGGTGCCTTCATAGTACCCGGCGGGATCGCTCGGGCCGCACGATGCAACTGCCGCTGCGGGCAGGGCGCATGCAACGACCGCAAAGAGAACCGGCAGTAAGGATCTCGCCATAATCAGCGTACGGTGCCCGCGCCGATAAGTTTCAACCGATTCGCATCTGACCGGCCTTCTCGAGCCGACCTCGGGCAACTCCGTGAGGCATACGCTTGGCACGCGCTAGGACCCGCTGAGCGAGCGCCGTACGCTCTTTCCTGGCTATTATGTTCGGCGATACGTGGGCACGTCCCGACCCCGATCTTCGTCCCGAGTTCAACGACGACATCGGCTAACGCCGGGCGGATGGCCCCTATCTAAATCGTTCACGCTCCGGGCTCATCGCTGCTGCACGCATCAGGAGCGTCAGGCGTTCGTCAGCGAGAGCGTCGACGTATCGAGGTTATAGTTCCCGGCAGCAACCAGATGGTTTGGGTTGGCGCACGTGACGCTGTTATTCGGGCCGTAGATCACAACCAGATTGGAGCCGCCGCACTGCACCTGGGTGAGCTGATAGTTCGAGAGGACCGTCGCCCCGGGGCTATTGGGCTGCACTTGGTACGAGGTGTACGTTCGATTCGACGCCACGATCGTGCCGTAAATCGCGGCCGACGTCGCGCCGATCGCCATGGCTCCCCAGAACCCGCCGCCGTAATACGCCGGCGCCGGCGCCCACGCCACGCCGTGATTCCAGCCCCAAGCCGGCTGATTCACGTAGACCGGGTTGCTCACGACCGTGCGGTTGATGGTATTTCCGCTGACGTTGACGTTGCGGTTCGCATTCACGTTGGTCCGGTTTACGTTGCTGTTCGCGTTGGTGCGATTACCGTTATTGTTTGCATTCACGCGATTGCCGCCGTTGTTGGCATTCACACGGTTGCCGCCGTTGTTGGCATTCACGCGGTTGCCGCCGTTGTTCGCGTTCTTATGGTTGCCGCTGCCGTTGGCGGCATTCCCGTTGCGCACGTTACGATTCGGCGTGCTGGTGTTGCCGGGCCGGGCAGCGGATCTACTGGCCGCCTGGGAAGGCGCCTTCGTGGGTTTGGCATCGCGATTGAGATTGAACCCGCCGCCGGATGGAGCCTGTGCCGGGCGCGAGGGTGCTCGCTGGGCCGGGGCGGTGCGGGCCGGCGCACTGCGCGCTGGTGCCGATCGGGCCGGTGCGCTGCGCGCCGGTGCGGAGGATGGGCGTCCGCCGCCCCCGCGATCCATTGCGACGGCAAGAGCCGGTGTAATTGCAATCGTTAGGGCTGCTAGTAGCGCGATGGATTTATTCACTTCGTCACCTTGTCGATGCTGCCGCTGAGATTGACGTACGTTCCGAGCTTCGTCGAGATCGAGAAGACGATGCTGTGGGGCGGTAAGCGCGTCGACGACAGCGGGAGGCTCAGCATTTGGTCGGTCATGTTCGCATAGATCGTCCCCGTTGCGAGATCCAACGGCTTGGCCGCTCCCGCCTGAATCAGCGTCACCCCGGTCGGCAGGCATACCAAGATTTGGTCTTGATACGAACACGCCGCACGATTGACGACGAGCGTCCCCTTACCGTCCGCCGAGGTGAGGTACAGTGCGTTGTGGATGATCTTGATTCCGACGTCGGAGTACGTGTCGACCGAACCGTCCTTCTGTTGGATGGTTACGGTGCCCGAAGCGTCGGCGGGCGTGACGGTGAACGCCAGCAGCGCCGCGCAACTCAGGAGAAACAATCTGATCATGGCTTGACCCCACATCTGCCGGCGACGTAGAACTACGTCGGCTTTGGCCCTGTCATACTACCGCCGCGGCGGCTCGGCAGTATCCTAAACCGGCAAAACCGCAGCGATTTTGACGATTTCGCCCTCGATTTGCACTTTTGGGATGCTCGCTTCGCGACCACGGGTTTACGGTTGATCAAGACGGCGCGCTCGGTCCGCTCGACGCCCTGGAGAAGCTATGGCGCTTGAAGAGTACAGACCCGGAACCACGTTCCCTGGGATGATCGGCCGCACGGTCGACGTTTCGACGCCTGCGTGGCCGCAGCCGAATCGAGCTCCCGCGGGCGCCCCCAACGTGCTGTTCATCGTTCTTGACGATCTGGGGTTCGGACACCTGGGATGCTACGGCAGCCCGATTCGGACGCCGAACATCGATGCGCTGGCAGCCGACGGGCTTCGGTACGCGAACATGCACACGACGGCGCTGTGCTCTCCGTCGCGCTCGTCCATTCTCACCGGGCGCAATCACCACTCCAATCATTTGGCCTGCCTGACCAACGGGTCGACCGGCTATCCAGGCTCCGACGGCTACATCCCGTTTGAAAACGGCTTCCTCTCGGAAATTCTCTTGCAGAAGGGCTACAATACCTACTGCGTCGGCAAGTGGCACCTGGCACCGGAAGAGACGATGACCGCCGCCGGTCCATACGATCGCTGGCCCCTCGGACGCGGCTTCGAGCGCTATTACGGCTTTCTCGGCGGCGATACGCATCAGTACTATCCGGAGCTAGTTCGCGACAACTCCCAGACCGAGCCTGAGAAGACGCCGGAGCAAGGTTATCACCTTACGCCCGACCTCGTCGAAAAGGCCAAAGCGATGATCGCCGACGCCAAACAAGTCGCGCCGAACAAGCCCTTCTTCATGTACTTCGCTCCGGGCGCGATGCATTCGCCGCATCACGTCCCCAAGGAGTGGGCCGACGCATACGAAGGAGCGTTCGATGCGGGCTGGGACGACTACCGGCAGCGCGTCTTCGAGAAGCAGAAAGCTCTCGGCCTCGTTCCGAGTAACGCGACGCTTTCCCGGCACGACCCCGACGTCGCCGGCTGGGATTCGGTGCCGCCCGACGAGCGGCGCCTCTACGCGCGAATGATGGAAGTCTTTGCGGGGTTTTTGACGCACACCGACCACTACATCGGCGAACTGCTGGCCTTTCTCAAAGAGATCGGGGAATACGACAATACGCTCATCATGCTCGTTTCGGATAACGGTTCCAGCGCTGAAGGCGGTCCGCACGGCTCCGTAAACGAGTGCCGCTTCTTCAACAACGTCGAAGACACGATCGAAGAAAATCTCGCGAAAATCGACGACCTGGGCGGCCCGGAGTGCTTCAACCACTTCCCGTGGGGCTGGACGCACGCCGGAAACACGCCGTTCCGCCGCTGGAAGCGCGAAACGTACCGCGGAGGCGTCAGCGACCCGCTGATCGTGCATTGGCCGAAAGGCGTGCGGCGGGGCGGCGAGGTTCGCATGCAATACGGCCACATCATCGACATGGTGCCGACCGTTCTCGACGCCCTCGGGATCGATCCGCCCCAAGCTATCCGCGGCGTGACGCAGTCCCCGATCGAGGGAGTGAGCTTCGCGCACACGTTCGACGATCCCGAAGCGCCCAGCAAGCGCACCACCCAATATTTCGAAATGATCGGCCACCGGTCGCTCTATCACGACGGCTGGCGGGCGGTTTGTCCGTGGCCCGGTCCCTCGTTTGCGGAGTCGGGGAGGGGGTTGGGAGTACCGATCACTTCCGACATGCTGACGGAGCTCGACGCCACCGGTTGGGAGCTCTACAACCTCGGCGAGGATTTCGCCGAAACTAATAATCTTGCCGCTAA
>DATJUC010000177.1:0-16434 GCA_035502675.1 Candidatus Acidiferrales bacterium | reverse complement strand
TGAATTGCGGGCAACAGCACGACGAACTCGTCGCCGCCCCAGCGCGCCAGCGTGGATCCCGGCGGCAGCGCGGCCGACAGCCGGATCGCCACCGAACGCAGGAGCGTGTCGCCGAGGGCGTGTCCGAGCGTATCGTTGATGTCTTTGAAACGATCGAGATCGAGGAACAGCAGCGCGCACCGGCGGCCGAACTCGTGCGCGTCGCGAAGCGCGTCGCGCAGAATCGTCTGGAAGGTCGAGCGGTTCGGCAGGCTGGTCAGCGTGTCGATGCGAGACAGGCGCAGCAGGTCTTCTTCGGCTTGTTTGCGCGCGGTGACGTCGAGAACGGCAGCCACGTAACGCGTAGCGACCCCGCCGGCGTCGTGCTCGTGCTTGCCGCGGAGCTGGAACCAGCGCGTCGAGCCGTCGCCGGCGACGATGCGATGGTCGATGCTGAACGTCTGCCCGGTTCGGCGGCTGAGCTCGATCTCGCGCTCGACCGCGTCAGCGTCTTTGGGATGAATCGAGGCTTCGTAGAGTCCGGCGAGCGCGGCGCTCTCGACGTCGGGGGGAAGTCCGAAGATCTTCTTGAGCTCGTCCGACCAGACGACGCGGCCGCGGACCAGATCGTGCTCGAAGTTGCCGAACTCCGCCATGGCCGCGATCTCGTCGAGGCGCGCGTGCGCCAGCGCGAGGGCCCGATCGCGGTCCTCCAGATCGGCCCGGGTCTGTTGCGCGCGCAAACGGGTGGACAGCTCGCGGCGCGCCATGCCGATCCGCAGCCAAGCCGAGGCGAACGCGACGGCGTATCCGCCGCCGTAAACGCACAGCGCCGTGAGGTTTTCCGGAGTCGTCAGGACGCCCGCGTATGCCGAGTACGCGGCTTGGAAAAGGATCGCGAAAAGCGCCGCGATGCCGACGTCGACGACGCGGTAGAACGCCTGTTGCACCCCGACCACCAGGAGCATCTCGGAGGCGACGTACCAGGGATTGTTGCGGCTGTCGACCACCAGGATCGCGACGACGGCGACGGTCGGAAGGAGGTTGAGATACTGCATCGCGTTGCCGTAGCGGCGCAGGCCCGGCAGGACGATCAGCGCGATGCCGACCGCCGCCGAGACGGCGGCGGCGGCGAGCCGCAACGGCAACGAGTCGGGCGGAGTGCCGGCGACCCGGGCCAGCACGAAATGGAAGGCCGGCAACAGCACGACGATCAGACCGCTGTAGTAGACGGCGGTCACCGTCGCGTTTTCTTGGAGCCAACGCCGGAATGCGGCGTTGCGTGCAGGGATCACGTAGGTGGCGCATTCGCGATTTCATCCGTTTCTCATCCGAACGGGCCGAAAACTCATGTGCCTTCCGCTCACCTACTTTAGAATGGCTGTATGAACGTCAAGCTGTTTCGATCGGCGCTGGCGACGGCCGCGATGAGCGGGGTGGTATTCGGCGCAGCCGCTCAACCCGTCCGAGCCGACACGACGTCGACGCTGCTGATCACCGCGGCGGCCGTGGCCGCGCTCGCGACCGGCATCAACGTTGCCGAGAAGAACGCGAAAGCGCATACGGTGACCGGATATCTCGCCAACGGTTCGGTCGTGTACGCCGACGGCCACGTGGTCGCGCCCAACGGGCTGTCGTGGTATCCGGGTAACTACGGCGAAAACATCGCGTGTAACGGTTCGTCGTGCTACGTCACCGGCCCGAACGGTGCCGGCATCGGCGCGGCGTACCCGCCCGGCTACAATCCCGGCTACGCTCCCGGTTACGCCGGCTATGGAGGCTATGCCGCTCCGGCTTACACCGCGCCGTACGGCTATTCGAACGGCTACGCCTATCCCAGCAGTTACGGCTATCCCAGCGGCTACGGTTATCCCAGCGGCTACGGCTATCCGAACGGCTACGGCTCTGCCGGCTATCCGGCATCGAGCGGCCTCGATCCGGCGACGGCGATGCTGGGGGCCTGGATGATGGGATTCGCAGGAAGTTCGCTGCTCGGCGGATATGCTTCGTCCGGTTATCCCGGCTATGGGTATGCCGGCTACGGATACCCCGGTTATGGATACCCGAGCTACGGTTACCCCGGATACGGATACCCCGGGTATGGATATCCGAGCTACGGTTATCCCGGCTACGGATACACGCCGATCACGGCGCCCCCGGCAACGACGCCGGTGACGCCGCCGGCACCGACGACGCCGCGCCGGCCGGTGCAGCCCGTGCGCCGTCCGGTGACGACGCAGCCGATTGGGCGCGGCGGTACGGGTCCGATCGCACGCGAACCGGTTTCGCGCGGCGAAACGACCTCGCCGGTGTCGCGCGGCGAAACGACCTTGCCGGTGCGTTCGGCGACGGCCCCCTCGCGCGGCCAAACCCACCCGGCGCTGTTGCATCCGTACATGCGGGAGTTCTGGTATCGCCGCACGCCGGCCAACACGCGATCGATCGAAAACTCGCCGCTCGAACCGGGGAGCCGGCCGCGAATGCGCCCGCTCATGCCGCCGTCGCTTCGGCAACCGGTTACGACGCTCGACGTACCGAAGGCGAGCAGCGCCGCCGGACTGCCGGCAGAGAACCGCGATCCGAGCGGTGCGCCCAGCCGCGAGGCGGAGGAAGCCGGCTCGCACCATCGCCGGCCGCCGCCGCTCTAGATCCGGCGGCGTGCACCGGACCCGGAACGAGCGTCTTTTCTAGCCCGCGAGCATGACGCGAGCGGCATTCCAGCCGGCCGCGCCCATGACGCCGCCGCCCGGATGTGCCGCGGCTCCACAGAGATGGAGGTTCTTGACGGGCGTGTTGTAGCTCGCATATCCGGGAACCGGACGGAACATGAAGAGCTGGTGCAGGGGCATCGCTCCCTGAAAGATGCTGCCGCCCGTCAGTCCGAATGTCGATTCCAGATCGACCGGCGTGAGGATCTGACGCGCGATGACCGAGGCTTTGAATCCGGGCGCGTACTGCTCGACGACGTCGAAGCAGCGATCGGCGTATTCGTTGCGTTTGGCGTCGGTCCAGGGACCGTCGGCCAATTCGTACGGCGCGTACTGCGTGAACATCGACATGAGATGCTTGCCGGGCGGCGCCACGGACGGGTCCAGCGACGACGGCATCGTGCACTCGACGATCGGCTGTTGCGACATTCGCCCGTATTTGGCGTCGTCGTACGCGCGCTCGATGAAGTCCTGATCGGGACACAGATGCACGGTGCCGCGGTGCTGCGGCCCAGGATCGTTGCCCGGTAGGGCGGTGAAGCTCGGCAGGCGTTCCAAGGCGACGTTGATCTTGCACGACGCGCTGCTATACGAAATGCGCTGGATCGCCGCGTTGAACTCCGGCGGAAGCAAATCGGGCGAGAGCAGTTTTTGGAACGTCAAATGGCAATCGATGCCCGAGGCAACTTTCTTGGCGTAAAACTCGTCGCCGTTGGTCATCGCGACGCCGGTGACGCGGTTGCCCTTGGTCAGGATCTTTGCGACCTCCGCCTCGGTACGGATCTCGACCCCAAGGTCGGCGGCCGCCTTGGCCAGGGCTTGCGTCAGGCCGCCCATGCCGCCTTTGACGTAGCTCCATACGCCGCGCTTGCCGTTGGTCTCGCCCATCACGTGGTGGAACAGGACGTAGGCCGTGCCGGGCATGGAAGGAGCCATGAACGCGCCGATGATCGCGTCGGTCGCGATCGTGCCTTTGAGCTCTTCGGATTCGAACCAGCGGTCGAGAATCGGACGCGCGGCGCCCGTCAAAACTTCGATCGCCTCTCCCATCCCTGGCCCGAGTTTCTGCAGCGCGCGGCCCATCTTGCCCATCTCGAGCAGCTGGCCGAGCTTGGGGTGCACCAAGTTGGGCGGCACCTGCGTCAGCGTCGGCTCGACCACCGAGGCGACCCGTTCGAGCATCGCCTCGTACTGGGGATAGCGTTCCGCGTCGCGTTGGCTGAACTTCGAGATCTCCTCGACGTCCTGGTGCGTTCCGGTACCGAGCATGAGATACCGTCCGTCGAGAAACGGCGAGAACGACGCCGGATTGCGTTCGATCGGCTCGAAGCCGTAATCGCGCAAGTGCAAATCGGCGATGATCTCGGGGCGAAACAAGCTGTTGACGTAGGCCGCCGTCGAGACTTTGTAGCCCGGCCAGATCTCCTCGGAGACGCAGGCGCCGCCGACGACGTAACGCCGTTCCAGAACCAGCACTTTCCATTTGGCGCGAGCCAGGTAGCAGGCGGTCACGAGGCCGTTATGGCCGCCGCCGATGACGATCGCGTCGTACTTCATGCTCAGATTTTCACTTTCACGGTAAAGTAGGCGTTGAAGGGTTGATTGAGCGAGCTCGAGAGGTCGTTGTACGCGCCGAAATACGGTTCGTACGGATAGCGCAAGAACGTTTGCAGGTTGGCCCCCGGGTTGTAGGCATTTCCGACCGGCGGCGTGTACGGGCCGCCCACGAGGTTTCCGTACAGGCACGTACCGCTGTTCGAAAAGTACGTGAACTTCGTCTGTTGGCCCCCGAAGCAGGTCTGAAGCAGGTTCGCGAGCGTGAGCGTGACGCTGACGCGCGGCGTCAGATCGTAGGCAATCCGCAGGTGGCCGGTCAGCTGAGCCGGCTCGCGGAAGGCGCCGATGCCGTCGAACTGTCCGGTGTACGGATCGGGAATGTTGACGTAATCGGCGAGCGCCTGATTGGCAAACGTGCCGCAGGTCGTACCGTTGAACGGGCTGCCGCCGGGCGCGCCGTATGGGTACCGCGGGTCGCCCGCAACCGAGCCGGCGAGCGTCTTACAACCCGCCGCCGGATCGATTCCCGGCGTGGTCAGCGGCGCACCGTACCGGTTTCCGGCTTGGTACTGCAGCGACGGCGTGATCGCCAGCCGATCGTGCTTGTAGTTCAGGATCAGCGTCGCGACGTACGGATAATTGTAGGCGTTGACGCCCGAGCCGATCGGTCCGGGGAAGGTCGAGTACGGCAAATACGACGCGTTGGGATCGAACAGCCCGAAGGTCGGCGAGTTCCAGTACGGGTTGGCGACGTCGGCCGGCGTGCAACTCGTTACCGGCGCGCCTTTGGTCGTGTAACACGGCGCCGCCGCGACGTCGGTCGTCGTCGATCCGCAAACCGAGGTCCCGAACTGCGTCTTGCCGGCGTAGGCGCCGCCCGGCGCGCAGCCCTTCGTATAGGCGTTGTACTGCGAGATGCCGGAGTTGATCGGCGAGATGATCGTCGTCCCGTTGGGCAGCAGGTGATAGTCCACCGTCGCGTAGGTGTACGCGAAGGCGAGCTGGCCCGCGAATCCGTTGCGGTTGAAATCGCCCTTGTCGAACTGGAACTCGAAGCCGCGCGAGGTTTGGTTGCCGGCGTTCAGGCCGGACGTGATGCCGCTGGTGTAATTGATGTAGAAGTTTTCGACCTGGTTCTGCGTTTGTCTCAAGAACGGCGTCAGCTTGAACGACATGTCGGTGCCGTTGAAGTGGTGCTCGATCGAGAAGTCGCTGTTGAACGAGATCGAGGGGGCGACTTCGTGACCGGGCGACGTGAAACCCAACGCGTAGAACTGGGAGAGCGTGTCGGGCAGGTTCTGCTCCAGCGCGTCGTACTGCTCGTAGGCCGAACTCGGCTGCTCGTTATATTTGCCGTAGCTCGCCCGCAGCACGGTGTTCCGGCTCAAGGTATAGGTCGCGCCGATGCGCGGCTGGACGATGTTATAGTCGAACCCGGCCGGCGTGTTCTGGAGGTTGGCGTCGATCAGATCGGGACCGAGCTTCGAGCACGGAACCTGGCTGTTGGTGCTCCAAGGCTTGCCCTCCAGGAGATACGCGCGATCGTAGAGCTGCAGCGTCTGCGTGTTGTAACACGTGTCCTGGTTGAAGGCGTTGAACCAAAAGTCGCGCGCCGCGCCCGTATTGGTGTCGGAACCGACGAAATCGTAGTTGTCGACGCGTATGCCGAGGTTGACGTTGAGGCGGTCGTTGGGCCGGTATTCGTCGGTGACCGAGTAGCCGCCGAAGTACGGCGTCACCGTGTTGTCCAACCCGTATTGACCGTTCTCCGCGACGTAGTAGGCGCACGGGCCGCCACCGCACGTCAGACCGGCGAGGTTCGCGCCGGCGGTCGGACCGCTGCCGTCGAGCCGCAGGAAGCTCGGGCCGGGACCGTAGACGACCGAGCCCTGGCGGTCGCTGCACGTCGTCGGTACCGTCGCCGTGCCGCCCGCGCGGATCGCATAACAGGTTCCGCTGTCGACGTTGTCGGCGTTTACCAGCACCGCGAACGCGTTCCCGTAGGCGTTGCCGTATTGGAACATCTGCTCGTTGTAGATGCGCGCGCCGCTGGCCGTCGTGTAGGAGCCTTCGGCCGAGAGCAGGTTCTGCGGGCTGAGCTGATCGGTGAACGTGAGACTCAGACCGCGCGTGTGGTTGTTGATCTCATAGTCGCCCGAGTCGTAATAGGCGTACGGCTGGAGCGAGAGCATGGGGCCGTTTTCGATCCAGTTCGAGTAATAGGTGTACCCGTAGACGCGCATGAAGGCGCTCTCGCTGAAGTTCTTTTGGTACTGGACCTTGACGATCGACTGTCCGTTGTAGCCGCGGTCGCGCTGGTTGTACGGATCGCCGATCGGCCCTTGGAACGGATGCGGCGGTGAGGACGGGTAGTAGTACGGCTCGATGTACGACTGATAGTTCGACGGCAGCAGCGTACCGATCGGGCCGGTGTATTGATGGGTGTCGAGCCAATACGGCGGAAAGGCTCCGACGGTCGCGACGTAGTTGTTGTAGCCCTCGTCGTTGACCGAGCTCAAGAAGGTCGTGAAGATCTCGTCGTTGTCGTAGAGGATCTGCACGTCGTCGCGTAGGCTGTCGTTCTTGTGCGGGATGCCGATGTGCACGTTGACGATGGCGGTACGATCGGCGATGTTGACCGGGTTGAGGGTTCCGAAGCCGATCGGCCCGAGAATCCACCCCGGAGCTCCGCCGACGCCGACGTTCGGCGACCCGTTGGTATAACACGACGGCAGCGACGGAGCCGCGCCTCCGGGACAGGAGCCGAGCTGCTGTCCGAACTCGTCGGCGTAGGCAGCCCCGCCGAACTGGTCGACGTAGCGGTGCTCCTGGTTATAGCCGCCCATTCCGACGTAATAGGAGAAGAGGCGATCGGGCGTCGCGCCGCCGGCCTCGACGTTGAGGCTGTGATAGAAAATCGGCGATCCGACGCCGGCATCGGCCGACGCGTATCCGGGGAACGTTCCGGTCTTGATGACCTGGTTGATGAAGCCCGCGAGCCCCTGCGCTTCGGCGTTCGACGGCGTCGCGCCGGTATAGACCTGAAGCTCGAGCTGACCCAGCGAAGACAGCGAGCCCGAAGGATAGTTGTCGAACGCGCGATTGACGGGAATACCGTCGAACTCGTAACCGACCTCGTACGAGTCGCCGCCGCGGACGTGAATGGCTTGCAGGTAGCCGGACTGGTTGGCCGGTACGTAGGCGCCCGGCACGCTGGCCACCGCCGAATACGCGCTATTGAGGTTACCGCCGCCGCCGAGCGCGCTCACCCGGTCCTGTTGCGCGGCGTTGACGGAGTAGAGATCGGCCGTCGTGCCCGAACGTACCAAGTTGGAAGAGGTCGACGACGTCACTTGGGCGATCGTCTTGAGCGACTTGTGCATGACGAACGTCAGCGTCTGCTGCGCGTCGGCAAAGACCGCGGCGCCGGCGTAGGCAATCGGATCGTATCCGGCCTTCTGGATCGAAACGGTATATTCGTCGGGAGCCAGCGAGACGAAGGAAAAGTGGCCGCCGGCATCGGTCGTCGCGCTCGCGGTTTGCGACGGACTGACGACGGAGACGCGCGCGCCCGCGACCGGTGCGTGCGTGTCGAAATCCGTTACCGTGCCGCTCAAGCCTCCGGTGGTTCCGGCCCGAACGGGTATGGCGAGAACGAACAGTGCGAGCGCCAGCAAAGCGGCGAACGGACGCGAAAATCGACGATCGGTCTCGGTCATTGATGCAGTCCTTCGGCGAGGGTGCGGTAAGCGGCCATGACGGATTCGTATTGCGTGCGGATCTCCGCGGCTTCGCGGAGGTGGGGCGGCAGGGGCGGCCCTTGCGACAGATTGACGTCGCCGAGCAGAATGGTGATGCGCTCCCGCAGCTGGTCGGGCTTCCACTGGTCGTCTTCGGAGTTGACGATGCCCGAGGTCAGCTGCGAGTAGACGGCGTCGATGGCGCGCCGCTGCGCAGCGCTCGCGCGGGAACGTGCCGCATCGAGATGGTTGAGTGCATCGTCGACCTGGCTCAGCTCGTCGTCGAGCTGCGCGATGAAGTCGTGACGAGCGACGTACTCGGCTTGCGTCCAGTGCGCGCGAGGATCGGGAAGAACCTCGACGGTGCGGCGGAGCTGCGCGGACCCGGCATGCAGCACCAGCGCGTACGTTCCGGGGACGGCCATCGGCGCGGTCCACGTCTTGTTCCATTCGCGCGCCGCGTTCCATGGAATCGGCGCCCGTTCGAGCAGGTCCCAGTTGGCCCGGTCGATGCCGGCGCCGGCCGGGACGGCGAAGCGGCGGATGGTTTTGCCGTTCCGGTCGAGCACGTCGACCGACGCCGACGGGGCCGCGGCCGGCAGATAATAGGAAAGCAGCGCGCCGTAGGGTGCGTCGGTTCCCGAGAACACCCCGGCCGGAACGCAGCACTCCGTGTCGTACGTCCCGTACTGCCCCGACCACCAGAGGTACCACGCGTACGCGGCGCGGGGTTGGAAGAACACCGGAACGCGACCGGCGCGCGCCTCGCGCAGGCCTTCGAGCGGCGTGAGGTCGTCGAGGATGTAGATGCCGCGGCCGTGCGTGCCGGCGATCAGATCGCCGGCGGACGGCTGAATCCGCAAGTCGCGCACCGCGACCGGCGGCATTCCGAGCCGCAGGCTTTCCCACGTCGCACCGCGATCGAACGAGATCCAGGCTCCCTGTTCGAGTCCGGCGTAGAGCACGTCGGGATTGTGGAGGTCTTCGCGTACGACGTGGGCCGGTTCGCGGAACGGCAAGCCGGCGACGATCGTCCGCCACGTCTTGCCGCCGTCGTCGGTTGCCAAGACGTAAGGCGTTAGATCGCCCATGGTCGAGCGATTGACCACGACGTAGGCCCGATCCGCCGAGACGTGCGACGGCTCGACGGTCTCGACGCGGCCCCACGGCGGGACGCCCGGAGGCGTGACGTTTTCCCAGTGGATGCCGCCATCGGCGGTGCGCCACACCAATCCGTCGTCGGTGCCGGCCCACAGAACGCGCGAGTCGATCGTGGACGGGCCGATGTCGAGCAGCGTGTCGTAAAATTCGGCGCCGGAGATGTCGGTGTTGATCGGTCCGCCGGAGAGTTGCTGCTTGGAGGGATCGTTGCGGGTGAGGTCCGGACTGACGGCCTGCCACGTGCGGCCGCGATCCTTGGTTTCGAAGACGACGTTGGCGCCGAAGTAGGCGGGCACCGGAGTACCGGCTCCCGGTGCCGCCGCGAACGCCAGCGGAGCTTCCCAGTTGAAGCGATACGGCAAGCCCGCCAGCGGGCGGCCGTTGGTGTCGCGGACGTACGGCGTAACGTCGTAATCCTGTCGCGAGTCGAGGTCGAAGATGCCGAGCTGACCGTTGAGCTCGTTGATGCCGACGTTCCATACCGAGCCGGGATTGCCGGGTTCCGGCCACACCGCGACGCCGTCGGCGTCGTTGGCGACGTCGCGCCAATCGCGCTCGGTCAAACCCAGCGGGCTCAGCGACAGGTTCGGCGCACAGTACGAATCGTCGTCCTGCATCGCTCCGCAGACGCTATAGGGGTTTCGATCGTCGTATCCCACGTGGTAGACCTGCGCGATGTCGACGTTGAAGCGCCAGTCCCAGGTCTTGCCGCCGTCGATCGAGATCGGGGCGCCGCCGTCGTCGGCCTCGATGATGCGTTTGCCGTCGTGCGAGATCCAAAAGCCGTGGTGGTCCTGGTGAACGGCTTGCGTGACGTCGTGAAACGTCCGGCCGCCGTCGTGGGTTTCGATGAGATTCTCCGAGGCGAAGAAGACGTGATTTTCGTCGGTGGGGTCCACGATCAAGCGGCTCATGTAAAACGGCCGCTGGTCGATCAGCGTGTCGGCCGACATCATTCGCCAGTGCGCGCCGCCGTCGTCGGAACGCCACAACAATCCCCGTTTCGACTGAATGAGTGCGTAGACGCGGCGAGGATCGCTCGGCGCGACCGCGACGCCGATACGTCCCATCGGCGAAGGCGGCAATCCGTTGCCGCGCAGGGCGTGCCAGGTCGCGCCGCCGTCGGTCGATTTGTAGATGCCGTCGATCGGACCGCCGCTGACGAACGTCCACGGCTTGCGGCGAAACTGCCACACGCCCGCATAGACGATGCGTCCGCTGGGATCCCAATCCAGGTCGGATATGCCGCTCTGAGGTCCGGCGTAGAGCGTCTTGCGCCACGAGCGCCCGCCGTCGGTGGTCCGATAGACGCCGCGGTCCGCCGAATCGACGAACGGATTGCCGAGCGCGCCGATCAGCACGATGCCGGGGTCGTGCGGAGCGACGAGGATCTTGGAGATGGCGTAGGAATGCGGGAGCCCGCGATACGACCAGCTTGCGGCACCGTCGTGCGTCACGTACACGCCGTCGCCGTAGGACGCGTCGTTGCGCGGGTTGGGTTCGCCGGTGCCGACCCAGACGACGCGCGGATTCGAGGGAGCGATGGCAATCGCTCCGATCGCGCCGACGCGCTGCGTCGCCCACACGTCTCGCCACGTCAATCCGCCGTCGCTCGTTTTGAACACGCCGCCGCCGGCCGCGCCGAAATAATACAGGTTCGGATCGGCGTCGGAACCGGCGATCCCCGCGGTGCGCCCGCCGGCCAGTGCGGGGCCGACGTTACGCCACGAAAGGGACGAGTAATCGGACGCCGCTGCCGGCGCCGCACCCACTGCCAGAGCGGCGAGGACGAGCAGCGCCGACCGCACCGGCGCTAAGCGCCCATGACCTTGAGATAGTTGCGGTCGAAAGCGGCCAGCAGGCCTTCGGCGTTGGAGTAAGGTCCGGGCGAATAGGCCTGCGAGTGCAGTCCCAGCTGGGTGAGCTCGCTGACGTGCCAATCCTGGCGGTTGGTGAGGTCCCAGAAATCGACCGCGTCGCTCGCATCGAACTCGCAGCGCTCCATCGTCGCGGGATCGAACATCCAGGAACACGAGATCAGCGTGCGATCCGGCGACAGCGGTTGGGCGTAATGGACCATGACGTAGTCGGCGTGCAGGCTCAGCAGCATCGAGGGAAAGATCGTATAGTAGTAGATCCTGTTGACGTCCTCGCCGGCGACTTTACCCAGCGGCGGCCGGTTGGTGGCACCGTTGGTCGTGAGGCTGTGCGCGTTCGGCCGCAGTTCCGAGTATCCGCCCAAAACGTTGCCTTCGCTCAAGTCGTTGCGACCGCTGTCCGAGGGCGAGAGCTTGTCGAGCTGCGGATGCACCAGCGGGCAGTGATAGCACTCGGAGTAGTTCTGGAAGACCAGCTTCCAGTTGCAGGCCAAATCGTACTCGATCGTGCGCGCGGTTTTCAGGCGTCCGATCTCCCACGCGTCGAAGCGGCCGATCAATGCGGCCATCGCGCGATCGAACGGCTCGGCGTCCGGATCGAGGTTCACGAAAATAAAACCTTCCCAGATCGCGACCGCGGCTTCTTTGAGCGGATACGCCGCACGATCGAAGCCCGGGACTTCGGCCATGTTGCGCGCCGCTTTGAGCGCGCCGTCCAGGCCGTACGTCCAGGCGTGATACGGACATTGAATCGAGCCTTGGAAGTGTCCGGCGGTGCTTTCGCACACGCGCGTGCCGCGATGGCGGCAGACGTTGAAGAAGGCGTGCACGACGCCGGCGTTGTCGCGCGTGACGATGAGGTTCTCGCCCGCGGGTTCGGCGACGAAGAAATCTCCGGCGCGCTCGATGCGTTCGGTTCGTCCGACGCAGAGCCAAGATTTTCCGAAGACTCGTTGGCGTTCGGCGGCGAAAACTTCGGGGGAGATATACCAGGAAGCCGGCATCGTCAGGTCGCCGGCGACGTTGGGCTTGGCGAAGGTCTGCATGTTCTGCGCTCCCTTATCCAGGATTCCGAGCTATTCGATAGAACTTCCTGCTGACCAGCAATTTATTTGGCGAAACCGAATACTGAGGATCGAGCTATTCGGGGGAGAGTCTCGATGGCCGAACGACGCTTGCTTCGTTCCCTGTCTCGCGAGGCCTACTGGGGCGAGGCGTTCTTCGAGCGCGAGCGGCGTGCCATTTTCTGGTCCGAATGGTTCTACGCCGGGCGCGCCGATGCTCTGGACGCAGCCGGCGCGTACTGCGTGCTCGAGGTGGCGGGTGAAAGCGTGGTCGTCGTCCGCGGCGAGGACGGCATCTACGCCCATCGCAACTTCTGCCGGCATCGCGGAAGCCGTTTGCTGTGCGGCGAGGGCCGCGTGCGCGGCGCAATCCGCTGTCCCTACCATGCGTGGGCTTACGCCCTCGACGGCCGGCTCATCGCCTCGCCCTTCGTCGAACCCGCCGAGGTGCCGCCCGATTCCCGCCGCCTGGTTCCGGTCGCGGCCGCCACCTGGGGAGGGTTTTTGTTCGTGCGGCTCCGCCCGCCGCAGGCCGATGCGAAATCGCTGCACGACTCGCTCGGGCCGGTGCCGGCACGGCTGGCGCGCTACCCGTTGGCGGACCTGCGCACGGCGCACTCGATCCGTTACGAGGTTGCGGCCAACTGGAAGGTCCTGCTCGAGAACTACAACGAGTGCTATCACTGCGCGGGCGTGCATCCGGAGCTGTGCCGCGTGGTACCCGCCTTCAAGTCGCACGGCGGCTCGGAGCTGGATTGGGAGGCCGGCATTCCGCATCGTGAGGGCGCGTGGACGTTTACGTTCAGCGGAACGACGCAGCGCGCGCCGTTTGCGACGCTCGACGACGACGAGCGGGTGCGGCACAAAGGCGAACTCGTCTATCCCAACATGATGCTCAGCCTGTCCGCCGACCACGTCGCCGCCTTTTCGGTGTGGCCGGTCGCGCCCGCCAAGACGCTGGTCGTTTGCGATTTTCTGTTCGATCCGCAAGAAATGGCCAGGCCCGGATTCGACCCGTCCGACGCGGTCGACTTTTGGGACCTGGTCAATCGTCAGGATTGGGCGATCTGCGAAAGCGTGCAAGCCGGCATGCACTCGGAAGCGTTCGACCGCGGCTACTACGCACCGATGGAGGACTATAGCTTGGACATTCGCCGCTACATCGCGGACAAGGTGGGTGAGGATGCCGTCGCAGATTGACGTCGCCGTTCTCGGCTTGGGCGGCATCGGCAGCGGCGCGGCCTACTGGCTTGCCAAGCGCGGCGCGCGCGTGGCGGCGTTCGAGCGGTTCGAGTTCGGACACGCGCGCGGCGAATCGCACGATCACTCCCGGATCATCCGCCTGTCGTACGTCACTCCCGCATACGTCCGGCTGGCGCGCGAGGCGTACGCGGCCTGGGAATCGGTCGAAAGAGACGCCGGCGTGCAGCTGGTCTTCAAAGTCGGCGGCCTCGACGTCGGCCCGCGCGGCGGCGCGATTCCGCTGGACGGCTACGCACGGGCGATGGACGAAGCCGGCGTTCCCTACCAGCGACTCGACGCGCGTGCGATTCGTGCGCGCTGGCCGGCATTTACGATCGGCGACGACGCCGAGGGCCTGTTTCAAGCCGACGGCGGCATCGTCGCCGCGGAGCGGGCCACCGCGGCGCACCAGCGCGCGGCGATGCAGTTCGGCGCGACCCTGCGCGAGAACGCGCCGGTCACCGGCATCGACGTTTCCGACGGCCGCATCGAGATCGAGGCCGGCGGGGAACGCTACGTCGCGCGCAAGCTGGTCGTCGCAGCCGGTCCTTGGAGCAATCCGGTGCTCGCCCACTTCGGCGCGAAGCTTCCGCTCGAAGTCACCAAAGAGCAGGCAATGTACTTCCGGGCGCGCGATTTGGACGCGTTCGCATTCGGAAAGTTTCCGGTGTGGATTTGGATGGACGATCCGTCGTTCTACGGGTTTCCCGTGTTCGGTGAAGACGGCGCCGTCAAGGTCACCCAGGACGCCGGAGGAAAAGCGGTCGACCCGGACACGCGCGGTTTCGAGGAGGATCCAGCCATAACGCAGCGGGTGACGGCCTTCCTGCGCGCCGTTCTACCGGGTGCGTTAGGTCCTCTCCATCGCGTCAAAACCTGTCTCTACACGCTCACGCCCGACCGCGATTTCGTCATCGACACGCTGCCCGGATTTCCCAACGTCGCGGTCGCCGTCGGAGCCGGGCACGCGTTTAAGTTCGCGTCGGCGATCGGCCGCATTCTCGCCGATCTGGCGCTGGACGGCGGCACGGCCAGCGGCATCGCCGACTTCGCCGCCGACCGCTCGATCTTGACGATGGAGGCTCCGCCCAAGACCTACATGGTCTGATGCGGCTTCGAGCAGGTTGGGTACGCCGCGCCACAGGCGCCTGGCGCGCGTGACGTTGGCTTCCCGCTCGGCGACCAGGCGGCGATAGGTTTCGCCCATCGACGGCGGCAGAATCGCCAACAGGACGTCGCGATCGTGCACCTCGCCGAGCTCGTCCTGAATGCGCGCGAGGCGGACCGCCGCGTTCTCGAGCGACGGTTCGAGCGTTTCGAAGCGTTCCAGTGCGTAGCGCAGGCGCTTGCAGGCGATTCGAAACGCGTGCAGATCGCGGCTGCGGCGATCCTGCAGCCCGAACGCCAAGGACCGAGCTTCGGCCAGACGCGCGACGATGATTCGCCGCACGATCTCTTCGGGTTCTCGCGCACCGGCCATCGAAATGCGCTGCGGCTTCACGCGAATCGCACCGCGCGCAGTGCCCGGCGCGCTGCCTTGGTCGCGCTGCGGCGGCGCCGGGCAAGCTCGTCGAAGAGCGGACCTGCGATGTCGCGTTCGCCCGGATCGACGCTGCTTTCGAGGAGCGTCATCAGGATGGCCGCGTCGCGCGCCGCGTCGGTGACGCGGGCGGCCGCCTTGACCTTGCGCAGCAGGCGCGGGCGGGCGACCAGGTCGCGCACGTCCTCGAGCAACGAGCGCAGGCGGCGGCCGGTCGTGCGGACGTCGTGCAGCGACTCCTCGCCGGGATCGCGCAAGAATTTGCGGCGGGCACGTTCCAGCGCGCGGCGTTCGTTTCGAATCCGCGCCGCGATCCAGCGCCGGCCGGGGTTCATCCCGAAGCGAACCCGCGCGTGCGCAGAAACGACGTCGACAAATGCCACGCTTGGGCCGCGGCGGCCGGGTGGAAGCTCTCGCGCGCGTCGCAGAAAAAGCCGTGACCGGCCGCGGAAAAGACCACCTGCTCGTGCTCGCGTCCGGCCTGCGTCAATGCGTCGGCCACGGCGCGATACTGTTCGGCCGGAATGTGCGCGTCGGCGCCGCCCCAGAACATCAGGATCGGCGCGTGCTGAAGCGGCGCCAGATCGAGCAGCCCGGGCGCGATGCCCCCGCCGTAAAACGAGATCGCCGCTTCCAGCGGGAGATGCGCGTTGGCGACGTAGGCGGCGCGTCCGCCCATGCAAAAGCCGACGGCCGCGACACGCGACGCGCCCCGAGCGCAAAGGAACTCATAAGCGGCCCGCGCGTCGGTTTGAAGCGCGGCCGCATCGATCGCACTCACGTGCGGCCGGACGGCGTCGAAATCGCCGTAAGCGGCTTCGAAGCCCGGCGGCGCGGTGCGATGGAACAGCTCCGGCGAGATTGCCAAAAAGCCCCATTCGGCAAAACGCTCGGTCACTTCGCGAATGTGACCGTTGACGCCGAACGCTTCCTGAAAGACGAGGATACCGATCCGCGGACTTCCCGCGGCGGGCCGCGCGACGTAGGCTTGCATGTCGCCGTCGGGCGTCGCGAGCGCCGTGCGCTCGGTTCGAACGTTGCCGTGGTTGCTCATAGAGCGGCGCTTCTACGCCGGACGAGCAGGACCCGGCATACCGGCAGCGCAGATGCTCGGCCATGACGTTCGTGAGCTCGTTCCACTTTCTGATGGCATTTTTGGTGGCGCTCTGCGCGCTGGTCTTCTCATGGAACGCGATGGGGAGACGCGTCGTCAGCGTCGTTCTCGGAATTCAGATTCTCGTCGGACTGGCGTTGGCGGGAACGTTCGCGGCCGCGCACCGGACGTTTCCCAGCGTCATCGGACTGCACGTCGGGGCCGCCTTGGGCGCCGCCGTTTGCTATGGAATCGCCGGTGCGATGGGGCGGCGTGCCGGACGGGCGCGCGGGGCGGTCGTGTTCGCGATCCTCGGGCTGCTGCTGGTCGCAGTCGCGGTGGGCTACGGCATGAACATGTATTTTCACGGCTGAGCGCGAAGAACTGCGCTCAACGTGAAACCGTCGCGCCTCATTCTGCTCGTCGCGCTGCTGGTGGTCGTGGTCGCCGGCACGTGGTACTACCTCTCTCAC
>DATJUC010000176.1:0-5863 GCA_035502675.1 Candidatus Acidiferrales bacterium | reverse complement strand
AGTAGCCCGGAATGGCAATCGACTCGAAAAAATTACACGATTCGAACATCGAGGTGCTGATGCAGGTTCCGTTGCAAGTCACGGCGGAACTGGGCACCTGCGACATGTCGGTCGCCGACGTGCTCAAACTCGGCACCGGATCGATCGTGGAACTCGATCGCATGGCCGGCGGACCGGTCGACCTCCTCGTCAACAATAAGCTGATCGCCCGCGGCGAAGTCGTCGCGGTCGACGAGAACTTCGGCGTCCGCGTTACCGAACTGATCCAACGCCCCGGATAACGCCTTCGACATAGCCCTTCGACACGAGCGTAACGCCGCCGCGTTACGCTCGCTGCATGTTCGACGCCGGCGTTTTCGACCGTCACGCTTCCGCTCCGCTCGACGTCCTGGCGCTGCTGACCCTGCTTTCCGTACTACCGTTCGTGGTGGTGAGCTGCACGTCGTTCGTTCGGATCGTCGTGGTGCTCTCGCTGGTACGGTCGGCGATCGGCACGTCGGCACTGCCGCCCAACGCCGTCCTGGCGGCGCTGTCGCTGGCCTTGAGCTTGGTCGTCATGTCGCCGACGATCGACCGGATCGCGCACGATGCGGTCGATCCCTACGCGCACGGGCATCTGACGCAATCCGCGGCCTTTGGCCGCGCGCTCGGGCCGCTGCGCGACTTTATGCTGCGTCAAGCGCGGGTCGCCGACGTCGAGCTCTTCGAGCGCGTCGCGCGCCGCCGGCCGGAACCTGCGGCGCGCGCGCCGATGACCGTACTGGTGCCGGCGTTCGTCGTCGGCGAGCTGCGCAGCGCCTTCGCGATCGGCTTCGCGCTCTATCTGCCGTTCGTGGCGATCGATCTCGCCGTCGCGGCGATCTTGATGGGTTTGGGGATGATGATGCTCTCGCCGCCGGTCGTGTCGCTGCCGGTAAAGCTCTTGCTGTTCGTGATGGTCGACGGCTGGGCGCTGGTCTGCGGAGGCTTGGTCGCGAGCTTCCGTTAATGCGCGGCGCTTGCGTCTATCGGTAAATGCTCTCGGCCGAGCGTGGCCACCGACGCTGCGAACAAAAGCGCATAGGCCGTGGCGACGTGTTGAGCCACGTCGTTCAGGGTGCGCAACTCGTCGGGAAGATACTCGGTATGGTCGCGTTTTGGGCCGCAGGCGATCGCTCCCACGATCTCGCGGCGTACGGCCAGCGGAACGATCAGCCAGTGGCTGAGCGAACGCACCTCGCTCACGAACGGGCGGTGGCGCTCGAGGAGCTGCAGTACGACTCGATCGTCGCGCTCCAGCCGCGGGTCTGCGGCGCCGCTGCCGTGCGCCCGCACGAGCGCGCCGTCCGCTTCAACGTACACGGCAATATCGTCCGCTTCGATCGACTCCTTCAGCGCCTCGTAGGTCACCGCGAGGAGTTCGGAACGCGTTTGCAATAGATCGGCTTCGTGCGCGAAGCTTTCGAGCAGTTTGAGCTTACGAATGCGCTCGCGAAAGAGCACTCCGTTTACCCAGTCTTCGAGTCGCTTGTGCACCGACGTCAGATACACACCGATCACGATCGCCAGAGCGAAACTCAAAAGTTGAGCCGCGATGCCCTTCCAAAAGCCGCCTTGCAGCAAGGCATCGGCGAGCCTGCCGAAAAGCCATTCTCCGCCGGCGAACGATCCGAGCATCGAGAGCGAGAGCGCTGCATAAATCGCCGAGCGGGTGATGACGAAGTTGAGATCGAGCATGCGATGGCGCAGCACCGCGTAGATCGGGCCGAGCAGTGTAAAGCTCTGCAGGAGGTAGGCCACCCAGAAAAGCCAAGGGCTTCCGGTCGCTTCGAGGCAGCCGCCAACGAACCAACCGATCAGGGTTGAAACGAACCACATCGATCGCATGCGCCGTTCGGCCGGCGCCGCTTGCGCGAGCGTCACGAGCGCGATGCCGAGTCCCAAACCGACGACGATCGACGCAATCGTAATCGCGTGAATCCAGATCGTTGGGAAAAGCGGATAGGGCACGACCAGTGCGAGGAGGGGAGTTCCGTTCGCAGTGGCAACCAGCGACAGCACGACGAGCGCCGCGACCAACAGCGGAGTCCGCTTTAGCCTGACGCCCGGCAAGAACGTCGTCGCCCAGAGCGCGACGAACGACGTCCCCCCTTCGTAGAGCGTGGCGGTTGCCGATCCGGACCAAAAGCCGAGATCGGCCGTCGGAGCGGTATAGATGAAGTCGTACGCGACGGTTCCGATCTGCTCGACGACCGCAAGCCACACCACCATGCGCGCCAGCGGAACGTTACCGACGCGTATCATCACGGCGATCCCGAACGCAACCTCGAGCAGCACGAGTATCAGGTCGATCGCGCGCGGAGGCGTCGTATTGCCGGGCGGCACCACGAGCGCGACGGTCACGTGGCGGCCGTTGCGAATGAGGGGAACCGCGATCGTCGATCCGGTCTCCGCGGCGCCAAAGTACGCGATGCGATCGTGAAGCGTGGTTGCCCGTACGTCGAGTTCGTCCCCGCTTCGAACGCCTATCGGCCCCGGCGACGGGACCGAAACGACGAGCCGCGCGTGCGCCCCATCGGACTGCACGCCGAACAGCGATACGGTATTGCGATCCGGGGTGACGGCGTTATAGATGGCCAGCACGACGCAGGCGGCGCCGATCAGTATGACGGCGACACGGGACATGACGCCCATGACCGTATTTTCCGCTCGGATTCAAGGTAGCCCTGGGCCCGGTCGTCTCGCTGCGGGTGAAGCTCTTGCTGTTCGTGATGGTCGACGGCTGGGCGCTGATCTGCGGAGGCCTGGTCGCGAGCTTTCGATAAGAGACCGCGATGCGTATCACCGACGCGCTCGCGACGTCGCGGCCGTTCTTCTCGTTCGAGTTCTTTCCGCCGAAGGACGAGGAAGGCTCGCGCCAGCTGTTTTCGGCAATCGAGGCGCTGCAGTCGTTACGGCCGGCTTTCGTTTCGATCACGTACGGCGCCGGCGGCTCGACGCGCGCTCGCACGGTTGCTTTAGCCAAACAGATCCAGCACGAGATCGGCCTGACCGTGGTCGCGCACGTGACTTGCACCGGCGCGACGCGCGCCGAGCTCCGCGCGCTGTTCGACGATTTGGCGCGCGCCGGGATCGAAAACGTGCTGGCGTTGCGGGGGGACCCGCCGCGCGGCAGCGAGCGCTTCGAAGCGCTGCCGGGAGGCTTCGCCCACGCTGCCGATCTCATCGCGATGCTGCGCCGCAACTACGACTTTTGCATCGGTGCGGCGTGCTATCCGGAGAAGCACCCGGAGGCGCCGAGCCTGCGCGCCGATCTCGAGCATCTCAAAGAAAAAGTCGACGCCGGCGCCGAGTTTCTGGTGACGCAGCTCTTTTTCGAAAACGCGGCGTTCTTCGACTTCGAGCGCCAGGCTCGCGCGACCGGCATCGTTGCACCGATCCTGCCGGGCTTGATGCCGATCACGAATTTCGACCAGATCAAGCGCTTCGTCGCGATGTGCGGAGCGACCATTCCGCCGAAGCTCCACGTCGAGATGACGCTGCGTAAGGGCGACCGAGAGGCGGTCGAGGCGCTGGGCGTCGCCTACGCCTCGATGCAAGCGGTCGCGCTGCTGCAAGCCGGCGTTCCGGGCGTGCATTTCTACACGCTCAACAAGTCGCCGGCGACGCGCGCCATCGTCTCGTCGCTGTTGGCGGCCAGCGCGTGGCGTCCGCAGTTCGTACGCGCCTGACATAATCGCGTCACGGCGCGCTCACGTGCCGGCGCTAGCGTCGAAGGCATGGATGCCTTCGACGGGTTGCTGCGCGACGCGCTGACGACGACCGCCGCGGTCGCGTTGCCGGTACTCGCCGTCTCCGCCGCCGTCGGAACGGCCGTTGCGGTGCTGCAGGCCGCGACGCAAGTGCAAGAGCAGACGCTGACGCTGCTTCCGAAGGTTCTCGCGGTCGGTGCGACGGTCGGGATCTTCGGAGCCTTCGCGATGCACTTGCTGGCCGGACTCTTTACCCGAGCGATTGCCGTACTTCCGGCGCTCGCGGGATCGTGACCGCCGCTTCGCTGCTGGTCTTCGCCCGCTGCACCGGCTTCGCGTTACGCGCTCCCGGCTTCGCCCATCCCAGCGTTCCGCCGCCGGTGCGCCTCGCGCTCGCGGCACTTCTCGCGCTGGTCATCGCGCCCGGCGTACGCGCGACGGTCGGAAGCGAGGTCGCACTGACGGTGGCGCTGGTGACGGAGTTTCTCGTCGGAAGCGCGATCGGCGTGGCCGCATCGCTGGTCTACGACTGCGCGTATGCCGGCGGACGCGCCGTCGACGACTACGTCGGCGTCAAAGCGATTGCGCCCAACGCGGATTTGGTCGCGCCGAGCGGGTTCGGCCGCGTTTGGTCGCTCGCGTACACCGGCGGTTTCTTTCTGCTCGGAGCCTATCGTCTGACGGTAACGGCGTTGGCGGCGAGCTTCGTACGGCTGCCGCCGGCGAGCGTACCGCAGGCTCACGCGCTCGCTGCGTTCGTCGCGCAGCTCGCCTCGACCGTCGCGCTGGTGGCCGCCGGTGTGGCGGCGCCGGCAGTCGGCCTGGCGTTCGTCGCGCAGATTGCATTGGGCGCGCTTTCGCGGACCGTGCCGCGATTCGGCAGCGTCACGCTGGCCTTTCCGCTGGCATTTGCGGCGGCGCTGATCGCCACCGCCGCCGGCGTACCCGCGCTGGCGCAGCACGTGTACGAGCCGCTGCTCGCGCTGCCCGTCGCGCCGTGAGCGACGCGGAAAAGCCGTTCGAAGCGACGCCCGCACGCATCGCCAAGGCGAAGCGCGAAGGTAACGTCGCGCGCTCGGGCGAGCTTTCCGCCAATGCCGCGTTCGCCGCGGCCATCGGCGGGTGCATTGCCGTGGCAGTGCCGTTGGGCACTGCGGCGCAGCGCGCCATTGCCGGTGCGGCGACCGGCGCCGTGCCCGCAGGCGCCGTCGTGACCGTTCTGACCGACGGGCTGGTGCCGCTCGCGGCCGCGGCCGTTGCCGGTGCGCTGACCGGTGTCGCGCAAAGCGGCGGCGCGGCCGTCGCACCGTCCGTGAAACTGCAGCGCCTCAGCCCTCTTGAAGGCCTCAAGCGAACGCTCTCGCGCGAGACCGCCGCCCATTCGTTACGCGGTTCGCTGGCGTTCGCGATCGCCGCGGCCGCGATGCTGCCGCCGGCGTTCGGCACGCTAACGGCGTTGCTGCGCGCCGAAATGCCGAGCGCCGCCGCCGCGGCGGTTTGGGCCGGCTCGCAACGCGCGGCGATGGCCGCCTGCGCCGTCGGGGCCGCATTCGCCGTCGCCGAACACGCGGCCGCGCGCCGCAGCTGGCTGCGCAAACTGCGGATGAGCTTCGAGGAGCGCAAGCGCGAGGTCAAAGAGCAGGAAGGCGATCCGTTTGCGCGGGGGCGCCGGCGCGCGCTGGCGCGCTCGCTCCTGCGGGGCTCGCTCGGCAACGTCCGCAAAGCGGCGTTCGTCGTGGCCAACCCCACCCACGTTGCGGTGGCGCTGGAATACGATCCGCCGCAAGTGCCGGTTCCGCGGGTGGTCGTGCGCGCGGCCGAAGCGGCAGCGCTGCGCGTCCGCGCCGTCGCGGCGGCGCACGGCGTTCCGGTCGTGGAAAACGTTCTGCTGGCACGCGCTCTCTACGATACGGGCGCGATCGGCCAGCCGATTCCGCACGCGCTGTACGTCGCGGTCGCGGAAATCGTCGCCGCGTTGCTTCGTTCCGGAGCGCTGCGCTCGTGAATCGTTTGCCCGTCTACGCGTTCGCGGGCATGCTGCTCGCGGTCGTCGCGATCCTCATCGTACCGTTGCCGCCCTGGCTGCTCGACGTGCTGCTGGGCGTCAACGTTTTCGGCTCCGCACTCGTGCT
>DATJUC010000175.1:0-5110 GCA_035502675.1 Candidatus Acidiferrales bacterium | reverse complement strand
CGTCGCGCCGCGTCTGCTCGCACTGACCGGTCTGACCGACGGGGCGCGTCCATCGCAGCGCGCGCTGCGCGCCGGCGCGTTCGTCGCGGGCCTGTGCTGCAGCTACGTCGCGTTGGGCCTGACCGCGGGAGCGCTGGGGTGGATCGCCGGACACTCGCGATTTCTGTACGCCTGTGCGGCGTGCGCTTCGCTGGTCGTGGGCGCGGGAATCTTGTTGCGCGGGACGGTGACGCCGCACGCGTGCGAACCGCACGCGCGTCGCCGGCCCGTGCCGTCCGGCGTCGCGGCATTGGCGGGAATGGGATTTGCCTCCATCGGATCGCCCTGCTGCGGACCGGTAGCGCTGGTGTTGTTCGCCATGCCGGCCGCAGCCGGCGATCGAACGCTCGCGACGCTGCTGCTGACCGCGTTTGCCGTCGGTCACGTTCTTCCGCTGCTGGTCTTCGCGAGCGGCTGGCTGGCGGCGGCGCGTTTCGTCGAGCGGACGATCTCACCGGCCGCTCTGGCCACCGTCAGCGGAACGCTCGCGCTGGCGCTCGGTGCGTATTACGCGTGTCTGGCGTAGTGCGCCCGTGCGTCGGCCGCCGACTGCTGTGCGCCGGGGTTGCGTTGGCGATCGCGTTCGCGCTCTTTCGCAGCCAAATCGCCGACGGACTCGTCGTGCGAGGCGACGAGTCGCTGTACCGCGCCGATTCCTCGAGCGCGCTCGGATATTATTCGCGCGCTCTGGCGTTCGACGCCGACAGCGCGGCGGCCGTCGATCGTTACGCCTTCGTCGCGGCCATGCTGCGCGAGCCGCGCGATCTGCGCGCCGCGGTCGCGATTTGTTCCCGGTACCTCACGCGGCACGGGCGCGACTCGGTCGTGCGTATGGATCGCGCGATGGCCGAGCGCTCGTTGGGCGACCACCGGCGGGCATTCGACGACTTTCGGACGGTCGGACAAGCAACGTCGAATGCTGCAGCCTTTGCGTTTGCCGGCAGCGAGGCGGCGAAGCTGCGCCGCCGCGACCTCGCCGACCCGATGTGGCGTTCCGCCTTGCGGCTCGCTCCCGGCTTTCCGATCGCGCTGCATGCCTTGAGAAGGGAACGCTCGCATTGACGCTGTTACTGTCCGAACTGCAACTGGCCGCAGGGACGTCGATTCTCTTTGCGTTGGGCTTGCGAGCCGCCGCGCGCTCGAGCCTGGCACTGCACCCGTGCCGGCTCACGGCGGTGCTCTGCGCGCTGGCCGCCGCCGCGATCGACGCTCTGCTCTGGAAGCTCGGACGCGCGGACGGCCGCGTCGTGCTCGTGCTCGCCGTGAGCCTCGTCAGCGCCGCGACCGACCTGCAGAACGGCCACGTCTTCGACATCGTGCTCTTGCCTGCGGCGCTCATTTGGATGCCGCACGCGATTGCGACCGGCCACGGCGACGCCGCCGTTGCGGGCGCCGCCGGCGGAGCGGCGGCGCTCGGAACCCTGTTCGGCGCGACGCGCGGACGCGCGATCGGACTGGGTGACGTCAAGCTGGCCGCGGTTCTCGGCTTGCCGCTCGGATTTCTCGGAGTGCTTCACGCGCTGTTTTTTGGATTCGTCTTGGGAGGCGCCACGGCCGCAGCGCTCTTGGCGCTGCGACGGATCGGCCGCGGGCAGGCGCTCCCGTTCGCGCCGTTCCTGGCAGCCGGGGCCGCCTGCGCGCTGGTCATCTCGTGAACGAGCGCACGCGCATCCTGCCGATCGGCGTCGACCTGGGAACGACGCGTGTTCGTCTCGTCGCCGCCGAAACCGACCGCGCCGGTCGCACCAAAATCGCGGCGGCGGTCGCGCGCGACCTTCCCGACGGCGCACTCGTCGAGAACGCAATCGTGGAGCCCGACCTCGTCGCGACGGTCCTCGAGGAAGCGTTTCGCGAACTCGGATTTCGACAGCGCCGCTGCGCCATGTCGCTGCCGTGCAGCGCAGCCGCGATTCGCCTGATGCGCTTGCCGGGCATGGGTTGGACCGAGCGCAAGCGCTGCGCGCGGTTCGAGGCCGAACGCTTTTCGCCTTGGGACGCATCCGAGATCCCGTCGATCGTCCGCGTGCGCGCGCTCGATGCTCGCGCTCGCGTTCACGCGATCGGCATCGCGCGGACGGACGCCGTTGCAGCTCGCACGGTCTGCGCGAAAAAGGCGGGTCTGCGACTGGCGTCGATCGACCACGATGCTTGCGCGCTGGCGCGAGCGTTTCCTTACGCTGACGCAGTCCTCGACGTGGGATACCTCCAGACGACGCTGCACGCCGTTACCCCCAGCGCCGTGCTGTCGGAGCCGATCCCGCTGGGCGGCTCGCACGTGACCCGTGCGATCGCGATCGACCTCGCCATCGACGGCGACGCCGCCGAGAAGCGCAAGCGCATCCTGGGGACCGCCGGCGCGGGGGACGGTGCCGTGCAGGATTTGGCGGCGCAGGTCGGCGTTCACGTCGGCCGCTTGCGCAACCTCACGCCGATACGGCGCGTGGCATTGACGGGGAACGGCGCTCGTCTGCCGGGTTTGGCCGAAGCGATCGCGGCGGCCGCCGGCGTTGTCGCCGAGCTGCAGGTGAGCGACGTTCTGCGCGACGGCGCTTATCCGAACGACGTCGTGCGCTCGGCGGCACCGGACTGGACGCTGGCTGCCGCTTTGGCAACCGGCTCGGCGGCATGATGCGGTTCGATTTTCTTCACGACGGTGCACCGCAGGCCATCGACGCGATCCGCACGGCCAAGCTGCCGCGGCGCTTTCAAGGCGTAGCCGCGGCCTATGCGGCGCTGCTGGCGGCGGCCTTGGCCGCCTGGGGTTTGGAATCGTGGCGACTGCACGGCGCGCTCGAGCAGTTGGGCCGCGCCCAGGCGCGGTTCGAAGCGAGCCGCGTTGCCGCCGCCGCATCGGCAGAGCAAATTGCACGGCTCGAGGTTCTGGTCGCGGAAGACCGCGAGTTGCGGCGTATCCGCACGTCGGGAGCCGGCATTGCCGAACGTTTGGCGACGCTCGGAAATCTCTTTCCGCGGCACGTTTCCGTCTCGTACATGCGCGCCGCAGCCGGCGGCTACGCGCTGCAAGGACGCGCCGCCGATCTGGTCTCGTTCGACCGCCTTTTGGAAAACCTCGTGGCCGACCATCGCGCCGGCCAGCCGCAAACGATCGACCTCAAGCGCGACGCGCGCGACCGCACGCGACTGACGTTCGACGTCGCTGCCGGGGAGGGCTCGTGAGGCTTACGGCGGCCGAAGCGCTGCGACTGGCGTGGCTGGCCTGGGGAGCGCTGGCGCTGGCGGCGTTCGTGACGGTGGTGCAGCCCGCGCAGGGACGCCTCCGCGCGCTGGCATCGCAGTCGCACGATCTCTACGACCTTGCGAACCGTAACGACCGGCTGCGCGCCGCCGCCGGCGATCTCGCGCGCGCGCAACGCGACGTCGCGCGCGATCTGCGGGCCCTTGCCGAGCAAAACACGCAAGGCCGAGCGACTCTCGCCGCGCTGCGCGTCTTGCAGCGAATCAGCGTTTCCCAACGCGTCGCGGTCGCCGAACTCACGCACAAGGCCGCGGCCGGCACGCACGGCCCCGACGTGGGGACGGTGGGTCTTCAGGGCCGTTATCGCGACGTCGTCGCGGCGATCGCGGCGCTTTCGCAAGGCGACGCGCTCGTCGAGGTCGATTCCGCCGATCTGCGCCGCGAGCAAGCCGGGGACGACATCGCCGCAACGGTCGCGGTGACGATCTATCGCGGAACCGACGGCCTAACGAAGGGAGAACCCAATGCTGCGACCGCTGCCATCGCGACGCCGTAGGGCGATCGTACGGAGCGCACTCTGGACCTGCGCCGGCGCACTCGCGCTGTTGCCGATCGCGCCGCCGTGGACGCTGCAGGCGCAAGACGACCCGCCGTTGCCGCACGCGCGACCGCTTCCCGCGAAGCTCGAGGCCTTCCGGTATCCGCACGTCGTCATCGTTCGCGATCCGTTTTCCGGCGACGCCGGCGACGGCGCCGCGGCGGGACCGGATGGGGCGCCGGAGCGTCCGTTGCTGCGCGCGGTGATCCTCGGGCCGCGAGCCCGCGCGCTCGTCGACGTCGGCGGCAGTACGCAACTCGTCTCGATCGGAGGCCGGATCGGGACCGGCGTCGTGACCGCGATCGACCGCGACGGAATCACGTTCGACGACGGCCGGCGTCTTGCGCTATCGGCGGAACCGCATTCGTGAGGCGGGCGTTGTTGGCTGCGGCCGCGCTGTGTGCGTCGCTCGCGCGCGGCGCGGCGCTCGGCGCGACGCCGGCGCTGATTTCGTTGGACGTGCGCGACGGAAGCGTCGCCGACGTCATCGCCCTGCTGGCCGACGAATCCGGACGCAACATCGTCACCGACGACTCGGTAAAGTCCGAACGCATAACGCTGCACCTGCAAGGCGTTACGTTCGAGCAGGCACTCGCCGCGATCGTGCACAGCCGCGCGCTTGGGGTCCGATCCGAGGGAGGGATTCTCATCGTCGGAGCACCGCAGGCGGTCGACGGAACGGCCGACACGATCGTGTTGCCGCTGGCGCACGCCGCCGCGGAGGACGTTGCCAAGGCCATCGCAGGCTCGCTGCCTGCCGGCGCCGGCGTTTTCGCAGACAAACGCACCGCATCGTTGGTCGTCTCCGGCGATGCGCAGACGCTCCTTCGAGTTCGCCGGCTCGTCGCATCGCTCGACATCGCCGCGCCGGACTCACGAGCCCCGGATGCCGCACGCGCGTACCGGCTGCGCTTTCTGCGGCCGCAGGACGTCGTGACGAAGCTCCGGGCGATGGTTACGGGCGGGAATTTCCTGGCCGACGACGAGCAGAACGCCGTCGTCGTTTCCGGCGACGAACACGTGCAGGCTCTGACCGCCAGCTTAATCGACACCCTCGACCGCGCATCGCCTCAAGTTCTGTTCGAAGTCAAGGTCGCCGACGTCACGCCGATCGACGATTCGAGCGACGTGGGGATCGAGTTCGGAGGCACGGATTTACAAGGCAACCCGCTCAACGGATCCGCGACCTATGCCTTTACGGGAGGTACGGTCCCCGTCTACGTTCGCTTGAACGCTCTCGTCAGCAGCGGACGCGCTTCGATTCTGGCCACGCCGAA
>DATJUC010000174.1:0-7980 GCA_035502675.1 Candidatus Acidiferrales bacterium | reverse complement strand
CGTACACCGTCTCTTCGCGTATCGATGCGTACATGGCGTCCCTCAAACCGGACCGGCGGCGACGGGGCGCCGCCGCAGCGACGATCGCAGACGCGTGTAGACGCCGAAGGCGGCGCCCTCACGGTGCAACTCGCTATAGGCGATGTTGCGCGCTCCCAGGCCGCGCTTGAAGCGCTCGACGCCCGGCAGTCCGGCACTCGCCCCGAGATTGTACCAACGCACGCCGGCCGTCGCCGCGTGCCGGATCAGCGCAAAGTTCAGCGCGTTGCTGGGCCGCATGCGCGCGTAGGCGTAGCGCATCGCGGCGCTCCAGAAGAAGAGCTCCTGCGAACCGTACAGCACGACGCCGCCGGCAATCGGGTGTTTGTCGCACTGCGCGAGCCAGATTTCCGCGCTGCCGTTGCCCAGGGAGATGAGCGCCTCGAGCAGCTCCTTTGGGAACGGCGGACGCTTGAGGCCCCAGCGCTCGGACGACTCTCGCAGAATTCCGTAATACGTCGCAACCCCGAGGGCCGCCGACGCGGCCGGCTCGCAAACCACGCCGCGGCGCTCGGCTTGCCCGGCCATCCGGCGCGTTACTCCGTCGACGCCGCGAACGACCGCGTCGTATCCGATCGACAGATCGATGGCCGCCGTCTCGTGTGGGAATGCGCGCCAGTTCGGCGGCTCGGGCACGGGTCCCAGCGGCCACGGAATCAACGTCACCGTGTCGCAGTGGCGCGCGATCTCCGCCGCCGCCTCCGCAAACGCGGGGGCCGAAACGGGTTGGCCGTCTTCGAGCAACGCACACGTGTAGGCGCCCATCGGCATTCCGACCAGCTCTTTCCACCCGAGTCGTCCCCCGCCGACGTGCATCAGCGGGACGATCGCCCAGCCTTCGTCGGTACGAACTCGCACCGCATGCGGCGACATGTGCGCGAACGCGGTCGCCAGCGCCATCGACCACGCCGGACGCGCAAAGAACGTCGGCGCCGCGTGGGCAGCGTCGAAGGCGACCCAATCCTCGAGCGCGACGCGTTCGATCACGACGCAACCTCCCAGGTAGCCAGAATTCGATCCACCGCGCGCTCGGACGAGTACGTGCGCGCGATCATCTCGGCGGCGGCGTATTGGGGCAGCAGCGAACCGGCTCGGTGCCGTTCGAGCATCGCCCGAAGCTCGCGAACGATGTCCGATTTGCCCGAGACTTGCGTGCAATACGGAAACGGCTTCGACCACATGACGTAGCGGCCGAACGAGAGTGCCTCGAGGACCATGAGCGACAGGCCGTCGCGGGGCGTGAGGCGGATCAGGACCGTCGACTGCTCGTAGGCCTCGCGCAGGTCGCCGCGCCAGCCCAGGTTGATCATTTCGACCCCTTCCGGCGCGCGCACGTCGGCGCCGCCGACGACGATCGCGCGGATGCCCTCGCCGGCGAAGTCTTCGAGCAGCGCTTCGTAGTCACGGCCTCCGTAGAATTCGGGACGCGCTTTCGGCACGTAGAGCAGGATGGTAAAGCGCTCGGGCAACGGCTTGACGCCGTGGGCGCGCTGGCGCAGCGGCAGCGGCACGATCTCGGGGTTCATACCGAGCTCGCGAAGTTCGTCGGCCGTCCAGTCCACTTCGGCCAAATGTTTGATGCGTGGGGAGCGCAGCTGCTTGCAGACCCAGGCGGTCTGACGCGCGTGCTCGATGTCCGATCCGACCCAGTGCACGACGCGGCGTTTGCGAAGCAGGCGCGCCCACCAGTGCACCCAGCGATCGGTGATCGGACTTCCGATCGAATACCAAACGTCGGAGCGGAACACGTTGTAGAGCGAGCTGAGCACTTCGAGGCGGGATCCCGTGCGCAACATGCGCACGCTCCAGACCGGCGAAAGCCGTTCGACCTGTTCTGCAACCTCGGCGGAAAACAACCCCAAGCCGGAGATCGCCGCGCTGCGCTTGCGAGCCGAGCCGGCGTGGATCGATTTATCGACGATGCGATCCAAGAAGAGCTCGATGCCGCGGGCCACGTCTTTGACGGCGAAGTGCTCCTCGACGTATTGGCGACCGGTGTGGTTGAGCGGGAGCTCGCCGCGGCGATGACGCTCGCGCAACCGCCGGAGAGCCTCCAGGGCTTCGCCGGCGTCGCCGACGGATTGCACGCCCGGGAGCTCGTGGGTCCAAACCACGTGCCGCGCGCGCCCGAGTGCCTCGAGCACCAGCACCGACATCCCGTCGTGATCGGCCAGCCGCAGGAGCACCGTCGATTGGTCGAGCTGGCTCGCGACGTCCTGAAGGTAGCCGGTAAAGGTCACGTTCGGCGGGGCATGGGGATCGCGCTCGCCGGGACCGGTCACCGCGAACTCGACGTCGGGCATCGCCCGGGCCAGCTCGTAAACGCGATCGCCGCCGTAAAAGCCGCGCCGGGGTTCGGGTAAATAGGTGATGACGCGGAAGCGTTGGGGCAGCGGCGCGATGACGTCGACGCGATCGATCCCGGCGACCGGCAAACACGCAGCGTCGACGCCGATCGTGCGCAACTCGTCGACGAGCCATGGCGCGACGGCCGTGTTGTGATATCCGCGCCGCTTGATGACCGCCAGATCGAACGGCATCTCCGCCGAGATCAGCACGTCGCTGCCCGCCCAGATAACGGCAATTGGAAGGTTGCGCGCCGCAGCGGCTTCCGCGAGCGCGACGCTCGGGCCGGGGCCGCCGAACGCAATCAGCGCATTCGCGCTGCGCAGCGACCACAGCGCCTGCATCATTCCGACCCGCGTGTTCGGAAAAGCGCGCAGCTCCCAGCGCTCGCCGTTACGGTTGATCATCCGTGCGAGATAGCGCGCGTGATAGTCGAATCCGAGAACGACGCCGCGGCGGCGCGGCACGCTACTCGGTATCCCGGGCGAGCGTCAAGAACGACGCCACGTCGAGCGGCCCGACGTGAACCAGCCGGACGATGCCGCGGCGGTCGACGAAGAGCGTGGTCGGGATGATGCGTGCCCCCAAGAGTTTGCGGGTCGAGCTGTCGGCGTCGATGTAGACCGGATAATGGACGTCGTAGGCCTGCACGAAGCGCTGAACCTGCTCGCTGCTCTCGGCCTGATCGATTCCCACGACGTCGATTCCGTCGCGTGCCAGCGCCGGGGCGGCGTGCGAAAGCGCCGGCATCTCCTCGTTGCAGGAGGGACACCAACTGGTAAAGACGTTGATGAGCATGGCTCGGCCCGCCTGATCGTGCAGAGCGACTCCGGTCCCGTCGAGCGACTCGAGGGAAATGGAACCGAGCGCTTGCCCTTGATAAACCGGAGCAGGCGTCGGCACCAGGCCGAAATGGCGGGCGAAACGGTAAGCAAGCGGTCGAACTGCCGGCGCCTGGGCCGTCATCGCAACGAGAACCAGCAGCGCCGCAAGAAGCGCGCCGTTGCGGAGTCGACTCGCAGTCATACTGCGGTTGTATCAAAGCGGCAGACGGCGGTCGTGGCCCACCTTTCCCGGCGGGGAGGGGACTCCTGAACTATCCGGTCTGCGGCAGCCGGACATTCACCCGCGCGGCGCGGACCTCTACTATTACTAGCATGCATCGATGCGCGCTAGCGGCGGCGATGGTGGCCGGCCTCGTGCTGGGCTCGGTCTCGGCCGTGCGCGCGAGCGGCGACGTGCCGACGGCGCCGGTGACGGTCATCCACCCAGGCGACCAGCTGGCCGTCCAGGTCTTCGGCGACCAAAGCCTCACCCAAACGGTGACCGTGCTCTCCGACGGCACGATCGACTATCCGCTGGTCGGACGGGTCCCGGTGGCCGGAAAGACCCCGGATCAGGCCTCGGCCGTCTTGGCAAGCAGGCTGCACGAGTACGTGCGCCACCCGGTGGTCACGATCGCCATCGCGCAGTTGGGGCAGCCCGACGTGCTGGTGCTGGGCGACGTCCAGCATCCGGGCAAGTACCAGCTCCGCTCGGGCGGGCGGATTTCCGACGCGATCGCCGCGGCCGGGGGCATCGCCGACGAGAACGGGGCTTATCCGGTCGCTCGAATCGCCGAAGCCGACGGGCAGGTCACCAACGTCTCGCTCGAGCAGCTGTTGCGCAAGGGCGACGTCTCGCTCGATCAAACGCTTGGCGAGGGCTCGGTCGTTTACGTTCCGGGAGCCGAGCCGTTCACCGTGGACGTTGCCGGCGCGGTCGACCATCCCGGCGACGTGCAGGTACACGAAGGCGACCATCTTTCGGTAGCCATCGCCAAAGCCGGCGACAGCGCCAACGCGCAGGCCGACCTGAATCACATTCGCCTGATTCGGACCGGGCCCGACGGTAAGGAGACGACGACCGAAATCAACCTCTACCAGGCGCTCAAAGAGGGCGACGAAAGTGCCGACGTCGCGCTCCAGAAGGGCGATGTCATCTACGTTCCGCAGGCGAAGAAGTCGGGCGGTTTCTTCAACGACGTCGGGGACGGGCTGCTCTATATCCTGTCGCGCATCATCCCGTAAGCACGCTCGCAAAGGACACGATAGAACTTGCTTCAGCTAGAGGGCGGCGCGCCGTCGCCGACATCCGCGACTGCAGTCGAAGGCCCGCAAGCCGACTTCGCCGGAATCGCGCGCGTCTTCGCTCGCCGCGCGAAGCCGATGCTGGTGACGTTCGTGGGCTTCGTGGCCTTGGTGCTGGTCCTCACGCTGGTGCTTCCGAAGACCTACACGACGACCGTCAAGCTGATTGCCGGTAACCCGGGCGCTCCGGTGAGCGTCGGAGGCGACTCGGACAACGGCGCCGGACCGGACAGCCAAATCCCGGTGCTCAACGCTCTGTTGACGGTGAGCGGCGTCCAAAGCGCCGAAACGTACGTCGAGCTGTTTCAAGAGACGCCGGTCGCCGAGCAAGTCATCGCGGCACTGAACCTGCCCGTCTCGCCGCACGGGCTCCTCGAGCACGTTTCGGTCAAGCCGATCCCCAACACCTCGATCCTGGCCCTATCGGTGAGCTGGTCGAACCCGGTCGTCTCGGCGCAGATCGCCAACGAGTTCGGCAACGTCGTCGTCGATCGCGAGCGGCAACTGGTCGCCAGCCAAGCCGACACCGCGATCGCATTCCTCAACCAGCAGATGCCCGAGGCGCAGAAGACGATGACCGACGCGCAGACGCAGCTGGCGAGTTACGAAGCGGCGCACCACATCGCGGATATCAACGCGCAGACCCAATCCACGATCACGGCGCTGGCGACGATCGACTCCAAGGCCGGACAGGCGCAGGCCGACAGCCAGCAGGCCCAAGCCGAGCTCGCGAGCGCGCGTGCCGAGCTGGCGTCGACGCCGGCCTCGATATCGGGCGGACAAACGGTCGCCGAGAACCCGGTTCTGGCGCAGCTGCAGACGCAACTGTCGCAGGTCGACGTGCAGCTGCAAACCGCGCTGCAGCAGTATACCGACAAGCATCCGACGGTGATCGCGCTGCGCGCTCAGGAAGCGCAGCTCAAAAAGGAGATCGCGCAGCAGCAGTCGACCGTGGTCGCCAACACCAACACCGTTCCCAACCCGCTCTATCAGCAACTGCAGCAGCAGATCGCGCAGTACGCGACGCAGATCGCATCCGACAAAGCGCAAGTCGAGGCGATGAAGAAGCAGCAGCAGGCGCTGAGCCCCCAACTGGCCGGTCTGCCCGCGCAGGCCGCGACGCTGGCCAACCTCCAGCGCCAGGCGAAGTCCGCCGAGGACATCTTCAGCGCGCTGCAAGATAAATACAACAACGCCGCCATCGCCAAAGACACGGCGTTGAGCAACGTCACGGTCACGCAGCCGGCCAACGCGCGTTTCGCGGCGGTCTCGCCGAATCTGCTGATGAATCTCGTGCTCGGCATCGTGCTCGGCGCGGTGCTCGCGGTGCTGTCCGCCTTCGTGATCGACTATCTCGACAACACGATCAAGGACGACCGCGAGGTCGAGGAAGAGCTCGCGCTTCCGCCGCTGGCCTCGATTCCGCTGGTGAAGATGCGCAACGGCGCGCCCGAACTGCCGTGGGTTCGCACCATGTCGGTCGAAGCTTTTCTGCAACTCGTCACCTCGATCAAGTATGCCTCCGACCGTCCGCTCAATACACTGGTGGTGACGAGTCCGACGCAGGGCGACGGCAAGTCGACCGTCGCGTTGAACGTCGCGCTGGCGATGGGCGAGTTGGAGCCGCGAGTGCTGCTGGTCGACGCCGATCTGCGCCGCGCTTCCCTTCACCTCAAGCTGCGCATGAAGAACGAGCGCGGTCTCTCGGACATTCTGGTGGGCCGTTCGCGGCTTTCCGACGTCTTGCAGGGGACCCGGTATCCCGGTCTCGACGTCCTGACGTCGGGCACGCCGACGCCAAACCCCATCAAACTGCTGGAGTCGCCGCGCATGGACGAGTTCCTACGCGAGGCGCAGCAGCACTACCGCTGCGTCGTGATCGACGGGACCGCGCTGTCGGTCAACGTCGACTCGGCCGTAGTCGCACGCAAAGCCGACGGAACGGTGATCGTGCTCTCGGCAAACCAAACCGACTTGCGGGCAGCAAAACGCGCGATGCGCCGGCTGCAGCAGGTCGGCGTACACAACATCCTCGGTTACGTGCTCAACCGGGTGATTCCACGGAAGCAGGATTATCAAGCGTACGAACTTCGCGCCGGTACCGAGTTGGAACCGAGCGAAGAAGCCATGATTACGGCCTAAGGCGAAGGACGAAGAAGCGATGCCGCCGACTCTCGGTGACGTTCAACAAGCCGTCGGGCGACTGCGGTCCGTTCATTTGATCGAGGCGCAGGCGCTCTTCGTTCCGATCCTGGCCGACGTGTTCACGGAGCTCGGCCTCGAACTGACGAGCGTCTCGTCGGACATCGATATGCACAAATTGCTCGACGATCAGCCGGACGTGCTCTTCGTCGATGCGGACTTCGTGAACCAGGAGCCGTTGCGGTTGATCAACGCGCTGCGGATGCTGGTTCCCGAATCGGTGATCTGCGTCTATACCGGGCAGCGGAGCCCGGACTGGGCGAAGGCCTGCCACTTTGCCGGCGCGACCGCGGTCTTCAGCAAGAACGCTCACCGGCGCGAAATCGTTTCCGGGATGCGGGACGCGCTCCAGCACGAGCGTTTCACCGACGTGCGGCTGCGGAACGGCGAGTGAGGCCGTCCCGGCTCCGCAATCGCTAGGCCATTTGCCCTATCGGGCGCGGGCGCCCGAGGCACTCGACGCCCCGACCCCAGTCAGTACCATAAATTGTCAGAACGTTTTTTGTTGTTGGAGAAGACAATGCGCACACCCATTCGCTATCACCTCGGCGTCGCCGCCCTGCTGGCCGTCGCGTTAGCCGCCTGTAACGGCGGCAGCAGCATCCCGGTCGGGTCGACCGCGGGGAGCAGCGGCGCGGTGACCACGCAAGACGCACCGGCCCCCGGACAGGTTCCGATCTCGGCGAACGCAGTGCCCGACGGCGTGCAGCCGAACGGGTTGTCGCCGATCGTCACCGAACCGGGCGACGTCTACGGAGCCACCGATAAATTTACGCCGCACTACGGCGACGCGTCTCACGGCGGACGCGGACAGGTGGTCGACGGGGTCACCTGCACCCCGCACATGGTCACCAACCTGTACCACGTGCACGTCTACCTCGGCATCGTCCACAACGGCCGCCAAATCGCGCTTCCGTATGCGATCGGCATGGTCGGATCGGCGCCGCCCGAGAACGGCTACGTGAACATCGCCAAGTGTTACTACCACATCCACACGCACGACTCCAGCGGCATCGTGCACTTGGAAGTCGATAAGAACCTTCCGCTGACCGACGAGCTCTATCGTCTCAAGAACGTCCTGGACATCTGGGGAATCCCGCGCAGCACGTCGCAGTTCGGCCCGTTCAAGGGTCCGATTCACGTGTTCGTCGGCAACGTGCCCCAGATCGGGCAAACCGTCGTCAGCCAATACGCCGAGTACAAGGGCAGCATGGACGACATTCGCCTGAAATCGCACGAGGTGATTTGGATCGAGATCGGCGAC
>DATJUC010000173.1:0-5516 GCA_035502675.1 Candidatus Acidiferrales bacterium | reverse complement strand
CCGCGCGCGCCGTCGCCGTTCTCGCCCGAGCGACCTTGCGCGTCCTATGCGTCATCCGCGCGCTGGCGACGCGCGCGCTCGACCCGAGGCCGGTCGGTTACCGCGCAGACCGGCAGTCGTTCGATCGCCAAGCGCCGCTGCTCTGCCGCATCGGCGAGCGCGCGCCTCCGCTCCTCTTCGCATAAGCCGTCACCGGTCGCAGTGCCCGGCACGCGGCCCTCACCGGGTTTTTGCGCACGCGCGCGCGAGGAGTTGAAATGTTTCGAAATCCCTGGATTCGCCTAGCCGTCGTCGCGTTCGCGGCGACCGCGTCGGTGGTCGCCGGCTTTCTGTTGCTGCGCGAACCGATCTCGCAGCACGTCGCGATGCAGGCGGCGGAAGGATCGTTCGGCGTCGACAAGCTCAACGTACTGCTGCTCGGCTATCAAGACGACGAAGCCACGACCGATACGGTGCTGCTAGCGCATCTCGACGTAGACCGCCGAACGGCGACGCTGGTATCGATTCCCCGCGATAGCTGGGTTCCGGTCCCGGGCCACGGCTATCAGAAGATAAACGCCGCCTACGCCTACGGCGGGACCAAAATGTCGGCGGCCGTCGTCAGTACGCTGATGGGCGGAATTCCGATCGACGCAACGATCGCGCTGCAGCCCGAAGGCGCCGCCCAAATCGTCGACGCGCTCGGCGGCTTGAACGTCGACGTCGACGAGAACATGGACTACGACGACGATAACGGCGACTTGCACATTCACCTCAAGAAGGGCGAACAATATCTGACGGGCAGTCAGGTCGTCGGCTACATCCGTTTTCGCCACGACGCTTCGTCCGACTACGGCCGGATGCACCGGCAACAGCAAGTGATCCGGTTGCTCCTGAACCAGCTCAGTCAGCCGCAGAACTGGACGAAGCTGCCGCGCCTGCTGCAGTTCGCGCGCAAGGACGTCGAGACGACGCTGAGCGACAAGCAGCTCGTAGCGCTCTTGGAAATCTATCGAAACGTTCCGGAGGAGAACGTGCGCTCGTTCACGCTTCCGAGCAGGCCCGGCTGGGTCGGAGACGCGTCGGTCGTTTTCGTCGACCCTCGCTGGTCGAAGCTGATCGGACGGGTGCTGTTCTCGAAGTCCGATCCGCCGCAGGACGAGGTGCTGCTGGCGAACGCGACCGGGGATGCAGAGTTCGACAAAACGATCGTCGCGGCGTTGCGCGGCGGCGGTTGGAACGTCCCGACGTTCGTCGATCAGCCGGCAAAAAAAGATAGCGTGACCATCGGAACGACGCTGGCCGCGCGAGCCCTGTCAAAGACGTTTGCCACCGAACTGCGCCCCGGAACCAAGACGACGCTGCTGATCGGCTCGGATCTCGCGCCGGATACCGAGTAGCGCCTTACAGCGAAAGGCGCTGGTCGACGACGAACCCCGTACCCGACATGGTGGGCGGCGGCCCGCCGATCGCCGAGGGCAGCCCGACCAACGCGTACCGGCGCCCTTCGATCAGCAGCGCCGTCTTCGGCCCGGTAGCGAACTCGACGCCTGCGAAGCCGACGCCGTAGATCGCATCGACCGGCGTAGTTGCCCACAGTCCGTCGAGCGCGTAGCGGCCGTATCCGCCGACCGCCAAAAAGGTCTTGGAGAAATGATGCGTGAGACTGCCTACGGCTTGCGGAGCGCGCGTATTCACGGCGTCGATCGCTTCGCCCGGATCGTTGGGACGATAGAGGAAATCCTCGACGGTGTCGAGGGCGAGATCGTCGTGCGGAAAGTGGTATGCGAGATAGAGACCGACTTGATGGTCGGTGCCGATCGTGCCGAAACCGTTGCGCTGCAGTAAGAAGAATCCGTCGACGAAGCCTTGCTGCGACGCGTTGGCCATCGTCTCCGCAGTGAGTTGGCGCCAGTCACCGTAGCTGAGGTGGACCTCGAACGGCTTGCCCGGATGGTCGTAGCGAAAGTGAAAGCCGGCGCGGTTCGCGCCGATGACCGAGTTGTCCACCAGCTGGTAGGTCGACTTCAGCCACACGCCCGGCCACGACCAGGCCACGCTCCAAACGTTCTCGGGGATCCCGTACGGCAAAATCTCGGTCGCATACGTCGCGTCGAAGCGATGGTACTCGAGCATCGCGGTGTCGCCGCCGGGGAGATGGCGCGCGAGGCTGAAGTGCTGGTAGTTTCCGAAGCGCGCGCTGCCGGGTTCCGCCGCGAACTCGTCGCCGTACCAGGATCGCCCCAGCTCGGCGAGCGCGTCCCATCGCGGGAACGGATGGAAGAACGCGCGCGCACCGGCAATCAGCTGCGACTGGTTCCCCAAAATGCTGCCGTACAGCCGGCCTTGCGCCCCCGGATAGATACGCTGCTGGGTTCCAAAGAAGGCCGTCGTTTCGATCGGCGCTCCACCGGTGGAAACGTTCGCCAGCTGGAACGAGAAGCGCCCGTCGTCGCCGCGGTCGTCGACGAGCGATCCCATCACGAGCCGCGCGCTGGTTCCCGCAAGCGACGGAAGCAGCGCGTCGGAAAGCTCGAGCGTGTCCGAGCCGGATTTCGCGACGGCGTCGACGCCGAGCAGCGGGAGCGTCGAGGGGCTCGACGGCCATCCGTCGATCGACGGGATTCCGGGCCCGAGCGTTTCTGCGGTTTGGACGAACGACGCCGGAACGACGCTGGTAATCGGAGGGGGGGCAAACACGAACCGGTCGGTTTGGGTGAGATCGAAGTAACCGCCGCGCACGCGCCAGGCGTCGTCGGACGCGCCGATCGACGCTTGAACGAGGCTCGCACTTCCGGCGGTTGCATCGTCTTGACCGGCGTGCGTCGGGAATTGGATGGAGTACGGGATAACCCGCGAGAGCGCGTGTACGTCGAGATTCGGAACGAGCGGCTCGCCCCAGTAGGCGGCATTCGTCGTGCTGCCGGTCACGCCGCCGATACCGAGGGTGGCTTCAGCCGTCAGGCTCGAAAAGGCGTACGTTCCGGAAACGAGATACTGCGCGATGCCGGCGACTCCCGGCGTGACGGGGGCGCTCGAAAACCAATCGTAGGGGGACATCGGCGAGAGCGGCGAGCCGTGCGCGAAGCCGTTGGCCTCGGGAGGCGTCGTACCGGGGCCGCCGGTTGCTTGATCGACGAAGTCGTTCGACCCTTGAATCGAAACCGAGAAGCGCGGCGACGGTGTGGGTGCGGGGGACGCGATCGCCGGCACGGGCGACGCGCTGGGCGCAGGCGAGACGGGCGTGGGTAGCTGTTGCAGCGCTACCAGCGCCAGAGCCGTCAACATCGCATCAACCTCGAGCGAAAAGGTCTCACCCAGGATACCCGGCGCGTCGACTTAGTCAAGCCTCAGGATGCGCGCATCCCGAAGAATACCCTTTTGGGGGTATAGTGCGGCGATCGTAGAAGCGCGCGACATGTCGCACACCGTCAGGGAGATTGCGGCGGCTCGCGGTGCGATGAACGCGTTCGTGTCGGACGACGCGATTCGGTTGGAAAAAACGTGCCTGCGATGAACGGCGCGGAGTGGCTGCTCGTGGGAGCGGTCGTCGTGGTCGGCGTCGGCCATACGGCCGTGCCGGATCATTGGATGCCGATCGCGGTGCTGGCTCGCAAGGACGGGTGGAGCCGCGCGCAGACGATTCGCTCGGCCGCGATCGCGGGATTGGGGCACACGCTCTCGACGCTGGCGATCGGTGCGATCGTCTGGATCGCCGGCGCGGCGCTGGCGGTTCGGTTCGGCCACCTGGTCGCGTTGCTCTCGAGCGCGGCACTGATCGCGTTCGGCTTGTGGATCGCGATCGCGTCGTGGATCGAAGTGCGATCGGGCGCCGCAGACGGCGGCGAGGCCGTTTCGGGACGCGGCGGTGCGCGGATGACGCTTCTACTGATCCTCGGCTCGTCGCCGATGGTCGAAGGAATCCCGGCGTTCTTCGCGGCCGCGCGCTTCGGGCCGAAGCTTTTGGCCGTCATGGCGGTCTGTTTCGCGGCCAGCACCATCGTCACGTACGTGGCGCTTTGCGCGTTCGCCGGAGGCGCCTTGCAGCGATTGCGCTTAGGACCGCTGGAACGCTACGGCGAAGTCATCAGCGGTGCCGTCATCGCTTTGGTCGGAACCGCGTTCTTGATATGGCCGTTGGATTGAGCATCCGCACGCTGGACCCCATAACGATCGGTCAGATCGCCGCCGGAGAAATCGTCGAACGCCCCGCCTCCGTCGTGAAAGAGTTGGTCGAGAACGCGATCGATGCGGGCGCGACGCGTATCACGGTCGCGATCGCCGGCGGCGGCGTCGACTCGATCGAAGTCGTGGACGACGGCGAAGGGATTGCCTCCGGCGATCTGGTCCTGGCGGTTCGCCGGCACGCGACCAGCAAGCTGGTCGAAGCCGCCGACCTCAACGCGGTCGCGACGCTCGGCTTCCGCGGCGAAGGGTTGGCCTCGATCGCGGCCGTTTCGCAGCTCGAAGTCGTCTCGCGGCGCCGCGAGGACGCCATCGGAGCGCGCGTATCGGCTCACGCCGAGGCGGTCGGCGCGATCGAGCCGGAGGCGGCGGCGGTCGGAACGCGCGTCAAGGCGCGCGCGCTGTTCGACAACGTTCCGGTGCGCCGCGAGTACCTGCGCTCGCCGCAAACGGAGTTCAATCGCATCTCCGCGTGGCTTTCGAGTTTCGCGCTGGCATATCCGAGCGTCGCCTTCACCCTGCGCCACGACGATCGCGACGTGTGGATCATGCCGCCGGCCCGCGACCCGCGCGAGCGTCTCGCCATGGTCTTCGGACGCGACCCGGCAAAATCGATGCTCGAGCTCGATGCTTCGGCCGGACGTTCGCTCGACGGCAAGTTGCGCGGCTACGTCAGCGCGCCGGGGTCGGATCGTGCCGACCGGCGCATGCAGCTGCTCTTCGTCAACGGCCGCCTGGTGCGGAGCGCGGCGCTGGCCGGAGCCTGGACCGCGGGGTACGCAACCTTCGCGATGCTGGGGAGACATCCGTACGGTGCGATCTTTCTCGATCTTCCGCCCGATCAGGTCGATCCGAACGTCCATCCGACCAAGAGCGACGTGCGCTTTCGCCACGCGACGCAGGTTTTCGACGCGGTCCGGCGCGCGATCGCGGCAACGCTCCAGGCCGATGCGCGCAGCCGCATGACGGCGATCTCGCCGTCGTTCGAGCGCGGGCCCATCGACGCCGGAGTCGCGCACGTCGCCTCGCTCTTCGAGAGCGCGATACCTTCGGTGCCGGACGAGGTTCCGGGTCCGCGTATCCGCGTGCTGACGCAGCTTCATCGCACCTACATCCTGGCGACCGACGGCGACGGGCTGCTGCTGGTCGATCAACACGCCGCCCACGAGCGCATAGCCTACGAGCGCATCGTCGCGCGGGCGCGGGAGCCCGCTCCCAACGAGCCGCTGCTCGTTCCGATCACCGTGGAGCTGAACGCCGCCGAAAGCGCAGCTCTGGACGCTTCGATCGGCGCGCTGGAGGAGGGCGGTTTGGAGATCGAGCCGTTTGGCCCGCGCAGCTACCGCATCCTG
>DATJUC010000172.1:0-7220 GCA_035502675.1 Candidatus Acidiferrales bacterium | reverse complement strand
CGCCTTTTACGAGAAGCGGGCCGTCAGCGTTTCCCATGCACCAGAAAATCCAGCACGGCCATGCGGATGCCGACCCCGTGGTGGACCTGCTTGGCGTACCGCCAGCCGGCGTGCGCCAGCACGCAATCGTCGAGTTCCATGCCGCGATTGTACGGACCGGGATGCATGATGACCGCGTCGTCGCGCACCAGGCCGAGGCGGCGCGCGTCGAGCCGGTAGGCTGCGACGTACGCTTCGTCGGTAATCGGCATCTCCTCGAAGCGCTCGCGCTGAATGCGTAACAGGATGACCGCGTCGACGCCCGGCAGCACGGCGTCGAAGTCGCGCTCGACCGCGACTCCGTCGAGGGCGTAATCGTGGGTGAGAAAGCATTCCGGACCGACCAGCACGACGTGCGCGCCGAGCCGCCGCAGTCCGCGGATGGTCGAATGTGCGACGCGGCTGTGCAAGATGTCGCCGACGATGGCGACCGCTCGCCCGCGCACGTCGCCGAACTCTTCGATCAAGGTATAGATGTCCAGCAGCGCCTGCGTCGGGTGCGCGTGCGCCCCGTCCCCGGCGTTGACGACGTGCCCGTCGAAGACCAGCGCCATGCGCGCCGGAAATCCCGGCTCGGGATGCCGCACGACGATCGCGTTGACGCCCATCGCGCCCAGCGTGATCGCAGTATCTTCGAGGGTTTCGCCCTTGCTCGCCAGGCTCGCGTCGCGATGCCAAAGGTTCACGACGTCGCAGCCCAAGCGCAGCTCCGCCAGATTGAACGACGTAAACGTTCGCGTGCTCGCCTCGAAGAAGAGGTTCACCACCGCCGTGCCGGCCAAGATCGGCCCCGGCTCTTTGCGCTCGAACGCCTTCGTCCGTTCGAAGATATAGGTGAGTTCGTCGGCCGCCAGATCGTCGAGGTCGATCAGGCTACGGCGTATCCGCAAGGATCGCTACCTCGTCGGTCGGCGCAGCCTGCGGCGACAGCGAAACCTCGATTCGCTCGCGGCGGCTGGTCGGAATGACCCGCCCGACGTAGTCGGCTTGAATCGGTAGTTCGCGCAAACCGCGGTCGACGAGCACGCACAGGCGAATCGCCGACGGCCGCCCGAGATCGATGACCGCGTCGAGCGCGGCCCGAATCGTTCGTCCGGTGTAGAGGACGTCGTCGACGATCACGACCGTTTTCGAGGAGACGTCGGACGGAATTTGCGATTCCGGCATTTCGTGGGTGACTCGGTCGTCGCGGTAAAGGTTGATGTTCAAAAACCCAAGCGACGGTGCGCGGCCGCCGATCCGTTCGATTTCGGCCGCCAGTCGCGCGGCCAGCGCTTCTCCCCCGCGACGAATGCCCAGCAGAAACAGTCCCTGCTGCGCGTCGTCGGGCTCGACGATTTGACGTGCCAGTCGCGCCACGATTCGCTGGATTTCGCCGGCGCGCACCAGCACGCGCGAGGCCTGCGTGGAACTCATCTCATTCAAGGTCGGCAACCGCCTTTGCGACGCGTTGATGCTCTTGCCGGTAGCCGGCGAGTTTTTCCCGTTCCTTCGCAACGACGCCGGGCGCGGCCTTGGCGACGAACTGCGCGTTCGCCAGCTTCTTTTCCAAGCGCTCCACTTCGTTGGCCAGGCGCTCCAGTTCCTTACGATGCCGCGCCTCCAGCAAGTCGCGCGGCGCGCGCCCGGAGACCGCGGCGAGCGCACCCGCGACGTCGCCGCCCGCAGCGCCGACGCGCCGCAGGGTACCGGCACACAGATGCACCAGCAGTTGCGCCACGTCGTCGGGAACGTCGGACGGAACGTCGACGTCGATGCGATCGCGGGGACTCAATCCGATCTCGGCGCGCAGGTTGCGCACGCGCTCGACCGCCTGCTGCAGCGACTCGAACGTCGCCGCCGCCGCTGCGTCGGCCGGTACCTCGAGCGGATCGGGCCACGTCGCCGTCATGATCGACTGGCCGTCGTGCGGCAGGGACAGCCAAACCTCTTCGCTGATGAACGGCGCCACCGGGTGCAGCAGCCGCATCGCGTTGTTGAGGACGAACGAAAACACCGGCGCGCGGCTCGCCGTATTGCCCGGCTCCTTGGTCGCTTCGACGTACCAGTCGCAGAACTCGTACCATAGGAATCGCCAAATCGAGTCGGTCGCGCTTCCGAAATCGTAGCGGTCGAGCCGTTCGCCGACCCGCACGATCGCGTCGCGCAGCCGCGTGAGGATCCAGCGGTCGGCCAACGTCAGGCCGTCCTGCGGCGGCAGGGTCATCGCGCTCGGAAAACCCTCGGGAAAGGATTTGCCGTAGCGCAGCGCGTTCCAAATCTTGTTGTTGAAGTTGCGGGCCTCTTCGCAGCGCGCCTCGTGGTAGCGGATCTCTTGGCTCTCCAAGCGCATCTGCCGGAGGATCGAGACGCGAAACGCGTCGGCGCCGTAACGTTCCGCCAGATCCATCGGATCGATCGCGTTGCCCAGCGACTTGGACATCTTGCGGCCCTGCGCGTCGAAGACCAGCGGCGTGATCACGACGTCGCGAAACGGCACGTCGCCCATGAAGTGGATGCCCAGCATAACCATGCGCGCCACCCACAAGAAAATGATGTCGAAGCTGGTAACCAGCACCTGCGAGGGATACCAGCACGAAAGCTCGGCGGTCTGCTGCGGCCAGCCGAGAATCGAAAACGGCCACAGCCCGCTGGAGAACCAGGTGTCGAGCGTATCCGGATCGCGCGTCAGTTCGCGGGTTCCGTGCTCGCGCATCGCGATCTCGATCGCTTCCTCTTCCGTCTCCGCGACCACCGGCGTACCGTCGGGTACGTACCACACCGGAAGCTGATGGCCCCACCAGATCTGCCGCGACACGTTCCAGTCGCGGATGTTCTCGAGCCACTGCTCGTAGGTGCGCCCGTAACGCTCGGGAACGAATCGCACGCGGCCTTCGCGATATGCCTGCAGCGCCGGTGCGGCCAGCGATTCCATCTTGACGAACCACTGGAGCGAGAGCAGCGGCTCGATGACGTCGCCGCTTCGATCGCTCACGGCGATTGCGTGCCGGTACGGTTCCTCGGCCACCAGCAAACCGAGCTGCGCCGTGTCGGCCACGATCCGCCGTCGCGCTTCGAACCGGTCGAGCCCTTCGTACGGGCCGACGTCGACTTCGGCGCCGCTCACGCGGGCGCGCAGATCCAGCACCGTCGGCATCGCGAGTCCGTGACGCAGTCCGATCTCGTAGTCGGTCGCGTCGTGGGCCGGCGTTACCTTGACCGCACCGGTGCCGAACTCGGGATCGACGCAGGCGTCGGCGATAACCGGAATCGCGCGCTGCAGCAGCGGCGGAACCAAGACGGTGGCACCGATCCACCGCGCGAACCGGGCGTCTTGCGGATGGACCGCGATCGCAACGTCGCCCAGCATCGTCTCCGGTCGCGTGGTCGCCACCTCGATTCCGTCGGCCAAATCGCCGGCCGCGCGCGGGTAGCGGATGCGCCACAGCGTGGCGTCGCGTTCGACGCGATCGACCTCCGCGTCGGAGACGGTCGTCTTGCCTTTCGGATCCCAGTTGATCAGCCGTCGGCCGCGATAGACCAAGCCTTCGCGGTAAAGCCGCACGAAGACGCGCCGGACCGCGGCCGAAAGCCCTTCGTCCATGGTGAAGCGCGCGCGCTCCCAGTCCGGGCCGAACCCCAGTTTGCGAAACTGCTTCTCGATCTGGCCGCCGTAGGTCCGCGACCACTCCCAGGCGCGCGCAACGAAGCGTTCGCGTCCCAAGTCCTCGCGGGTCAGGCCCTCCTTCGCGATCTCGCGAACGAGCACGGCCTCGGTAGCGATCGCCGCGTGGTCGACGCCCGGCAGCCAGTCGGCGTTGTTGCCGAGCATCCGATGATAGCGCGTCATGACGTCCATCGGCGTAAAGGTGGAGCCGTGGCCGAGGTGCGCGCGTCCGGTAACGTTGGGCGGAGGCATGCAGATTACGAACGGCGGGCGCGCCGGATCGGGCTCCTCGTGGAAGTAGCCCGCGCGTTCCCAACGCTCGTAGAGGCGTTCTTCGATCGCCTTGGGGTCGTACTGCGTCATTGAATCGGCCCTGCGTTCGCGTTCGGCGGCCCGGAACCTCGAAACGCTTCCCTTTAACCGGCCGTAATAGGCCCTTAAGAGTCGCTTGCTAGGCTCGGTGGCGATGCGACGCAGGGTTGGCGAGGATGCGGTCGACGCCGCGCTGGCTCTGACCGAATTCGCGCAGGCCTCGCACCTGCTCGCACATGCGGTCCTTCCGCCGGCCGCCGCACTGCGACGCGCGGCGGCGGTCTTCGCACTCTGCGGCTTGCACCGCGCCCTTGCGCTCGCGGTGAATCCGGCGTTCTTCGGCTGCGAGCGATACACCGAGATCGCAGCGGTGTTAGAAGAACTCGGCAGCGATCTGGGTTCCGACGATCTGCTTGCGGCCGCCGGCGTGCTCGCGTGGTCGGGCGACGCAAAGGGAGTCTACGACCTGCTGCGCGAGGCGCGCGACCGCGCGCTCGACGAGACGCGCTCGTTTCTCGCCGTCGGCGCCCTCGAACGCCTGGCACGGCACGCCCGCGCGTTCGGCGATTTCGAGGTCGCTCGCGGCGCCGTCGACGAGGCGCTCTCGCTGGCCGCCACCCGCAGTCTACCCGCCTGGCGCCTGCGGTGCATTGCCGCCGCGGCGCAGATCGCCGTCGATCAGGACGACCTGGATCGCAGCGGCGAGTTGCTCGACGAGGCCGCCGCCGCCGCTCCGGCCGCCGACGCGCTGGCGTTGCTCGCGCCGGCCGGGGCCGCCTATGCGCTGCTGACCGGGGATTCGGCATCGGCGGCGCGCTGGTCGGGAACCGCCACCCTCGACGCCGCGCTCGCCTCGCAGGATCCGGCGGCCGCGATCGCCGCCACTGCGGCCGCACTCGCATTCGTGGGCGCGGTTCCTCCGGCAGGGTCGCGGTTGGCACTGGCGGTTCGCCGAGCGCTGGCGTGCGCGGAAAGCGTCTCCGACACCGTCGAGTTCCTCGGCCTCGTCGCGCGCTGGGGTTCGTTCGATCAGGCGCGCTACGCGGTCGACGTACTGCACGCGATCCTGCGCCCGAACCGCCGCTACGTCGAGGCGCACTGGCTGCTCGCGCGCGCCCACCTTCGCCTCCGCGAAGGCAATCGGAGCGGCACGGTCGACAGTGCGGGCGACGCCGCACGTGCCTTCGACGCGATCGGTTTGCGCCACTGGACCAACGAAGCCATGCTCCTGTTGGTCCGTAACGACGGCGTTGCGGACGCGGCGCCGCGGCGCCGGCCGAACGCGATTTCCCTCACGCGCCGCGAGCAGCAAGTCGCGCATCTCATCCGCCGCGGCGCGTCCAATCGCGAGGTCGCGCGTACGCTGCAGATCAGCGAGCACACCGTCGAGCGGCACGTGAGCTCGATTCTCTCGCGCTTGGGGCTGCGCTCGCGCTGGCAGATCGTCGACACCCCTCTGCAAAACGGCGCCGAAACTTAAGGCTACATAGAATTTCTTAGCATTGCGTAATGGGCGCCGCTAGCGGATTAACGCAGGCCGCGATTCCCGGGATGCGTTGCGGTTTTTGCTCGTCTAGCATCGGTCTAGAGAGCTGCTTCGCCGCCCTCTCTGTTGCTCTGGCCCCCGCGGGGGGCGCCACAAAAGGAAAGAATCAGGAATGAGAAAGGCCCTTTCTGCGTTGCTCCTGATGGCCGCGCCGGCGTTTGCGTTGACCGCCTGCAACAGCCAATCAGCCGGCGTAACGACGATGCCCGGCGTGCAGCCAAACGCGCGCGCGGGCGCCTACGGGAAACATCGCGCGCACGATTTCAGCTCGGCCGACCTTCATGCGGGCGGCGCGACCTTCCCAGCCTATGCCTACAACCTCGGAAATCAACCGACGGGCGCGTTCAACGGACCTCAAGAGCCGCCGGGAACAGGCTCTCTCTTCGCGTTGGCGCCCACCACCGGCACGATCTATTACTGCCTGACCGGAAGCGGCTTCGGCCGCGCGGTCTACACCTCCGACGGCGCCGAAAAAGGCGTTGCCAACGCCACCACGCAGGCGTGCGCGCCGATCGGCGCCAGTCCGACCGGCTTCGGCGGCCGCCAGGATCCGCCCGATTTCGCCGGCTCCGACCAGGCGCTGCTCGCGGCCGACTATACCTCGTACTACCTGCCGGACCGCGAAGGCGGCACCGCCGGGAGCGGGCAGGGCGAGCCGTTCGAGTTTCCCTCGGTCGGCGGCGCGATTACGTACGCCTACCGGCCCAAAGAGCTCGGCAAAGCCTTCCCCAACGGCATGAAGCTCTCGACCTGGACGTTCTGCGCGATCGCGAACGGCACCGTCGCTAGCTGGAACGATCCGGCCATTGCAGCCGACAACGGCGTGAAGGCCGACAAGCTGCCGAATCAGCCGATCACGTTCTACTTCCGCTCCGACGGCAGCGGTACGAGCTTCTACACCACCAACTATCTCTCGACGGCATGCACGTCGTCGTGGAAAGCGCCGTACGACGGCGCGCCGTATCAAGGCTCGGGCCGTTCGGCGGCCTGGACGTTCGGTGCGAACCAAACCTGGCCCGGACCCGGCAGTGCCACCGATCCCAACTCGCGCTTCATCGGCGAGAGCGGCAATCCGGGAGTCCTGGCCGCTATCCAAAGCACGCCGTACTCCACCGGCTACGTCGAGGGCGCGTGGGCGGCTTCGGCCAACCCGACGGTCGACGTTCCGTCGGTCCAGTCCGGCGTTTACGCAAGCGGCGCAGACAAAGGCAAGCCGATCTTCGTGAACGCGCTCAGCGATCCGAAGTCGATTCACAAGAGCATCGACAAGCTGGTCGCCCGCGACATCACCTACGGCGGCTCGGGCGACGTTCCGTCGGAAACCATCCCCACGACCCGTCCCGACTGTATCATCTTCGTCAACCCCGACCACTTCCAGAAGCAGCCCGCGGGCGCGTACCCGATCGTCGCCATCAGCTATCTGTTGTTCTATCAAAAGAACAACGCGCACTACGCCGACGACAAGACGATCGTCAACTACGTCACCGGCGCCAAGACCACCGCGTCCGAGACCGCCTACCAAGCAACGCTCAAGCTGGGATACTTCCCCCTGAGCAAGTCGCTGCACACCGCGATCCAGAACGCGCTCAACGGAACCGGCCACTCCTCGAAACCCTGCCTCAACCCGTAGGATCCCGATCCCGCCGGTCTCGGCCAGGGCCGAAGAGACCGGTATGC
>DATJUC010000171.1:0-10140 GCA_035502675.1 Candidatus Acidiferrales bacterium | reverse complement strand
TGAGGACGACCTTTTGCTCCTTGAGCAGTTCCGCAGGGTCGAAGACCGAGTTCAAAAACATGTCGGCGAGCACGTCGACCGCCAACGGCACGTGGCGATCGATGACCTTAGCGTAGTAGCAAGTCGTCTCTTTATCGGTGAACGCGTTGAGATTGCCGCCGACGCCGTCCATCGTTTCGGCAATGGCGCGGGCGCTGCGGCGCTGCGTTCCCTTGAAGAGCATGTGTTCGACCAGGTGCGAAATGCCCCGGCGTTCCCGGCTCTCGACGCACGAACCCACGTCGGCCCAGATACCGACGGTAGCCGAGCGTACGGCGGGCATCGCCTCGGTCAGAACGCGCAGGCCCGAATCGAGCGTGGTCTTGCGGTACATCAAGTGCTCTGCTTCTGGAAAGCTGCGGCCGCCCATTCTTGGTTCCAATACGCCCCCGGCCCACGCAGCGCCCGCGCGGTGACCGACGGCGACGGTTCGCCGCGGCGGACCGACAAGCTGAAGACCGTCTTCGTGGTCGGAATCGCAAGGTCGCCGCTGACGACGACGTCCTTGCCGAGCACGACCGGCACGCTGGCCCAGACGTCGACTTCCTCGGCCGCCGGTGCTGCTGCGAAGGCGCGCCGTACCAAGGCCGCGATCTCGCCGGCAAACTCGGCGCGCGTCAACGGATGGTGGAACTTCACGCCCCACAAGCGGATCCCGATCACCAGATGCCGGCCGACGGCGTTGGCCGAAATCTGCGTCACCTGCGCGGGCCAGGTGGTCGTAAAGACCGAGCGCCCGATCGCGGTTGCGAGATCGATGCGATTCCCGGCCGCGCGCTGCGTCGCGTCCAGCTCCGCAACCGTCGGAGCCGCCGCCTCCGCGAAGGTCGCCGCCGCAGCCAGCAGCGCGATGGCGACGGCAATCGATCGAAACGCCCGCATCTCAGTACGATTGGGCGAAATACGCACGTACCTTGGCCGGTTCGCCGCAGTGCACGCACCGTACGTCGCCCGCGCGCAGCGGGTGCAGCACCCGAGTCGTGGCACCGGTTTCGGCTTTAATCTCGGCCTCGCACTCGGCGCGGGCGCACCATGCGACGTCGATCATTCCGGCGCGTTCGCGGCAAGCTCGTAAGAAGGCTTCGCGCTCGTCGACGCTCAGCGTTCGGGCCCTTAGAAAGTCCGCGGCGCTTTCGAAGAGCGACCGCTGGATGTCGTCGAGCAGCGGCCGAAGTTCGACCGCCAGTGCGTCGACCGGAACGCTGCGTTTTTGCTCGGACTCGCCCTTTTGCCGGTCGCGGCGAACCAGGACGGCGGTGCCGGCATCGACGTCGCGCGGACCGATCTCGATCCGAACCGGAACGCCGCGGACGTCCCACTCGCTGTACTTCCAACCGGGCTGCTCGTCGCGCGCGTCGACGCGAACCCGAAAACCGGCTTTGGCGAGAACGTCGGCCGCACGGCGGCAAGCCGCGACCGCGCGATCGTCGCCGGATCGCACGATCGGCACGAAAACGGCTTCGATCGGAGCGAGTTTCGGAGGGATGCGAAGTCCGCGATCGTCGCCGTGGGCCATGATCACCGCACCCAGCATCCGCCACGACATGCCCCACGACGTCGTATGGACGTGTTTGATCTGCTGATCCGCGTCGGTGAACGTAATGTCGTAAGCCTTGGCGAAATTCTGGCCCAAATCGTGCGAAGTACCCGACTGAAGGGCCTTGCCGTCGGGCATCAGCGCTTCGATCGAGTACGTCTCGACGGCGCCCGGAAATCGTTCGCTCGCGCTTTTGGGGCCGGCGTAGACCGGCAGTGCCGCGACGTTCTCGGCGAAATCGCGATAAACGTCGAGCATGCGCAGCGTTTCTTCGCGAGCTTCCTCCGCCGTCGCGTGGGCCGTGTGCCCCTCCTGCCAGAGGAACTCCATCGTGCGCAAAAACGGGCGCGTGGCCTTCTCCCAGCGCAGCACGTTGCACCATTGATTGATGAGGATCGGAAGATCGCGATACGACTCGACCCACTGGGCGTACATCGTCCCGATGATGACTTCCGAGGTCGGACGAATGGCAAGGCGCTCCGTCAACTGTTCCTGGCCGCCCTGCGTGACCCACGCCACTTCCGGCGCGAAGCCTTCGACGTGCTCGGCCTCCTTCATCAGTAAGCCTTCGGGGATGAGCAGCGGGAAGTAGGCGTTTTCGTGACCGGTCGCCTTGAAACGTTCGTCGAGATGCCGCTGAAGATTCTCCCATAGACCGAAGCCGTTGGGGCGCAGCACGACGCAGCCGCGTACCGGCGAGTACGACACCAGCTCGGCCCGCAGGCAGACGGCCGTGTACCACGCGGAAAGGTCGGCCTTAGGAGGGATCTCCTTGACGACCACCGGTGCGAGGGCTTCGGACATGACCGGCCCCGCTTCGCGCGACCGGGCCCGACCGCCTTCCGGCAATCGCGCGCGCTTTGGACGCGTCGCGGACGGCACGCGGTACGACAGCGCAAGCGAGATCGGCGCAACGCGACCGGCACGGGGGCGACGCGACCTCCCGCGAATGGCGCCAGCATGCCCAAGCTCACGAGGATCTACACTCGCACCGGCGATCGCGGTGAAACCGGCCTGGCCGGCGGACAGCGCGTCAAGAAGAATGCGCTGCGCATCGAAACGTACGGAACCGTCGACGAACTTTCGAGCTTCGTCGGGGCGGCGAGAGCGGAGCTGCGGGCGCGAATCGACGCCGACCCGCCGTCGGCGCGGCTCGATGCCTGGCTGGCGTGGACGCAGGATGTCTTGTTCAACTTGGGCAGCGACCTCGCGACGCTTCCCGGCGATCGCCGTTCGACGATGCCGGTCGTCGAGCCGGCCGACGCTCGCGCGCTCGAACGGGCCATCGACGAGGCGCAGCGCGACCTCGAGCCGCTGGCGAACTTCATTCATCCGGGAGGCTCCAAAACCGGTGCCTTCCTCCACGTCGCGCGAACCGTCTGCCGCCGGGCCGAACGCCTTGCGGTCACGCTGCGCGACCAGGACGGCGATCTCTCCGAGGAGCCGTTGCGCTACCTGAACCGCCTCTCCGACGCACTCTTCGTCTGGGCGCGGTGGATCAACGCTCGCGAGGGCGTCCCGGAGCACCTCTGGAATCCGGCGGCCGCGCCGCCGAGCTAGCCTCGGAAGGAGGGGCGGGCGGGGCGCCAAAGAGCCCCACTCGCATGCGCTCGCAGAACGCGTTTGGTTTGACGCTGGTCGCGATGGCCGCCGCTTTGGGGGCCGCCGCGGCACACGTCACGATCGACGTCGCCGGCGATTACCTGCTGGCCCACGACGCCTACGACGGAATGGCGCACCACTCGCGCGCCCTCTTGCTCGCGGCGGTCGCGGTCGGAGCCCTCGCCTTTCTCGTACGGGCCACCGTGGATGCACTCCAAGCGCGCTGTACCTCGCGGACGTCCCTCCTCGGCGCGCTGCGCAACGGCATCGGCTCGCCGTGGACGTTCTGCGCCGCGGTCGTTCCGCTGACGGTCGTGCTTCTGGTCGGCATGGAGTGGTTCGACTGTGCGACGCTCGGCGTCCGCGTCGACGACCTCGGCGATCTGTTCGGCGGATCGTTGCTGCTCGGAGCCGCTTCCTGCGTGGTATGCGGCGCGCTCGCGGCCCTCGCGCTGCATCGCATCGTCCGCGTCGCGGCCCGCGCCGAAGCATTCATCGTGCGCGTTGCGGTCGCGATCGTTCGCCGCCGCACCACGCCGCCGCTTCCGATTCAGGTTCTCGACACCGCCGCCGCGGCGGTGCTTGGCGCCGGCGGCATTCTGCTCGCTCGGCGCGGCCGCAAGCGCGGCCCTCCTCTCGCGATCTCCGGCTAAGCTTCTTCTTTCACTTTTCTCCGGAGACGTTTTTTATGCTCACGTCAGGACGACGTGCGGCGCTCGCGTGTGCGTGCGCGCTCGCATGTCTTTTCCCACCGGTCACGGCCGCGGCGGACGATCGCTCCGAAGTACGCGGCTCCGTAACGGCCACCGACGGAACGCCGATCGCCGGCGCCACCGTCACGCTCACTTCGCCGGCGCGCCACGAAACCGCCGGCACCGACGCCAGGGGCCGATTCACGCTGCATCACATTCCGCCGGGGACCTACTCGGTCTCGGCCTACGCACCCGGATACGAACCAATCGCCGCGCGCGTCGCGACCCTGGGAGAAGAGCACGCAACGCTCACCCTCGTGCTGTCACGCGCGACGACCAACTCGCTCATGACCATCGGCGAGGTCCGTGCGGAGAGCGGACAGACCGTCTCGACCTCGGCGGCGCCCACGGTCAGCATTTCGGCCCAGCCGTACGCCGCCGCCGGACAGACGAACGTGACGCCGATGATTTGGAGTCAGCTCTCCACGACGCCGGTCCTGCCGCTCGGCGGCGGCAGTAATGCCACCGTCTCGTTTGCGGTGCGCGGTCCCGACCCGACCGAAACGCTCGTCAACGTCGACGGCCACCAAGTCAACAACGGCAACACCGGTGACTTCGACCTCTCGCTGGTCGATCCGGCGGCGCTGCAAAGCGTGCAGCTGATCTACGGCATCGCACCTTCGTCGCTGCTCGGGCCCAACACCATCGGCGGCGCGATCAACATCACGACGCTGGAGCCGACGACCACGCCGCACGCGCTGGTGCGAATGTTCGGCGGGTCCTACGGAAGCTTCGGCTCGACGGCCCAGGCGACCGGCAGCGACGGGCGCTTCGGCTTTGCGTTTTCGCTGCATGGCGCCACGTCGCTTGGATCCGTGAACCAAACCATCGATGCGCCTACGCCGGGAACCGGCCCCGACTATTCCTCCAAGCACGACTATCCGCAGCAAGTGGGCAGCGGCATGTACGACGACTCGCTGCTGGGCAAGCTGCGGTATCAGCTCGGGGGCGACAACGGCTACGGCTACATTCAACTCGACTATCGCGGCGATTCGGTCTTCAAAGACGAGTCCGCGCTGCTCACCAACTACACGCCGCCGAACTTCGGCGGCGACACAGGCGACGCCGTGCGCGCCGGCGACGCCCTCGCGCCCGCTTCGGCGATCTCCGACGGCCCGTGGGGCTATCAAAGCTTTGCGGGCACGACGCTCGGAGCAACCCAAGACAACTACGGTCTGGATCTTCAGTTGCCGCTCGGCAGCCAAACCATCGACGGCGCACCCGCGACCGTCCTGGCGTTCAGTCACCTTTCGACCCTCAACTCGCAGTCGGTCGACGGACCCGGTTTGGACACCCTGCCGTATCTCTACAACCAGCGCGACGACTGGACCGACGATTGGCTTCAGGTCGACCACCGCTTCGGCGACGGCACGCTGTCGTTCAAATACGACCTCGGCACCGAAAACCTCACGACGGATTACGTACAAGGTCAGGTGACGGCGCAGTGGCTGCAGGCGCCGCCGCCGCAGGTCGCCGCCGTGACGCCGGACGACGCAGCCTCGCCGCCCAACCAAGTACAGACCATCGATCAAACGCAGCGCTCGGCCGTGTTGCGCTACGACGGCGATCCAACGAGCCACATCCACTATTCGCTCGCGACCTACTTCAGCGACTTCAGCATCTTCGGAACGTCGTTCGATCCGCGCGCCGGATTCGTGTGGACGCCCACCGGCGACACGGCGGTGCGCGCGTCGGTCGGTACGACGTTCCAAGCGCCGCAGCTCTCGGAACTGGTGGTTCCGCCGCTCGCCGACCGCGTCGCCGTCGGCGGCGTCGTCTACGTCGGGAACCCGGATTTACAACCCGACCGCGCGACCGAATACTCGGTGGGCGCCGAACATTTCTTCGGCAAGGCCGGGCACCGGCTGCACCTCACGGCCGACGCGTATCGCACCAATCTGCGAGCGCCGTCGAATCAACTGGTCGTCTCGCCGATCATTCCGTGCGACCCGACGATCGTCTCGGGCCCCGCAAAGCCGCCGCCCTGTCCGATCAGCTCTCCCATCAACGCCGGTGACGGCCCGTATCAAGGCATCGATCTCGCAGCCGAGCAGGAGTTCGGTCCGGCGTTTCGCGTTCGCGCCGGCTGGGACGTCGACAGCTCCTACCTGACGGTGATTCCTTCCAACATCCAAGACGGAACGCTGGCGACCGGACTACAGTCTCTCGGCCAGCCGCTGCACAAAGCCTACGTCGACGTGGAGCACGACGTTCCGCGCGGACTAACGTACGGCGCCGAGCTCAACTACGAAGGATGGTACAACGAACTCAACCGTTCGCCGTTCGCAACCCTGGACGCGCACGTCGCGTATCGCAACGCCGGCTTCGAATACGGTCTGTACGGGACCAATCTCACCAACGTCTACGCGCAGCCGTTCACGATCGTCGGCGGGGGAACGATCTACGGCGCGCAGCCCGGGCAACCGGTGATCTATCCGCCCGCGTACGTCATGCAAGGCGCCAAAATCGTCTTCGTCGTAACGCGCGCGATCTAGAGACGGCCCCGGACGCGGCCGTAGCGAAAGAGCGCGGCGATCGTCACCGCATCGTCGATCGCCCCGCTCGCCGCCGCATCGAAGGCTTCCGCGACCGTCATGCGGAGGCTTTCGATCTGCTCTTGCGGCTCGGGCGCGGCCTCCAGCCGGTCCAGCTCGCGCGCCAGAAACAGCGTGACCGGTCCGGCGACGACCGATGGAATCTCGTAGAGCCGGCCGAGCTCGACCCAAGAACGCGCCGCCAAACCGAGCTCCTCGCGCAGCTCGCGGCGCGCGCACTCCAAGGCGGTTTCGCCGGGATTCCGTCCGCCCTTGACGATCTCGATCGCTCGCCGCCCGGCCGCAAAACGCGGCTGCACTGCGAAGATCAATCCGTCCCCGTCTTCCACGACGACCGCGCACGGATCGGGCGTCACTAAGACCACGTGCTCGCCGGGCACGCCGCCGGCGTGCACGATATCGTGAACGTCGACGGCGAGCCACGCGTTAGCGTAAATCCGTCGTTTGCGCAATCGCTCGTAAGGATCGTCGACCATTGCGGCAGCCTTCGGCCGGGGGAGTGAGGCCTCTTGCTTGCGAAGCTGCGCCGAATGTCTTTCGTCTCCGAGCTTTTCGCGACCACCAACGTCGAGAGGCTGCGCGAACTCGGCACCCGGAAAATCCTGCGGCGTGCGCTCGGTGCCAAAGATCTCATCGCCATCGGGCTCGGAACGATGATCGGCGGCGGCATCTTCACCACGATCGGCACCGGCATCAAGGGCGCCGGGCCGGCGGTGATCGTTTCCTTCTTGCTGGCAGGGGTGACCTCGTTCTTTGCCGCGCTCTGCTATGCGGAGCTCGGCGCGATGGTGCCGATCGCCGGCAGCGCGTACACGTACGCGTACGCGACCCTCGGCAAGCTGTTCGCCTGGATCATCGGCTTCGCGCTGATCTTCGAATACGGCATCAGCGCCGCTCCGGTCGCGCAGCAGTTCTCCGCCGCAATTCAAGACGTGCTGCGCAGCGCGGGCTGGGCGCTTCCCGTCTGGGCCCAGCAGTCGAACCTCGACATTACCGGCGCTTGGTGGCAGCTCGGCAGCTGGAACCTCGCCCACTCGCAGTTCGACGTGGTCGGGGCGGCCTTCGTCATCGCCCTCAGCGTCCTGCTTTCGATCGGCATTCGCGAGTCGGCCACCGTCAATAACGCCTTCGTGATTCTGAAGGTTTCCGCGCTGGTCGTCTTCGTCATCGCCGGCGTCTTCTTGTTCCACCTCGCCAACCTGCACAATTTCAACCCGGTCGGCTGGGGAACGCTGCGCCCCTTCGGAGGCGCGGCGGAGTCGGCTCAGCCTTACGGCATCATTGCGATCGGCGCGTACGTGTTCTTCAGCTACATCGGCTTCGACGCGGCGACCACGACCGCCGAGGAATGCAAGCGCCCGCAGTTCGACGTGCCGGTCGGCGTCATCGGCGCGCTCGCCATCGGAACCGTAATCTACTGTGCGACCGCGATCGTCTTGGTCGGCGCGGTGCCCTGGCAGCAAGTTCCGATCAAGAATCCGCTCGTTTACGCGCTCGCGCCGCTGCACATGCCGTGGCTGACCTGGATCATCACGGCCGGCGTGCTCGCCGGAACGACCAGCGTCGCACTGGCCTCGCTCTTGGGACAATCGCGCATCTTCTACGTCATGGCGCGCGACGGAATGCTTCCGCCGGCGGTCGCCAAAGTCCATCCGCGCTTCAAGACGCCGCTGGTCACCACGATGCTGACCGGATTCGCCGTCGCGATCCTGACGTTGATCGTGCCGCTCAACAACCTGCTCAACCTCGTCAACATCGGGACGCTGATCGCCTTTACCGTGGTCTGCGCCGGAGTGCTCTACCTGCGCAAGCACAAACCCGATCTCCCGCGCAGCTTCCGCGTGCCGTTCGTTCCGCTCTTTCCGGTTCTGGGGATCGTCTGCTCGCTCTTCTTGGCGGTCTTCGGGTTGTCGCGCACGACCTGGACGTGGTTCGCGCTCGCGCTCGTCGGAGGGCTGGTGTTCTTCTTCGCGTACGGATTCCGCAAATCCAATCCGCAGGCAGTCGTTCCGGTCGAGGAGCCCGAGGGCCTCACCGAGTTCGCGTAATCGCGAACTTCCCGTGGCCGAGCGCTACTGCGTCTGCTCGAGGTTGGCACCCGGCGGCTCGACGGTGCGTCCGATCCCCGGAGTGAGCACGTCGATTCGCGCCGTGCGCGGGTCGTAGGTCGCGCGGACGTCGAACGCGTCGGCGATTGCCTTGAGCGAGATCATGACCCGTCCGCGAACGCGGAACGGCGCGTGCCGCAGCGTCATCGGCATGCCGTCGAGCCTCGCGTGCGTGTCGCCGACGCGCAGCTCGAGCGTCTGCCCGCCGCGCACGACGACGACGCGCTGCCCTTTGTCGTCGACCGACGTGTCGGCACCCAACGCGTCGGCGATCGAGCGCAACGGCACGTAGACGCGGTCGTGCGAAGCTGCGATCGGTTGAACGTCGCTCTCGACGCGTTCGCCGTCGACCAGCATCACCACCGGACGCGAGAGCGCCAGCAACGCGGATGCGATCGACGCGACCACCGCGGTCACCAGCAGCGTCCGCCAGCCCGGAGCCCGATAGGTCACGTCTGCACGCCGACCTCGTGGAGATAGGCCGGATACTTCTCGACGATGACCTTCTCGATCTCGAGCCGCAACATGCCGAGCAGTTCGCTCTCCGGATAGGTTCCGACCAGCTCGCCGGCGCGATAGATGGCGCCTTTACCCTTTCCGCCGGCTACGCCGACGTCGGCCATCTTCGACTCGCCGGGTCCGTTGACGACGCATCCCATGACTGCGACCTTGACGGGCGCGTTATACGACTTGGCGATGGCCTCCACCGACCGCCCGAGCTCCAGCACCGAAATCTCGGCGCGCCCGCACGACGGACACGCGGTGATCTCGAAACCCTTTTCGCGCAAGCCGAGCGATTTGAGGATCGACCAGCAAACCGGAACTTCCTCAATCGGATCGGCCGCTAGCGAAACGCGAATGGTGTCGCCGATCCCTTCGAACAGCAGGATCCCCAATCCGATCGACGACTTGATGGTGCCGTCGCGCAGCAAACCCGCCTCGGTGATGCCGAGGTGCAGCGCGTAGGGCGTCGCCCGCTCGCGCAAGCGGCGATCCATCGTCCGATAGGCCGCGACGGTCGTGAGGACGTCGTGCGCCTTCAAAGAGATCGCGATGTCGGTGTGGCCGTGTTCTTCGAGAATCTCCACGTGGCGCAGCGCGGACTCGACCATTGCGTCGGCGGTGTGACCGAGCGTCTTCTCGAGGTCCGGCGCGAGCGAGCCCATGTTCACGCCGACGCGAATCGGAATGCCGCGCTCCTTGGCGGCGGTTACCACTTCGGCGACTTTCTTCGGGTCGCGAATGTTCCCCGGATTCAGACGCAGCTTCGCGACGCCGGCTTCGACCGCGGCGAGCGCCATCTTGTGATCGAAGTGAATGTCGGCGACGATGGGCACCGGCGAGCGGTACACGATCGCGGGAAGTCCCGCCGCGTCGGGCGGATCCTTGACCGTGACGCGAACGACTTCGCAGCCTTCCATCGCCAACCCGTAGATCTGTTCGAGCGTTTTGTCGGCGTCGGCGGTATCCGTCGTCGTCATCGATTGCACGGCGATCGGATGATCGCCGCCGATCCAGACGCTCTTCGCGTCGGATTTCCCGGTCTT
>DATJUC010000170.1:0-5285 GCA_035502675.1 Candidatus Acidiferrales bacterium | reverse complement strand
CGCTTACGGTTCGCCGATGGACGTCGCGGGCGTCGACCCGCGCGTCTGCACGGAAAACCAGACGCTCGCCAAGGTTCCGGACGCCAACGGCCAGTACTGCGACTACCTCAAGCAGGCCGGCGTCGGTGCGACCGGTTACCTCTACATCCCCAACCCGCAGACGGGCCACTTCGCATCGCTCGGCCAGTACATCGAGCCGAACCTGATGACCGCAAACCTTCAGGTCAGCTACGACGTGACGCCGAAGATTCGTCTGACCCTGACGGGCGCCAACCTCTTCCGCAGCTGCTTCGGCGGCTCGGCCGAGCCTTGGACGGCGGCCTATCCGCCCAGCCCGAACTACTGCGGTTACGTGACCAACGGCAGCCTCTACACGTCGAACTACTACAACGGGAACAGCCCGACCAATCGCGTGGCCAACCCGGGTGGCGGAACGATGCCGCAGACGCTGCAGTCCTACGGACCCAGCTCCAGCAACGGTCTAGCGGGTACGCCGCTGCCGTTCACGCTCTTCGTCCAAGCGCAGGTCCGGATCTAGTCTCGACCTCGCTCGCGGAGAGAACCCAGGGGCCCTTGCTTCGGCAGGGGTCCCTTACGTTTCTCGGATAGTCTAGCGCGATGATCAAAACCGTTCCGGCCGTTACGGCGGGCGCGCTCTTAGCGCTCGCGGTTGCGATGCCTCACGACATCGGAGCTGCGTCTCCCACACCCGCCGCCACGGCGACGCCGCCTCCGCAGATCATTCGCGTCTACAGCCGGCCGGCGTGCGCCGAACTGCAGAAGCACGTGCTGCCGGCCGTCGCGATGTTCTTGCAGGATGACGCCGTCATCGCCAAGAGCGGCCCGATCTTCCAGGACTACATCCAAACCAGCATGCAGAACGGCCAGAACGGCTACGACACGACCAACTACGATTCGCCCGGCCGGACGATGGCGCTGCAGCACATGGAGAAGCTGGTGACGCCGCTGGCGCAAAACGAGATTGCGATCCAGCAGCTCCTCGAAAACACTTCGCTGGCGCAGCCGACCGGAAACGCCGACGACGACAAGCAGCTGCAGCAGCTTCGGACCGACATGCTCAAGACGCTGGCCATGCAGCGCGTTTCGCTGGACATCATCAACGGCTTCGTGACGACCGAACAGCTCGGCGACATCCAGCACGCCGGGCAGGAATATCTCGCCTCGATCAACGGTACCGGATTGGCCAGCACGCCGTCGCCGGGCCAAACGCCCAATCCGTTCCAAGATCCGGATCAGCCCGGACTGCCGCCCAATCCTTACGACATCGACCCGTCGCAGATTCCGGGCATTCAGGTCGGTTACAATCCGATCGGCAAGATCGCCGACGCCGAGACCTGGGTGCAGCAGGAGACGGCGCGCCGCGAAGCACCCGTGGCCAAGTCGATGACGCAGCTCGCGAACAGCTGCCGCTCGGCTACGCCCTCGCCGTGACGTTCGGCTACCAATGCGAGGATTGCGAGGTCGCGGTGTTCCCGACGACGACGCGCGCCGAGCTGCAGTGGCTGCGCGACCGTACCCACGTCGCGGCCGAAGTCGCCAAGCACTCCAGCGCCGGCCTCGACTCGTGGATGACCGAGGGTCTCGAGTTTTTGAACCAGCACCGCGGCCACAGCATCCTGCTGGTCCGGCGCAACTGACGTGAGCGGTCGCGCGCGTTTCGCGGCGGCGATCGCGCTGCTGGCCGTAGCATCGTGCGCGAGCTCGAGCACGGCAATCGTGCCCGCGCCTCGCGTGCCTAGCGGAAGGACCGCCGCCGCAGGACGCGACGGACGGGCGAGCTCGCCCATTCGCCACGTGGTCATCGTCATCCAGGAGAACCGCAGCTTCGATAATCTGTTCGCGACCTTTCCGGGAGCCGACGGCGCGACGTCGGGCCTCGGACGCAACGCCGGACGCATTCCGCTCACGCCCGTAACGCTCACGGAAACCTTCATCCCGGGCCATCACTACACCGATTTCCTCACCGACTACGATCACGGCAAGATGGACGGATTCGACGTCGCGCCGATGGGCGACGGCTACGCCGCCGGCACTCGCGCCTACGAATACGTCTTCCCGTCGGAGATCGCGCCGTACTGGACGATCGCCAAGCGCTACGCGCTCGCCGATCATCTCTTTCAGACGCAAGGCAGCGGCAGCTTCACCGCGCACCAGGATTTGATCGCCGGCGGAACTCAGATTTCGTCCGAAAGAGCGCTGGTCGATTGGCCGACGATCGCGCCGTGGGGCTGCGACGCGCCGAAAGGAACGCGTACGCCGCTGGTCGCTCGCGACGGACGATACCTTACGCCGAACGGGCCGTTCCCGTGCTTTTCGTATGCGACCATTCGCGACGCGCTCGACGCCGAGAACGTCTCCTGGCGGTATTATACGCCCGAGATCGAGTCGACCGGCGGCGCGCTGTGGAACGCGTTCGACGCCATCCGCGCCGTCCGATACGGCGCGCAATGGTCGACCAACGTCGTCTCGCCGGAGACGACGGTGCTCGCCGACGCCAAGGCGAACCGGCTGGCGGCAGTGTCGTGGGTCGTTCCCGATGCCGCGAACTCCGACCATCCCGGTTTCGGCAGCGACACCGGTCCGTCGTGGGTCGCGCAGGTCGTCAACGCGATCGGGCGTTCGAACGAGTGGAAGTCGAGCGCGGTGATCGTGCTATGGGACGATTGGGGCGGCTGGTACGACAACGTGCCCCCGCCCAAGGGCGGCGACTTCGGCGGGTTCGGTTTTCGCGTTCCGATGCTGGTGATCTCGCCGTACGTTCGGCCGGGCCGCATCTCGCACACGCCCTACGAGTTCGCGAGCATTCTGCGATTCGTCGAGGACAATTGGCGCCTGCCGCATCTCACGCAGAACGACGCCCGCGCGACCAGCATCGCCGACGTCTTCGACTTCTCGCTGCCGCCGCGGAAGTTCGAAGCGATTTCGGCCAAGTATTCCTCGCGCTTTTTCCTGCACGAAAAGCCGTCGGGCAAACCCGTCGACGAGTACTGAGCGCGAGGCGTTCCGGGACGGGGTCCCGAACGAGAAAGACACTTCAAGGGGAGCTCGACCGTTATGAAGATTTTTCTCAGTATTGCATTCGTTCTTATCGGCTGCGCGTCCACTGCCGTCGCGGATACGCCGGCGCCCGAGCGCACGTTGGTCTACTCGTTTACCTACGGCGTGCAAGGCGTGCTCAACGAGCACAACTCGATGGCTTACGGCGAGACCGGGCACGGAACCGCCGATTACAAGGGCGCGATCAACGACTACGGCGTGATGACGGTTCAAGTGCTGCGCGAGCAGCCCGACCGCGGACTCATCGTTACCATCGTCGAGAGCGGGCAGAACACCCGCAAGGCCGATCTCGGAACCTGCGTCGTCTACGGCAACACCAACGTCGTCTGCGATTCGAACGTCACCAACTCGGAGGAGCTGACGCTGCTGCGGTTTCTCGGCACGACCTTCGTCGATCCAAATCAGATCGACGCCAAGCAGCATTGGGTCGTCGACGACAGCAACTCGATGGTCTCGGTTCACGCCGACTACACGATCGCGAGCAACCACGATGGGATCATGAAGATCAACGAGCTGCGCATCGTAAAACAGAAAACCGGCGAACCGACGACGACGACCGTCAACTCGACGCTGACCTACGACTATCCGAAGCTCATACCGACGGACATCATTGAAAATGCCGAGACGATCCAGGAAGAGGGCCCGCAGGGGACGATGACGTCGCGATATCAGACGACGCTCAAACTCGTCTCTGACTCGATGGCCGGAAAAAAGCCGTAGGTTACTGAGGAATGCGCAGGCGCTGACCGGGCTGCAGCGCCGTCGAGCGCAAGTGGTTGGCGGCGGTAATGCCGTCGACGGTGTCCTGTACGTCGCCGGACTGGCCACTGTGGCTCGAAGCGATCGACCACAAGGTGTCGCCCGACTGGACCGTCACGCTGACGTAGCGCTGCGCGCTCGCCGCGTAGAGGCGGTTGCTCGAGAGCGTCGGCAGCGCGACCATGAGGCCTAGCGCCGCCAATGCGACGACGGGCATGAGGGTCGGTTTCTTCTTCGGTCTCAGTCGCATGCTCTCACCCCACATGTTGTGCCAAACGCCTGTTCGTCCACTAGATTTTACCACAGACCTGCCGAGCGATGTCAAGGCGTTTTCGAACGTATGTTTGCATCTCTGCAGTCCCATATGGTAAGGTGGTAACCGGCGCGCATGCCATACGCCTGGCATTCTGATGAAGGCCCGGGCGAAAATTATGGAGGGTGGAATGGGTGGAAACGCCTCGGAGAGGCCCGCGACCGAACGCCAGCAGCGGATCCTGAGGGCGATCAACGAGTTTACCGCCGAGCGGGGCTATCCGCCCTCGGTGCGCGAGATCGGCGAGCGCGTCGGCCTGTCGTCTTCGTCGACGATCCACGCCCACCTCAAGGCCCTCGAGAAGCGCGGGCTGATCTCCCGCGACCCCACCAAGCCGCGCGCAATGCGCTCGGGCGTCCAGCTGCTCGCGGCGCCGGCTCCCGACGTCGTGGTGATGCCGATTCTCGGCAAGGTCGCCGCCGGCGTTCCGATCACCGCCCAAGAGGACGTCGAGGGCGAGCTCGCGCTCAGCGCCGGCTTCGTGCCGCGCGTTTCGGACGCGTTCATGCTTCGCGTGGCGGGCGAGTCGATGGTCGAAGCCGCGATCTTAGACGGCGATTTGATAATGGTCCGGCCGCAGCGGACCGCCAACAACGGGGAGATCGTGGTCGCGATGATGGACGGCGAGGCGACCGTGAAACGCTTCTACCGAGAGCCGGGGCGCATCCGGCTGCAGCCGGAGAATCGCACGATGGAGCCAATCTACGCGAGCGATGTCGAGATCATCGGTCGCGTCGAGGCGGTCGTCCGCAGACTCTAGCCTCGGGCGCGCGCTCGCCTGGTTCGAGGCACGCATCGCTCCGGCGATCAAACGTGCCGGCGACCTGCCCTTCGTCGCGGCGGTCTCGGCATCGCTTCCTTGGAGTTTTATCGCCCTGGCGGCCGCGTTCGCGGTCGTCTTTGCCGTGCAGTGGCGCGCCGGCGCTGCGGCAGCGACGTCGCTGGGGCTGAAGCTGGCCGCCGCGCTGCTCCCCGCCTTTGGCGTGATGGCAGCGGCGTTGACCGTCCTGCTAGCGCTCGCGTACGCGAAGCGCGCCGGCGTTTCGCGAGGGGCGATGACGGCCGGCTCGGCGGCATGCTTCGCGCTCGCACTGCCGCGGCCGTTCGCCGGCAATCCGATCGCGTATTTGCACCA